>JADFIJ010000079.1 GCA_022566775.1 Pseudomonadota bacterium | reverse complement strand
CAAACCCTGCATTCCCCAAATCCAGGGGGGGCAGCGGCCAGGGATGGCCCATCGGAACGCAAAAACAGTACACGCCTCTCGCTTGGCGGCAAACTCATTAACAAACTCGAGAAAATCACTTTGAATGAAATTTCTAGAATTAGGACTAAAACTAAAATCCTGGATCGGAAGACATCAGTATCGTGCAAAGGTCGGAATTGGACAGGGGTTCCTTCTCCGTTCGGTTGGGCCATCCTTGGCCGCTGACCCACATGGATGTGGGGAATGCAGGTTTTGCAGGAGCAAAAACCTGCCCGCGCTCCCATCCCTGGGCGCTACTCACTGCGAAGAAACCCCTGTCCAATTCCAACCCTCGAATTCGGTGTAGCATCAGCATATTTGACCAATCAAAAGAGAAAAGAAATGAAAATATTTTTACCTGCAATTACGCTCCTAATAATTTCTTCACATGCTTTTTCTCAAGCCAATGACAGTGGCGAAATTTACGAACCAGTGCCAGCTTTAGTAACTGGAGTGATAAATGGCGCGCCGCCGTCGGATGCGATCGTGCTTTTCGATGGCAGCAATCTCGATGCCTGGAACCGGACCGAGGACGATGCGCCGGCGCGGTGGTTGATCGAGGATGGGGCTATTACGGTGCAGCGTGGTGTCGGCACGATTAAGACCAGGCAGGCGTTTGGGGATATTCAATTGCATGTTGAGTTTCGTCCGACGGACGTCATCGAGGGTAGTGGGCAGGGTCGGGGCAATAGTGGCGTGTTTCTGCATTCCTTGTATGAGGTGCAGGTGCTGGATAGTTGGGAAAATGACACCTATGTTAACGGGCAGGCCGGATCGATATACAAACAACGGGCACCGCTGGTGAATGTGTCGAGACCGCCGGGGCAATGGCAGAGCTATGACATTATTTTCAAGGCACCGGTGTACTCAAGTGCTGGGCGGCTGGAATCTCCCGCATACGTGACAATTTTTCAAAACGGCGTGCTGATTTTGAACCATTTCGAAATACTGGGGGCGACCTTCACCGAGTCGCCGGAGTACGCTGCCCGCTGCGGACCCTACTCCCAGGAACAACGAATACAGGATTGCAGCGGCAAGATGCCAATAACCCTGCAGGATCATGGGCAGATAGTGTCGTTCAGGAATATTTGGGTTCGTGAATTGTAGAACCGGGACAGGATGACAGGATTTCCTACAAAAAAGGTCTTGCTCTGCTGTTTCGCCAATATAGTAAAGTAATTAATTTACTATACTAGAGACAATGCCGGGTCAGCTTCAGATTGGAGTAGAATTGGCTCTATTGCGGGCCTCACTGGGTGATTCGCTGTGCTTGAGATTCACTATATATAGTGGTAGTGTTGCCCTTGCAGTACAACATGCTGGATTTATGGTGTATTGCGATTACTTTGGTCGCAGCAGCCACACCTCTGTCTGCGTCAAGGTGCTCCTTGAGTATTCCTGCCCTCCGTCTGGTCCACACCAAACCTGCGGAGGGTGGGGACGCTCGCTACCGACAGTTTTCACCACCCCTGCTGGATTTCCTCCCCCATGCTCTTGCTCCAGTTTTACTGCGCGCCGCATCCCATAGCTGATACAGTAGATGACATCTTTTTCACGGCCCTCTAAGACAGTCATAGAGCCCATGACCGACGCCATATCCGCCAATCTCGACGCTTGCCAGAATTGCGGAGAGCCTCTGAGCGGCGATTTCTGTGGCAACTGTGGCCAGCGCGACAAGGAAAGCCGGCGCGCCTTCATATTGTTGCTGCAGGAGACACTCTATACAGTCTTCGAACTGGATGGTCGTGCCTACAAAACACTCTGGTATCTCTTCACCAAACCGGCATTTCTGAGTACCGAATACACCAAGGGTCGGCGTGCCAGCTACACACCCCCACTGCGACTTTTTCTGGTAATCAGTATCGGCTTCTTCTTGCTGGTCGCCTTGAGTACATCTTTTCAGTCCATAAGAAATACGGTCATCGGGGTCGATCCCACTGGCACGGTAACGGCAGATTTTAATTTGTCTTTTAGTGACGGCAATGTGGAAATATTAACCGCAGAAGATCTTGCGGAACTCGATGAAGAAGACATCGAGGACATCGAAGAATTCATGAACTTCGTTTCAGAGATCGAACTGCCCTTTCTGTCGACACCGGCGAATCAGAACCTGCAGGGTTTTTTAGTCACGCAAGTCGAGGCTAATTTCCAGGACGTCGTCGACGATCCAGCCTCGTTTTTCATCGGCTCACTCGAATATATCACCCTATTCATGCTGTTGATGATGCCCCTGCTGGCCTTAATTCAACAAATCCTCTACATCACCCGCAAGCGGTTCTATGTAGAGCACTTCATATTGACGCTGCATAACCATGCGTTTTTGGTGTTTTCAATTTTCTTGCTCTGGGTGATGGGGATCATCGAGGAATTGGAAATCACGCTACTGAGTGCCGGCTTCGGCTGGATCGGCACCGCTGTTGGTTTTTGGATCGTGATCTATTTATACCTGAGCCTGAAAAGATTCTTCGGCGAAGGTTATTTTGTTACCACCTTAAAATTTGTCACCGTCTCTCTCATCTATTCAGTATGTGTGAGTGTAGGCATTATGTTGTTTTTCTTTTTGTTGTTTATCTTTTCCTGACCAGCGTCGAATAGCAAAGATATCAGATCGGACAGCCGCTTTCTCTGTGGTTTTACTTCTACGGCAAAAAGGGAAAATCAACCGATCTTCCCTCTTATCACACGCAATCCAGCCGATTTGATTTCCCGGCAAATCCCAATTTCTTCGTCTCCCGGCTATGTGAAGCCTGATTGTTGCCACTGGCGACCTGGGTATCTACCAGGAGATTCTACAATGAATGCAGAAACGCCAGCAGTTGCTCCTGTTGCTCTGCACCCAGAGTCGCATAGACATCGGGCATCAGGGATTCATCAGAATCTGTCACCGATTTAACCCGGTCTTTGAAATAAGTTACCCAGCGCCGTCCATCTTCGCTTTGAATCTGCACAGCGAGTTCAGAGTCATTGCGATAGCGTCCACGGATCATCGTGCCATCCGCCTGCTCCACTACTTTGACGCCATAGCCATTGGCGATGGAGGCGGAAGGGTCTAGCAATGCTTGCAACAGTGCGTCCTCGCCGAGTCGGGAACTGACACCATCGAGCACCGGCCCGACATTGCCTCCCTGATCATCGTAGGAGTGGCAACTGGAACATCCGGCGCTGCCGTTGAATAATTCTGCGCCTGCCAGGGCCATGGGATTATCAGCAATACCCGAATCGTCCGCAGCCAGATTCAATCCAGGCTTGCCCTGCAATGCGCGCACATAGGAAGCGATATCGAAGATCTCTTCGCCGCTGAAGGAACCAGCCCAGGCCGCCATGCCGGTGCCGGCACGGCCTTCGGTGATAACCGCGAGCAGGTCTGCATCGGACAGGCGATTGGCCATGCCATCGGTAAGTGGCTTACCCATGGTCTGGCCTTCACCCGATTCTCCATGACAGATCTGACAATAGGCGTTGTAGAGTTCCTGACCTTCGCCGACTCCGGCGTTAACGGCGAAGGACGTAAGCGCTATAGCCAGGCTCGTCAGTACTGAATCAAGCAATGATTGAAACTTCATAAGATCACTTCTGAAACTCTCATCCCAGGAGAGCTATAAACTGAATAAAATATAATTTCCCGAGGAGATGCCGGTAGCAACACCCGCTCGAGTAACAGGCTCACGCGTACCGGAAGCGATACCGATGTACTGCTTGCCGTCGATAGTGAAACTCGTAGGCGGTGCGTAAACGCCGCTACCGGTCTGGAATTTCCACAGCACTTCGCCGGTTTCATCATTCATGGCATAGAGATAGCCATCGGGCGCACCGGAGAACACCAGGCCGCCACCTGTCGACAGGGTGCCCGCCCAATTGAAGTTGCCTGGCATCTCACGTTGCCAGACGATATTACCGGTGAGCATGCTGAAAGCAACTACCCAGCCAGTGCCGGAAGTATCAAATCGTGGAATACCACCCAGGTCCATGGTGCCAGGTCGCCCTTCTCCTTCTCGACGAATAAATGTCGTGCCCCACTCGGTAGTTGGAATATAAAGCATATGGGTGTCCGGGCTGTAGGATGCGGGTGGCCAGTTCTTGCCGCCATACAGGCCTGGAAATACCAGGGTGTCCTTGGGCTCGTACAGTTCTTCCTTGAGTACCGGCTTGCCGGTCTCATCACGCTCTGCCCAGTTTACCCGGGTGTACTCACCGGCATAGAGGAAGTCGCCGGTCATGCGATCGAGTCCGTAGACATGACCGTTGCGAGAAACCTGAATGATCATCTTGCGCAGTTCCCCATTGAACATTTCGTCAATGATCATGGGCTCAGAAGTTGAATCGTGGTCAAATTCATCGCGCGGCGAGGTCTGAAAAAACCAGCGCAACTGACCGCTGTCCGCATCGAGAGCCACTACCGAGTTGGAGTAAAGGTTGTCACCCTTGCGCACATTGGCATTGATGTCGGGCCAGGGATTGCCGGTGCCCCAGAACACCATATCGGTTTCCGGATCATAGGTGCCGGTTACCCAGGTTGGAGCCCCGCCGGTCTTCCAGGAATCACCCGCCCAGGTCTCGTTGCCAGGCTCGCCCTCTGCCGGTATCGTATAGAAACGCCAGCGACGTTCACCGCTGTTGACGTCATAGGCATCGATGTAGCCGCGGATGCCGTATTCGCCGCCACCGACACCGATCAGGACCATGTCTTTAACCACCAGCGGCGCACCGGTCACGGAAAATGACTGGCGATGATCGCCTACTTCTGCATCCCACAGTTGAATGCCTGTGGCGGCGTCGAATGCCAGCAGATGCGCATCCAGGGTGCCCCAGAACACCTTGTCCTCATACAGAGCAACGCCGCGGTTGTGGGGCCCGCAACAAAGATCGACATTTTCGAAATCATGGTCGTAACGCCACAGCTCATCACCAGTTAAAGGGTCAACCACGATTAAGTGGCTATTCGCCGTGGTCAGGTACATGCGACCATCGTTGACCAGCGCCGTCACCTCGTAGGCGCCACCGGTCACACCGCTTTGTTTGATCCAGACCGGTCGAAGATTGGCGACGGTATCGCGATTAATCTGATCGTCCGGCATGTAGCGCCAGGCGCCATAGTTCTTGCCATAGGTCACCCAGCGGTCGGAATAATCCTGGGCGTTCGCCAGAATATCCGTAGTGACATTCTGTGCCAGGCTGTGGGAAAGCGACAGTGACCCCAGCGTCAGCGCCATAAGGAATTTTAGAATTTTCGTCATTTCTTAACCTTTTCTCTGCTTGAAGGGGACAGACCACGTTTTGGAAAACGTGGTCTGTCCCCGATTTTCCCCGATTTTACGCCGAATTGGGTAAATTGCACAAAACCCGGCCGCATCATATCATCCATGCTCGCTCGCGCAGTACGACACTGCCTGTTTAATAGGGATAAGTACAAGGATAATAAAAATGATCGTCTATGGTGTAGCCCTTTTGTCTGTCTGCCTGGTTCTGGGGATGTTATTTGGAGAAGCCCTGGGTGTGTTGCTGAATGTGGAAGCCAACGTCGGTGGTGTCGGCATCGCCATGTTGTTCCTGGTCTTCGCCAGCAACTCCGATAAGTTCAAGGCCCTCACCGAAGGCGTGTCTGGCACCGGCATCAAGTTCTGGAGCGCCATGTACATCCCGATTGTGGTTGCCATGGCAGCACGTCAGAATGTTGCTGCCGCCACCGAGGGCGGTTTACTGGCCCTGAGCGCCGGTGTGGCCGCGGTCATCGTCAGCTTCGCGCTGGTTCCCGTCTTCAGCAAACTAGGCAAGGATGATTCTCCAGCCCCGGATACCAGCGAAGAACAGGAAGCTGGTTAATGGATATCGTCGAAACCGTCTTTGTTCGGAATAACCTCGTCGTCGCCTTCGCTGTAGTTGGCGTGGTTATGTGGGTGTCCTATTTCCTCGCCGATAAACTAACCGCCGGCCGCATTCACGGTTCCGCCATCGCCATCGCCCTTGGTTTACTGGCTGCGTACTGGGGCGGCACCGTCACCGGCGGCAGTCGTGGGGTCGCCGATGTGACTCTGCTCGGTGGTATTGGCTTGATGGGGGGCGGCATGATGCGCGACTTCGCCATTGTCTCCACCGCCTTCGGGGTTCACATCAGCGAGCTCAAGAAAGCCGGTATTGCCGGCGTCATTTCCATTTTCGCCGGCGTCATCATTTCCTTTGTCGTGGGTGCCGCGGTAGCTGTCATGTTTGGTTATACCGATCCGACAGCAATTACCACCATAGGTGCCGGCGCGGTCACTTACATCGTCGGCCCGGTCACCGGCGAGGCAATCGGCGCCAGCGATGCCGTTATCACACTGAGTGTGGCCGCCGGCCTGGTGAAATCGATCCTGGTAATGATCGGTACGCCGTTGATTGCCAAGCGCATCGGCCTGGACAACCCACAGTCGGCGATGGTATTTGGTGGCCTGATGGGGACCACCAGCGGTGTAGCCGCAGGACTCGCTGCCACCGATCCCAAGCTGGTCCCCTATGGCGCCATGACAGCCACTTTCTACACTGGCCTCGGCTGCCTGTTGGGACCGTCTGTGCTGTATTTTATTGTCAGCGCCATGTTTTAACAGGGACGGGCGGTAAAGGGGGACAGACCACATTTTCTGAAGTACGGAAAACATGGTCTGTCCCCCTTTACCGCCCCTTTTACCGCAGTCTGTCCCCTCTATAAGAGATAAATGTTATGACCCAAGATTCCTTTCCCAAGCTCACGAATGACAACGACAGGGTCGCACTCGTCGAGGGCGACAAGAGCTATACCTATGGCGAAGTGAATCGACGCATCGATCGCCTCGCCACCGGCTTGCTGGATGGTAAAGACGATCTTAAGGAAGAACGTATCGCGTTCTTCATGCCCGCCAGCCTCGACTACGTCGCCACCATGCATGGCATCTGGCGCGCAGGCGGCATCGCCATTCCACTCAATGTGGCATCGGCGGTGGCCGAGCTCGATCACTACCTCACCAGCGCCGGCGTGACCCGCATGATTGCCAACGGCAAGTATCAGGAATCCCTGCGCGACTTGTGCTCCGAGCTTCATATTGAACTGGTTTCCAGTGATGACGTACTGGCAGATGAAGTTGCCGCTTTACCGGAAATTATTCCGGAGCGCCGGGGCATGATGCTGTTCACCAGCGGCACCACCAACAAACCCAAGGGCGTAGTCAGCACCCACAAAACCATTCACGCGCAGATCACCACCTTGATCGAGGCCTGGGCCTGGACCGAAGACGATGTGATTCCCCTGTTCCTGCCGGTGCATCATATTCACGGCATCATCAATATACTGAGTTGCGGGCTGTGGGCAGGTGCTACCGTACACCTCTTCGCCAAGTTTGATATCCCGAAAATTACCGCGGAAATTGTTGCCGGCAGCTATAACGTGTTCATGGCGGTACCGACAATCTACGTAAAACTGATTCAGTATTTCGACACCATCGATGCCGACGAGGTGCAAAAGATCTGTGACGGTTTCAGACCCATGCGTTTGAATATTTCCGGCTCGGCGGCTTGCCCGGTAAAGTTGTTCGAGCAGTGGCAACAATTGACCGGCCAGGTATTACTGGAAAGATATGGCATGACCGAGATCGGCATGGGGCTGTCAAACCCCTACGACGGCGAACGCCGAGCCGGTCATGTCGGTCAACCGCTTCCCGGTGTCGAGGCGCAGCTATTCGATGAAGACCACAATCCGGTCACCGAAGAAGGTGTCGCCGGTGAAATCCGCATCAAGGGCGATAATGTTTTCCTCGAATACTGGGACAACGAGAAAGCCACCATCGAAAGTTTCCGGGACGGCTGGTTCTGCACCGGCGATGTCGCGGTGATCGAAGACGGTTACTACCGCATCATGGGTCGCTCCTCTATTGATATCATCAAGTCCGGTGGCTACAAGCTCTCTGCACTGGAGATCGAAGGCGTACTACTGGCCCATGACGACATCGCCGAAGTGGCGGTGATAGGGGTCGAAGACGAAACCTGGGGAGAATCTGTGATGGCCTTTATCGGCTTGAGGGACGGCACCCGCCTTGAGTATGATGACTTGAAGCGATGGTGTGATGGCAAGATGTCTGCTTACAAAATTCCCAAGGCCATCAAGATCATCGATGCGCTGCCACGCAATGCCATGGGGAAGGTGACCAAGACTGAACTTAAGAAATTGCTGTGATCAGACCAGCATCACCAATATTAACAATTAGAACCGACGAGGCTACATCATGATTAGATCGGCCACTGCCCGTAATTTTATTTATCGCGCAATTATCCTTTCCTGCATACTTCTGCTACCGCTGATGCCAACACAGATTCAAGCCGCCGACGACCTCGACGCGGTAAAGGCAAAATTTATTGGTGACTACGAGCTGGTCAGTTATTTCCAATTTCCGGCCTCCGGTGGTGAAGTAGACATGAAATACATCGGACGGCTTAGCTATGATGCCCTCGGCAACATGTCTGGCATCGGCATGCCGGTGGAGCTGCCGGCGCGGGCGGCACAGTCTTCGGAACGTAGCACCGGTGGTTTCGCCTATTGGGGCAAGGTGAGTTATGACCTGGAGAAAGGCATTGTCTTCCATCATGTCGAAGGCTCGCCGCTGGTTCCTCAGTGGGTCGGAGGAGAAAATATCCGCTACTTCGAATTCACCGATGGCCTATTAAAATTGTCTCTCAAGGATGCGGAAGGCAGGGTTACGGCCACGCTAAGCTGGCGAAAATTGGAGTAGTTTATCGAGGGACCCAGGCACGGATGCTTACACACCAATCATTGAGGAATGAATCCCTTCACAGGGATTAAACGACAAAGAGGCCAGATCTATTTATTAAATAAATCTGTCCCCCCTCACCCACCTTTCACCCATAAGACGGGGAGCCACCATGAGACCAAAAATTTATCAACTAGCAGTCGCCTGCTGTCTTTTGTTCATCACCACCGCTCAACTCAATGCCCAGCCGGATGGGTGGACGCGACCGTTTCCCGGTCACCGGGTGATCGGCAATCTTTATGCGGTAGGCACCTATGACCTCGGCGTCTTCCTGATTACCTCCGATGATGGACATATTCTCATTAACACCGGGCTGGCAGAATCGACCGCATCGATTCGCGATAACATTGCCGCTGTCGGTTTCCAAATGCAGGATGTAAAGATATTGCTTACCATGCAGGCGCACTGGGACCACACCGCCGCGCTTGCCGAGATAAAGGAGATTACCGGGGCCGAGATGTGGGCCACGGCAGATGATGCCCGGGTGCTTGCAGACGGTGGCTTCAGCGATGCCCACTTTGGTGGCCGCGTTTCGTTTGAACCGGTAGACGTCGACAAGGTCATTACCGATGGCGAGGTAATCGAGCTGGGGGATATCTCCCTGACGGTGTACGAACATCCGGGCCACACGGAAGGTAGTTCGAGTTACTCCATGGAAGTGCGGGAAAATGGCCGCGACTACAAGGTGGTCATTGCCAACATGGGTACGATTAACGCCGGCAAGCAACTTGTGGTTGACCCCACTTATCCCGGCGTAGCAGATGACTTTGCCCAGACTTATCGTAGACAGAAAGCCATGGATGTGGATGTCTGGGTCGCGGCCCATGGCGGTCAATATGGCCTGCATGACAAGTATGCGCCCGGGCAGGAATACGACCCCGATACCTTCGTCGATCCGCAAGGATTCCTGGCTGCCGTGGAACGGCTCGAAGGGATTTACCAGGCGCAGCTCGCGGAAGAACGGCGCTAGTAACATAGTCCGGATCCGGTTGTCCCCGTATTCCCGGATAAAGAAGACCTCACCCTGTACATGCTTTAGACTAATGGGGGCTGGTAGTTTCACCCTCTGGGTTAAAGGAGAGATCTTATGGACTGGCTGACCCCGCTCTTGTCTGAGGATGTATTGGTCTATCTCATTCCGATCATTGCCATCATTGGCGTTTTTTCTGTCAAAGGCGCCAAAGTCTATTTTAGACACGTAGAGCGACTGGAAATGATACGCAACGGCATAGACCCCGATGCTGACCGTGAAGAAAACTAGCTTTACCAACCCGTTTTAGTGCGTTCCGGCTCGACAACGGATAAAATGCGCCACCGATTATCCGATTGAGCACGAGTGCACCACGGCGTTGAAAACCGAATTTCTAGGCAGGACCCTCTCCGGTCCCTTCACCATTCCCTCCGGCATTGTTACCTGTACTGCCAACATTATTCAAAGAGTGTTCGACACCATGCCGGAGGTGGGCGTACTCACTACCAAGAGCATTGGTCCGGAGCCACGACTGGGTTATCGCGAACCGATTCTGGCCCAGTATGAGCCCGGCTGCTTCGTTAATGCCGTCGGCCTGACTAATCCAGGCGCAGAGCGCGCTGCCGAGTTGATGTCCGCGTTAACGATTCCCGAAGATCGGTTCCTGCTGATTTCAATTTTTGGTGGCAGCGTAGAAGAGTATGTCGAGGTGGCGAAAATCATGGCGCCCCATGGCGATGGTCTCGAACTCAATCTATCCTGCCCCCACGCCAAGGGCTATGGCACGGCCATGGGCCAGGACCCTGAGCTGGTGAAAGAGATTGTGAGCGCGGTCAAGGCCGCCGTCGATATTCCTGTAATACCCAAGCTGACGCCAAACGTGCCCAACATCGGCGAGATCGCGCGGGCCGCCGTCGCCGGGGGCGCCGACGGAATTTGCGCGATCAATACCATGGGACCCGAGCGTTACCGCAGTCAAGGCCATGACATCCTCAGCAATGGCGAGGGAGGCGTGTCAGGCAAGGCCATATTGGATCGGGCCCTGGAATGTGTGCAGGAAATACATGACTGCGTTGATGTGCCCATCGTGGCCTGTGGTGGCATTAGCAGCGCCGAGAACGTGCGGGATTTTCAAGAGGCAGGCGCGGCCATAATCGGAGTGGGTTCAGCCCTGATCGGCATGAACACGGAAGAAATTGCGGAGTACTTCAGGGTATTGAGTCGTGACCTGGAAGCCAATACGGAAGCTGCCGAGGCGCTGGTGCGCTACGACGTCGATATGAACTTCGAACCGGTAACGCTGCTTAAGAACCAGCGCATTACCGATGATATCTGCATCCTCACTTTCGATCGTAAAATCAGTTTGCAAGGTGGCGAGTTTATTTTCTTGTGGATTCCCGGCCTCGGTGAAAAACCATTCTCCGCGCTAACCGACGACCCTTTTTCCCTGGTGGTAATTAACCTTGGCGCGTTTACTGAAGCACTAATGACGCTGGAGCCCGGCACCGAGGCCTATGTGCGTGGACCTCACGGCAATGCGGCGGTGCCTCCGAAAGGCGCGAAGATTATGGCGGTGGCGGGCGGCACGGGTCTGGCTGCGGTCTATCAGATTGCCAGGGATTTTGGCAACGCCGAGATATTCTTCGGCGCCAGGACCGCAGAACGTCTGTATTTTCTGGATGAATGTGCAGAAATCAGCACGCTGCATGTAGCGACGGATGATGGCAGCCGCGGCTATCATGGGGTGGTTACGGATCTGCTGCGAAAGCGCTTGCAGGAATTATCAAAAGCAGAGTTGGAAAATCTCATCTTCTATAACTGTGGACCGGGGCCCATGGTGCACGCCGCCGAAGCGGTGGAAAGAGATTTTTGCAGCGCCAGCCAGATTCACAATAGCATCGACTACCTGACCAAATGCGGGGTGGGCATCTGCGGTGCCTGTGACGCACCAGATGGCAGCAGGAGTTGCGTGGACGGGCCGTTTCTGGATGCGACGTAATTAGCGATAATCGCAGCCGCGCCTTTGAATGATAGGTCCAGTTCTGAATAATAGCGCCCGCCCAGACGCCACTCATTACCCTGCAGGTTCACCCCATCTTTGAGTATGGGATCGATGGTGCCAGCAATGCCTTGGGAATCCAGGTATTCGCTCACCGTTAATGCGTATCTGGGTAACCTTAGCTCCAAGCCACTGTAGCAGAGGCGCAGATCCCCTTGTCATCAATTTATCTGTATTATGTAGTACTAGGCAGGAGGCCATTGCACTAAACTAACTCATCGATGAAAGGCAGTGTAAATTGGATAAAAAAGCATTACTGGGCGAGCTGAAAATTGATCGCAGTGACAACCGGCTTGACAGCGGCCGTCCGATCAAATGGTTTCTGGCCATCGCTATCCTCGGTGGGCTGGCTTTCGTCAGTTGGTTTACTGATTTTCCTGGTCAAGAAGCCCAGGCGCTCGAAGTCAGGACTGTCCTGGTACAGGCGCCTTCCGCCATCTCCAACGAAAGTAGCATACTAGATGCCACCGGCTATGTAATCGCACGGCGGATGGCGACGGTCAGTTCCAAGGTCACTGGTAAAGTGATGCAAATACTGGTGGAAGAAGGCATGGTAGTGGAGGAAGGGCAGCTGCTGGCGGTCCTCGATGACAGCATCAATCGTGCCCAACTTGCACTTGCCTGGTCCCAGGTCGATGCGGCCAATGCCGCTATCGCCGAGCTTGAAGTGCAAATCCGCCAGGCTCGGCTGGACCTCGACCGCACCCGCGACCTGACGGCACGTAATCTTGCTAGCCAGGCTGATCTGGATAGCAATGAACTCAATGTCGAAGCTTTACTGGCACGGCTCAACAAATTCAGGCGTGACGTTGACGTAGCGGTACGAATGACCGCTATTCAGGAACAGATTCTCGACGATATGCAGATACGGGCGCCCTTCGCCGGGGTGGTAATTGCCAAGGCAGCGCAGCCGGGCGAGATGATTTCTCCCATCGCCGCCGGCGGTGGCTTTACCAATACCGGCATCTGCACCATTGTGGATATGGAATCCCTGGAAGTCGAGGTCGATGTGAACGAATCCTATATCAATCGTGTCTATGCCGATCAGCCAGTGAGTGTCACCCTAAATGCCTATCCAAATAGTCCCTATGCGGCGGCGGTGATTGCGATTATTCCGGCAGCCAACCGTAATCAGGCCACGGTTCGTGTTCGCATCCGATTTCTCGAGCGTGACGATCGGGTGCTGCCAGAAATGGGGGTGAAGGTGTCGTTTCTCGAGCCAGATGATCCTGGCGCAGCGGTGGCGGAAGTGCCTGAGGGTGTGCTGGTGCCCAACTCGTCTGTGGGCAATGATGGCGGTGATCGATTTGTCTGGGTAGTAGTGAATGGGCAGGTGACTCGTCGTCCAATTGTGATCGGTGATCAGATCGGTCAGCGGGTTCTGATAGTATCTGGTTTGCTTAGTGGCGAGTGGGTGGTTTCCGGGCTCGATGATGAACTGCTCGCGAGCCTTGAAAATGGCTTGCCGGTGACTGTGTTGAACTAACCATGTCTAATCTAGTAATTGAAATGATTGGTCCGAGCACGAATGACAACAGGGTGAAGCGGTGGCAATAGTCAGTCTCAAAGGCATAGATAAGGTCTATACCAAAGGCAGGGAAACGGTCGAGGTGCTTGAAGGAATCGATCTCGAGATCGACGAAGGTGACTTCGTGGCCCTGATGGGCCCATCGGGCAGTGGCAAGACGACGCTGTTGAATCTCATCGGTGGCATCGACCAACCTACTCGAGGTTCTGTGGTGGTGGGGGGTCAGCAGTTGGTCGGACTTTCCAGCAACAAGTTGGCAAAATGGCGCTCGGAAAATATTGGTTTCATCTTCCAATCCTACAATCTGTTGCCGGTATTGACGGCGCAACGGAATGTAGCTCTGCCCTTGCTGCTGACGAAGTTGTCTGCCGCGCAACGCAGACGGAGCACAGAGGTTGCCCTGCAAATCGTCGGGCTGGAAGATCGGGCGCAACACAAACCCGGCGAGCTATCCGGTGGCCAGCAGCAGAGAGTAGCGATAGCGCGGGCGATAGTGGCCGATCCTGCGGTGCTGATCTGTGATGAACCAACCGGTGATCTCGATCGTGATACCGCCAACGAAATTCTGGATCTGCTGGGGATCCTCAACAAAGACTACGGCAAGACTATTATCATGGTCACCCATGATCCAAAAGCCGCCAGCCATGCCCACCATATTCTGGAGCTAGACAAGGGTCAGTTGGTGAAGCAGGTCGCATGAATAAATTCTCATTGATCTGGTCCAATCTGTTTCGGCGCAAGGTCAGGACGTTTCTTACCTTGTTCTCGGTACTGGTGGCATTTCTATTATTCGCACTGCTGCGACCGGTGGCTGGTGCCTTCGAAGTGGGTATTGATTTTGCGGGTGTTGACCGACTCAACGTGTCGCCGAAATATTCCATTATCGATCAGATGCCAATTACTCATTTGAATGAGATAAACCGGCTTGAAGGGGTGACTTCGGTCACTCACCAGACCTGGTTTGGTGGCACCTATCAAGGGCTGAATAACTTCTTTCCAATATTCCCAGTGGCGCTCTCCCCGTCCATCTTGCTGCCGCAC
>JADFIJ010000078.1 GCA_022566775.1 Pseudomonadota bacterium | reverse complement strand
CCAGGGGGCAACGGGCAGAAGTATTACGCCTTCGCGGCGGCTTCCATGTGCATATTCGGGAGTTATTTCGCCGCCAGGCAGATCTACCTGCAGCATCTGCCGGAAGATCAGGTGCCAGCCTGTGGTCCGGGACTCACCTATATCTATGAAAATTTTCCTTTCATGGAGACTCTGAGTTTTCTGTTGAAGGGTGACGGCAATTGCGCGGAGGTGCACTTTAGGCTCTTCGGCCTGCTTACGATCCCGGAAATGGCCATGGTGGCCTTCGTGGCGCTATTCAGCATCTGCATGTTTATCGCATTTCGGCACCAGGGTGAAGTGGCCTGATCAATTCCGGATTACGCTTGCAGCTAGGGCACGTCTGAACAATGCAGTAATGTCTTAGCGGGTCCTACAATACTAGCCGGCCAGGTTTTGCCTTCAATTCCAACTCAGCAACAACTGACACCACCTGAGCTTGAACAGTGATCGCCGCCCTTGGTTTCACTAGCCGGCCGTAGCGTACCGGCGGGCGCACAAAAATTTTCGGCAGGCCTGGGCGAGGCCGGATTCACACCGATAAACTCATCTTTCTGCGGTCCC
The DNA here is from genome assembly GCA_022566775.1 of Pseudomonadota bacterium. Classification (GTDB taxonomy): domain Bacteria; phylum Pseudomonadota; class Gammaproteobacteria; order Pseudomonadales; family Pseudohongiellaceae; genus UBA9145. Next base: position 13,864 of record JADFIJ010000078.1, on the reverse strand, counting down.
TCAGTGAGAAATTTAAACGTCCGTTCGCATACCGCGATGCGCTCTCCGCGAGGATAGACATGGCCCTCATCGTCCCGCACTTCGCTATAGGGTCCCTTGTAGATTACCGCCTGACCAATATCCATACATACATCCGCTGACGGTTTTACCGCCATCAGGGTGACAGACCTGAATTCGATGCCTTCCACCACCTGCCAGGGCTGCTGGTCCCACTTATCGTAGTTCACGAGTACAAAACCAGCATCGAGAAAAGCCTGGGCGAACTGTTTTTCCTGGAAGGCGCCGGAGATGCAACCGGTCCACAATTCCTCGTTTTCCTGTAAATGTTGAGGCACTGATTCGTCACTGACGATGTCAGAGATAGCTACGCGACCGCCTGGTTTAAGCACGCGAAAGATTTCATCGAGCATTTGCTTGCGGTCGGCTGCCGCCACCAGATTCAAGACGCAGTTGGACACCACCAGGTCAATGCTGTCGCTGGCAACCAGCGGGCGTTCGCTGCGCTGCCTGGATTTCCACTGCTCAAACTGCTGCAGTGATGCATTGGACTGAATTGGATTGGCGACGAGAAAAGCATCCATGGCTTCCACGTCCAGCGCTAAATCCTGAATATAGCCTTTCAGAAACTGCACCCGGTCACCGCCGATTTTCTCGGCCATCGACGCCTGGTGTTTTCGCGCCAGCGCCAGCATCTCATCGGTCATGTCGACGCCTATGATTTTCCCTTTTTCGCCCACTAACTGGGCCGCCATATAACAGATTTTACCGCCGCCGCTGCCGAGGTCGAGAACGGTGTCGCCTGTCTTCACATAGCGCGATGGATCGCCACAGCCATAATCTCTGTCGATGATTTCCTGGGGCAGCAATTCCAGCAAACTGGCGTCATAATCCACCGGACAGCAAAGCGCCTCCTGCCTTTCTTTAGCTCCCTCGGCGTAGCGCTGGGAGACCTTGGTTTCGACTTGCGCCTGGACATTCATTGGTTTCTTCCTGAGTAATTCAATTCAAATGTTGATCACGCCACGGATCAGTCGCTAGTTTCCTGGGCTGTGGCTTCCGCACGCTTACCTCTGAGCCACCGAAAATACTTCTCCGCCAGAGGGAAATATTTTTCTGGCAGGCGCGCATTGCGCCAGGCATTGGCAGCAAATTTGTTTGCCTCCAGCAGCGTCGGGTAAATATGGGTGACGGCAGATATCTTACCCAGTCCCATGCCATGCGTCATGGCGAACACGAATTCACCGATTATCTCGCCGGCATGATAACCCACGATAGTGACACCGAGTATTTTGTCTTTACCGGGAACCGTCAGTATTTTGATGAATCCCCGGGCTTCGCCATCGGCCAGGGCCCGATCGTGCTCATTCAATTCGTAGCGGGTAATCTCGTAGGGGGTGCCCCGTTGTTTCGCTTCTTCTTCGCTGAGGCCGACCCTGGCCACTTCCGGGTCGGTGAAGGTGGCCCATGGCACCACCCTGTAATTGGCCTTCGAACGCCAGAGCCCCCCGAGCAGTGCGTTTAGCGAAGCATACCAGGCCTGAAACGAGGCCATATGGGTAAACTGATAGGGACCGGCAACATCGCCACAGGCAAATATGTTCGGATAGGCGGTCTGCATCGAGGCATTGACTTCGATAGCGCCCTGGGCCGTGAGTGGCATCGACAGTTCTTCCAGGCCAAACCCTTCGACATTGGGCTTACGGCCTATGGCCAATAACACCTTATCGAATTCAACCCTGACCACGCTACCCTTATGTTCCGCCTCCATCGTGTTGACGCCGTCAACGACCTCAAACTTCGTCAGTCGATGATCGACGAGCAGGTCGATGCCCTGCTCCTCAAACTGCTGCATCACCAGGGCCGAAACCTCAGGATCTTCCCTGGGCATGATTCGGGCCGCCATATCTACCTGGGTGACCTGGGCGCCGAGATTGCTGAAGGCCTGGGCCAGCTCACAGCCAATAGGTCCGCCCCCAACCACCAACAGGCGCTTGGGTAATTCTCTGAGGCTCCAGATGGTATCCGATGTCAGGTAGTCGATCTGGTCCAGACCCGGTATGGGTGGGACCAGGGGCTTGGCCCCGGTCGCCACGATAATCGATCGCGTGTTGATGGTGCGTCCGGCGACGCTTACCACATAAGGCGATTCAATTTTTGCCTCGCCGATCACACATTCCACCCCCAGCGAGGTGAAGCGCTCTACCGAATCATGGGGCTCAATGGCGGCAATGACAGCCTGCACCCGTTGCATTACCGACTCGAAATTGACGGTGGCGGTGGCACCATCCAGGCCAAATTCCCTGGCGCGCCTGATGTAGGACATGATGCGGCCGCTCCTGATCAGTGACTTGCTGGGCACGCAGCCGGTGTTAAGGCAATCCCCTCCCATCTTGTGCTTTTCTATCAATACAACCTTCGCCTTGGCGCCAGCCGCAATCAGGGCGGCCACCAGGCCTGCCGAGCCCGCGCCGATGACGACGACGTTGGCGTCGAAGTTTTTGGGCTTGGTGTAGCCTCTCATCACCTTGTTGCGTTGCACCATGCCAAGGGCGAACTTCGCCAGCAGTGGTAGCGCCCCCAACAACACAAATGAAAACAAAAGCGATCCACTCACCAGGCCCGATAGCGAAGTGATCTGCGCGAGTTCGGAACCGGCATTAACGAAAACGATCGTACTGGCGAACATTCCCGCCTGGCTCGCCAGGTAATAGGAAGATGTTTTTATGGGAGTTAAACCCATCAACAGGTTGACCATGAAATAGGGAAAAACCGGCACCATGCGAATACTGAACAAATAGAAGGTGCCGTCTTTCTCCATGCCCTTGTTGATCGGTGCCAGGTAGTCACCGAACCGGGATTGTACCCAGTCCCGCAACAGCAGTCGTGAGGCCAGAAACGCCCCGGTTGCACCGATACTGCTGGCGAAGGAAACCAGCAGCGTTCCCCAGAACACACCAAAGATGGCACCACCCATCAGGGTAATGAGTATCGCCCCCGGTATGGACAGCCCGGTAGCCACCACATAGCCGACAAAATAGATCGCAGCTGCCGTAGCAAAATTGTCGTTCTTGTAGGCCTGCACTGCCGCCAGCTGGGACTGGACGAAATCCAGTGTCAGATACTGTCCAAGATCGAAGATAAAGTAGGAACCGATGGCGATAGCGATGAGTCCTAGAAGCAGTATTTTCGATTTGTTCACTAAAATTGCGCCTTTGTTTTTGAGCCTGGTTAAACTTGATTTAGCAGTTAACAGGGCAATTAATACAGATCAGCGCGCGGTGATGACGGCGTGGGCTGCAGTTTCACGGGTTCCGATAATTTAGTAGTTTATCCCTGCCATCGACAAGGCTATGCTAAACCGCTTGCAAGATAGCCTGAAAAGCGACTATAAACCCTCACATTTCATAAGTTAAGAGATTCCAAGCCTTGTCAAACTTCGATTTCAGCCGCGAATTTCCAGCTAGCCGCATGCGCCGCATGCGTCGAGATGATTTCAGCCGCCGCCTGATGCGAGAAACGCGACTGACCACAGATGACCTGATCTCGCCGATTTTTATTGTCGATGGCGACAATCAACGCCAGGCTATCGAGTCCATGCCGGGTATTTTTCGCCTCAGTATCGACGAATTACTGCGGGAGGCGAAAGAGCTGGTGGCGCTGGATATCCCGGCTATCGCCCTCTTCCCCTGCCCCCACGATGATGTGAAAACTGAGGACGGACGCGAGGCCTATAACAGCGAGGGGTTGGTGCAGAATGCGGTGCGGGCGTTAAAGAGCGCTCTGCCAGAGCTTGGCGTGATTACGGATGTGGCACTGGATCCCTACACCACCCACGGCCAGGACGGCATAATCGATGATAATAGCTATGTCCTCAACGATGAGACTGTTGCGCTGCTGGCCAGGCAGGCCCTGTCCCATGCCGAGGCCGGTGCCGATATCGTCGCCCCTTCGGATATGATGGACGGCCGCATCGGCGCTATTCGCTCCATACTCGAGGAAAATGGCCACATCCACACCAAAATCCTGGCCTATTCGGCCAAGTATGCCTCCAGTTACTATGGTCCCTTTCGAGATGCCGTGGGCTCCAGCAGCAAGCTGGGCAGCGGCAATAAATACAACTACCAGATGGATATGGCCAACAGCGACGAGGCCTTACAGGAGGTTGCCCTGGACCTGGCGGAAGGTGCGGATATAGTGATGGTCAAGCCTGGCATGCCTTACCTGGATATTGTCAGCCGGGTTAAAAAAGAGTTCGGGGTGCCTACTTTTGTCTACCAGGTGAGTGGCGAATACGCGATGCATATGGCGGCGGCGCAGAATGGCTGGCTGGACGAAGATGCCGTTACGATGGAATCCCTGATCGCCATCAAACGCGCCGGTGCCGATGCAATTCTCAGTTATTTTGCGAAGAAAGCAGGAATTTTAATGCAACAATAAGTCCTTATCTGGGGTCTCTGGTGTCAGACTGGTGTTGATAAGCGGCAGATTGACACTTGAAACCTGAGAATTTGGCCTTATCATAGGCAGGTACAAAACAGGCGAGTGCAGAATAAACAGGTACAAAAACTAGCCAAGGTCGAAATCGTGTAATCGAACTCTTTGCGAGCCGCTGGAAGTTTCTCCGTTACATACCCCGATAGTCCCCCAACAAAGGAAAATACCTATGAGCGAAAACATCGTTCACATCTCGGATACTAGTTTCGAACAAGATGTATTAAAGGCAGAAGGCCCCGTCTTAGTGGACTTCTGGGCGGAATGGTGCGGACCCTGCAAGATGATTGCCCCGGTGCTGGAAGAGCTGGCTCAGGAGTACGACGGCAAGATGAAAATCTGCAAGATGGATGTGGATGCAAACGCCGAGACTGCACCAAAATATGGCGTTCGGGGCATTCCGACTCTGATTATTTTTAACAACGGTGACGTCGCCGGTACCAAAGTGGGTGCGCTTTCGAAATCTCAATTATCCGCTTTTATTGACAGCGTGATTTAAATTGCGTTTAATGTGGCATCTCACCTATCTACGAGATGCCACGATACGTGGAATTCTCTGATTTAACCAAAAGCCAATAATTCAAATCGATTTTTCTTAACTCTTTTCTGGATACTTGAAAGTCTCTGAAACTTTTCGTGACACATGAGGTTTCAGATTTTTAGTAAAATGCCCTTAACATAACACCACAGGTGCCCAAAACAGCACAGGTGCCCAAAACACATAGGTATTGAAATAGTCGTTGGGAATCACCGTAAAATATGTGAAATAAGAAAAACCCCAACATGCTGGACGGCGTGCCATCGAATCAACATCAGTTAGACTCCAGCGAAAACTATTCTCCACTCTACAAACGTTGAGCCAAAAAACTAAAATTCCTTTAACCCAAAAACCAATTCTCTAAATTTTATCCTTAGACTCGAACGTGGATATCCGCTCTTTTGCAGCGGACTAATCACAATCCAGCGCTACTAACCTGAAAATTCCTCAAGAAGATTATTCATCATGAATTTGACCGAACTCAAGCAAAAACCAATCGCCGAACTTGTCACCACAGCACATGACATGGGATTGGAAAACGTTTCACGAACACGCAAACAAGATATTATTTTTGTAATCCTGAAGAAACATGCCAAGAACGGTGAAGATATTTATAGCGATGGAGTGCTGGAAATTTTGCAGGACGGCTTTGGTTTTCTAAGATCTGCAGATGCTTCCTATCTGGCTGGTCCCGACGACATCTATGTATCACCGAGCCAGATTCGCCGCTTCAATCTGCGTACCGGTGATACCGTAGCTGGCAAGATACGACCACCAAAGGACGGCGAACGCTATTTTGCCTTGCTCAAAATAAGCGAAGTCAATTTTGACAAGCCCGATGGCTCCAGGCACAAAATTCTCTTCGAAAACCTTACCCCGCTATTCCCCGATGAACGCATGAAACTGGAAATTGGTAATGGCAGCACCGAAGATCTTAGTGCTCGAGTCATTGACCTGGTAGCGCCAATCGGTAAAGGCCAGCGAGGTTTAATCGTATCGCCGCCGAAGGCCGGTAAGACCCTGATTCTACAAAACATGGCCCAGTCCATTACCCGCAATAATCCCGAGTGTCGACTCATTGTCCTGTTGATCGATGAACGCCCGGAAGAAGTAACCGAAATGCAGCGCACCGTCAGAGGCGAAGTAGTTGCCAGTACCTTCGATGAACCCCCGACACGTCATGTCCAGGTTGCCGAGATGGTGATCGAGAAAGCCAAACGCCTGGTTGAGCACAAGGAGGATGTGGTTATTCTTCTGGATTCCATTACCCGGTTGGCACGGGCCTATAACACGATTATTCCATCCTCGGGCAAGGTATTGACCGGCGGTGTCGACGCCCACGCCCTGGAAAGACCGAAGCGTTTCTTCGGTGCCGCACGTAATCTCGAAGAGGGTGGCAGCTTGACTATTATCGCCACCGCCCTGATCGAAACCGGTTCCAAGATGGATGAGGTGATCTACGAAGAATTCAAGAGCACCGGTAACATGGAACTGCATCTGGATCGTAAGGTCGCAGAGAAACGCATCTACCCCGCTATTAACGTGCGTCGTTCTGGCACCCGCAGAGAAGATTTGCTGACGACCGAGGAAGAATTACAACGCATGTGGATTCTACGCAAGTTGCTTAGCTCCATGGAAGATGTGCAAGCGACAGAATTTATTCTGGACCGGCTGAAGGACACCAAGACTAACGAAGAATTTTTTAATTCCATGAAGCGTAAATAGATTTAGTGCCGCAACGCCACTCCCCCCAATCTCCGCCGAGTAAGAACCAAGGAGCCTCTGTTTAAACTCATGTCATTCAGGGATTTGCGAGATTTCATCAAACTACTCGAGACTGAGGCTGAGTTAAAGCGTATTCAAACCGAAGTCGACCCCTATCTTGAAGTAACCGAAATCAGCGACCGCACCCTCCGCGCCGGCGGTCCCGCCCTGTTGTTTGAAAATCTGAAAGGTTCATCCATGCCGCTATTGGCCAATTTATTTGGCACTACCCGGCGCATTGCGCTGGCAATGGGACAGGAAGATATTTCCGGCCTGAGGGATGTTGGCAAGCTGCTGGCATTTCTAAAAGAACCCACACCCCCCAGTGGCTGGAAGGACCTGTGGCAGAGTCTGCCGAGCTACAAGAGTGTCCTCAACCTGGCTCCAAGTGTAAAAAAATCCGCGCCCTGTCAGGAAGTGGTAATAGACGAAGCCGATGTGGATCTGGGGATTTTCCCGATTCAGACTTGTTGGCCAGGTGATGTGGCACCGCTGGTGAGCTGGCCCCTGGTCATTACCCGGGGGCCGGAAAAAGAAAGACAGAATCTTGGCATTTACCGCATGCAACTGTTATCTCCGAACAAATTGATCATGCGCTGGCTCTCCCATCGTGGTGGCGCCCTCGATTTCAAGGAGTGGCAGCAAAGACACCCCGGCGAGGCTTTTCCAGTTTCGATCGCGATTGGTGCCGATCCGGCAACCATCCTGGCGACGGTGACGCCGGTACCCGACACCTTGTCTGAATATGCCTTCGCAGGTTTATTGCGCGGCAGTAAGACTGAAGTGGTTAAATCCCTGAGCAATGATTTACAAGTTCCTGCCAGTGCGGAGATCGTTCTGGAAGGAGTGATTGAGGCGGACGAGATCGCTGACGAGGGACCCTATGGCGATCACACCGGTTACTACAACGAAGTCGAAAAATTTCCGGTGTTCACGGTGAAACGAATAACTCACAGGAAAGATCCTATCTATCACAGCACTTACACCGGCAGACCGCCGGATGAGCCTGCGATGCTGGGAGTCGCTCTCAACGAAGTATTCATACCGATTCTACAAAAGCAATTTCCGGAAATTACCGATTTCTATTTGCCGCCGGAGGGTTGTTCCTACCGCTTGGCAATCGTCAGCATGAAGAAACAATATCCAGGTCACGCCAAGCGCGTGATGATGGGTGTGTGGTCTTACCTGCGCCAGTTTATGTACACAAAGTTTGTGGTGGTAGTGGATGATGACGTGGATATCAGAAAGTGGGAGGACGTGATTTGGGCGATTACCACGCGCATGGACCCGGCAAGAGATACGGTACTCATCGAAAACACGCCCATCGACTATCTTGATTTTGCCTCACCGGTTTCCGGCCTCGGCTCGAAGATGGGCATGGATGCGACTAACAAGTGGCCTGGCGAGACACAGAGAAAATGGGGGACGACCATTGCCATGAGCGATGAAGTGAAGAAACGCATCGACGGCCTGTGGCAGGAACTAGGAATCGACAAGGACTCATAACCGGGCTAAGGCAGCTCTGAACAATGCGGTAATATCTCAGTGCTGCCCTAAAAAGTGGACCAGGATCGCAAGTTCAGTGAGTCACCTTGGTCGGGGAAGGCAGCGGCAGCTCCGGTAAATCTGCGCCGATTAGATCGCCATAGTTTTTCAGGGACTCCTCGCCAGCTTCAACTTCACCCAGATGTTTTAACAGGCGGCCCAGTTCGCCATAGGCCTCGGCGCTAGGCGACATTTTGATACTGGCACGATAATAGTCCTTCGCTTTCCCCCACAACTGATTACGCATGCAGATCCGACCGAGACTGAGAAATAGTGTAGCATTGGCAGGCCGAGCCTTGAGCCAGCCTTCGGCATGGATTAACTGCTGCGGGTTCGTACCCAGGTCCTGCTCACCATAACGCAGTACCATCGCGTCATTCCAGTTACGAGACAGAGCGGCTTCCATGACCTTTGACGCCTCTTCTTTTTCTCCGAATTTAATTAAAAGCTTGGTGTAGTGTTTTACCACCTTCTCATCTGATCTGTAGCGAGACGGCGCTTTCTTCCACAATTTGAATAGCCGGGCAACCGGTTCCACTCTCGATCCTTCAGGGCTATCGTCAGCAGGCGAAGCAGTTAACTCTTCAACAAAAACCCTTTTCTGAATTTGTTCTACTTCAGCCTTATCAATAATTTTCAACTTTTCCAGGGTTGGCAGCAGGGCCCCGAGCTTTTCCCAGTCTTCCAACTTCACATACACTTTTTTCAAAAGCTGCAGCAAGGTGGCATCGTTAAGCGAACTCTTCTTCAGTTGTTCCAGCACGGCAAGACATTGCTCCAGCTGATCCGACTTGAATAGCAATTGCGCCTTGAGTGAGTTTACTGTGGAACGGGCGGAAGGATAGTCCTCTTCTGCTTTTTGCAGCCACTGCATCCACGACTCTCTGTCGCCCATCTCGTAAGCAGCATAGGCGGCTATGAGATAATTGACTACGGTCGCGTCGGCATCATTCGTACTCTTGCTAAGCAAACTGTAACTTGACTGCCAATTGCCGCGGATAAAATACAGTAAGCCTTCTGTGCTCTTACTGCGTGCCTTGGCCTTGCGTTGCCTGGAGTAGTTGCGACCATAACGAACCAGATGCCAGGGATTTATCCAGTGGAAAACCAGCAATATTGCACGCACCAGCACGGTTAGCAATGCCGCAGCAGCCAGCAGGGCGAACAGGCTGGTTTCAAAAGTATAGTCGCCGAAGGCGATCAGCAGATAACCTGGATCGCCGGGGAAACCCGAATACATCGACAGCACCAAGCCCACCACGATCGCCAGCAAACTGTATATAAATAACTTGATCATAGGCCTGCTGGTCGCCCACTGGCGATGACTTGCCTGATTGAATCGAGGGATTGACCAAGCGATGGTAGCACCGGGTCGATATCCATGGCTCCCAGCTCGAGCAATCCATCTATTACAAGTTGTGCGGCCGGTGTATCAGTAACGACATAAAGGCGAATCCATTCCAGGCTTTTCCCCAGGCTGCGCCGATAGACCTCATTGTCTCGCATCAATAAGGCGAGTTGGGCTTGCTCCAGCATGAGTTGCAAATTTTGCCTTATGATATTTTCAGACCCTGGTGCCAACATCACAACTGACGATTCTTCCCGCTTGCGCCAGACAAACACGGAGCCGAGAAAATCCAGACTGGCATCCAGCCATCCGGTGGTAGCGGAATCGGAGCCGCTACTTCTTCCGACTTCCACTGATTGCGCCTCCCGGGCACGACGATTTTCAAAATTCTGTCGCATGGAACTGCGCATCTCCACATTGGTCAACTGGGTAGCGAGCATACCGAGTTGTAGGTGCAAGCCCTGCCGATCGATGGCTTCGACATTTCGGAGTTGCAATAATTCGGCAGAGATCGCCTCGCGTGTGGCGTACACTCTGTTATTACCGGATGCAAGCAATGCCGCATCTGCATCTTCCAGCAATGCAATCGCAGACCTGGTGTCTGCCTCCAACAGCAATTTCTGACTCGCTAGGCCCAACAGGTATTCGGCTTCCTGCAGCTTCCAGTCCAGGCTGGGTTCGGCCGCCGTGCTTAGCTGTTGGCTCTGAACTGCCGCCAGTTGTTGTCGTAGTCGGCCTATCTCGGCATCGAAATTTGATTCCAGTTGCCGCAGCGATGACTCGTCGACGGGTACTGCCTGAGGAGCTTCTGCCAGGTCACGCTGCAGTTGTTGCAACTGCGTAGCCTGTGCAGACAGCGTGAGACTGAGCTGCTGATTTTCTTGCCGCAGTGCGCTCAAGCCGATCTTGGACGAGCGCTGCTGATAAGCCAGAAACAAAACTCCTGCCAATACCGGAAGAAACAGCGCGACGATTACCGCAATCCGGCGCCTGGCGTTTTGTTGCTGTCGACTGCTGCGACCGCGAGCCTTGGCCGAATTACTTTTCGACAATTGCTCGAGTATTTTCGGTGTTTCCGGGGATTCTGACACTGCCTTGCCTTCTGCTTGATTGACGTGAGGGCCTCAATTTATTGCACATCATGATGTGACTCCGAGTCTGAGATATCCCTACAAAATATAGCTTTTGCCGTGGGTAATTGATGCGTGTAGCGGGGCTTGGCAAGGGGCATTATTTTTCCGTTCCAGTGGGCCATCCCTGGCCCGTCCCGCGCTCCATCCCTGGGCGCTAGTCACTGCAAAACAATACCCCTTGCCAATCCCCTGTCAAATTCAGTGCTATTTTCAGCCGCTAGTCCCACTATTTCCGCAATAAAATCAAAGAAACTAGTGAATATTAGTTTAATCCGTTGAATTCTCGAAATATTTTGTGGGGATATCTCAGGGTCAGGGAGCTGAAACAGCCTTGCAGCACGAGCGCATCACTGAGGTCTGGGTGGTACGAGAGGGCACGGCTGTTCTCTCCACAGGCGGCAGGATTGTGGATGCAGAAGCAGGGTCCGGTGCTGGTGACTTTCGAGGCAGTGCAATCGAGGGTGGTGTTGAAAGAATCATCAAGGCTGGTGACCTCGTGTTTATTCCTACTGGTGTGCCGCACGGGATCAAGGCGACCGAGTCGATTGTTTACCTGAACATCCGCTTTGAGTTACGAGAAGCGCACTAACGACTCGTCAATCGAGTCAGCGATCTAATTACATCGATGAGGTTTTTGTGACGATCCAAGGAAAGTAGCATTCTAAGGTGTTCTCTCATCGGTAATCTTTCCACCGACAACAGTCATGAGATGTTTACTGCTTAGGGCGTCTGCCCTAACCATCACGATTCTACCGTTTACCTCAGGCTTTCCCGAAATCCCTCTATTGTGTAGTATCCTCGGCTCACACCATTAATTAGCCTGGGGGCAGTATGCTGTTAAAAAATACCCTGAAAGTCCTAAGCGCCAGCTTTCTCTCCATACTCCTTCTAAGCGGTGCATCTGCCGACTGGCCCAGCTACGGCGGTGACAATGGCTCTAGCCAGTACACACCACTGGATCAGATAACAGCCCAAAACGTAGTCGATCTGGTCGTAGCCTGGAGCTGGGATAGCGTCGACAATGAGACAGTCGCCGAAAATATAGCCGGTACCAATTCCAGCGCAGTACCCGGTCCCTACAAGGCAACGCCGATTGTTGTGGACGATGTCATGTACATTCCCACTTCATTTGGTCGCGTGGCTGCCCTGGATGCAAAAAATGGCGAAGCGCTTTGGGTATTCGATACACGAGCATGGGAGGCAGGGCGACCAACCAATCTCGGCTATAACACCCGCGGCGTCGCCTACTGGGAAGGAAACGGGAAACAAAGGATTTTTTATGCTACCAACGACTCCTATTTGTGGTCCCTGGACGCCGAGACCGGGCGGCCCGATCCGTCTTTCGGAGAGGGTGGCAAGGTAGATCTGAGTCAGGGATTAGGCCGGGAGATTAACAAGCGAGAGTACGGTGTCGTTTCGCCAGTGCTGGTGACCAACAATAAAGTGATCGTCAATTCAATCGTAAGTGACGGTCCCTCGGGCAAAGAAATGCCACCTGGTCATGTACGTGCTTTCAACCCGGAAACAGGCGAGCTGGAGTGGATGTTTAAAACGATTCCACAAGCCGGTGAATTCGGCAACGAAACCTGGGAAGACGGTTCCTGGGAATACTCTGGAAACACCAACGCCTGGACCATCATGAGCGCCGATGATGAACTGGGGATCGTCTACATTCCCATCGGTACACCCACCAATGACTGGTATGGTGGCCTGCGTAAAGGGGACAACTTATTTGCAGAAAGTCTGGTTGCAGTAGACGTCAATACGGGTGAGAGAATCTGGCACTACCAAACGGTTCATCATGGTGTATGGGACTACGATCTACCTGCGGCGCCTACACTGGTAGACATTACCGTGGACGGTCGCGCGATCAAAGCCGTCGCCCAAATTTCCAAACAGGGCTTCACCTACGTATTCGATCGTGTCACCGGAGAACCTGTTTGGCCAATTGAGGAAAGAGAGGTGCCACGAAGCACTGTCCCCGGTGAACGTCTGTCGCCAACTCAGCCTTTTCCAACCAAGCCGGAACCTTTCGAGCCGCAGGGAATCAGTGATGAAACCCTGATAGATTTTTCAGCGGAATTGCGGCAGGAAGCCCTGCAGAATATCGAGAATTTCGATTATGGTCCCTTGTTCACACCACCGTCGCTGCGCGGAGCAATTCAATTTCCCGGTTGGGGCGGGGGAGGCGAGTGGCATGGTGCCGCTTTCGATCCTGAAACTGGGATGTTTTACATTCCTTCGGCTTCCGGACCTATCGTCGTACAGCTGGTAGAAGCCAGGCGCCAGCGAGAAGAAATGGGTTACGTGCGCGGTGGCGCGAGATCAGTTTCCGGGCCCCAGAATCTACCCTTGACCAAACCCCCGTATGGTCGCATCACGGCTATTGACCTCAATACTGGGGACAATGTCTGGGTAATACCCCATGGTGAAGGTATCCGGCAGCAGATAATTGATTTGGGGATACTTGATCCCGGACCAGTAGGGAGTACCGACAGGACCGGACCCTTGCTGACCAAGACATTGTTGTTCATGGCCCAGAGAGATGGTAATCGCAATTTGATGCGGGCGTTTAATAAGATCAGCGGTGAAATTATTCATGAGTTTGAGTTGCCACTTCGGCCTACCGGTACGCCCATGTCCTACATGGTCGATGGCAAACAATACATTTCAATTGCAGTCGGTGGTCGTCAGGATGCCAGGTTGGTGACACTCGCTCTGCCTTAACCAATGCGTGCTTACGGATCCAGGCGCTACAATCCAGAGCTTGCCGTACTTCCCTATCCTTGAGAACATCATCGATTTTGTGCCCTGGAAAACACTGAATTCGGGAGAAGACCATGATCGTCGAACAAATCTGGACCGGTAATGCCTATCGAAATTTTAATTACCTGGTGGCGTGCCCGGAAACCGGCGAAGCCCTGGCGATAGATCCCCTGGATCACGAGAAGTGTCTGCACGCGGCAGCAGAAAATGGCTGGAGCATCACCCAGGTCCTCAATACCCATGAACATGGAGATCACACCGGCGGCAACAGCAAAGTTA
>JADFIJ010000077.1 GCA_022566775.1 Pseudomonadota bacterium | reverse complement strand
CACCCGCTTAGTCTACGCAGACTATTGTAGAATTTATTGTGGGTTAAAGCTCACACATTGTGAAATATTGTTGGCCAGGAACAACAGACAAAAACTGAAAGGTCGCCATTTTGGCAAATTGGCGAGTTTGTTCCTATAATTATTTGGACTGTATGTGCTTTACAGGTCTCGAATTTCCTTTGTTGAGGCTATTGCTGCTGGCGGCAATTCGACACCCCAGGCAAGCAGGCAAACAAGTCTGCTTGAGACAGGCTTTCACACAATTTTCCAATACGAAATGTCCAGGTACAAGCATAATGAAAACAAAAATTGATTGCATAATTTCTGGTTTGATGTTGTGCCTGCTCTGTTCTTGTGTTAACGCACAATTCATCACCCAAATTATCGATGGCAGCGGCGACGGTGCCGGCAATGGATTGTTAACGCCCCAGTCACTTGCCGTTGATGACAACGGGAATGTCTTCGTAGGCGGCCTGTTTGACAATTTCTTCAAGATCACGCCGAATGGAGTAATAAGCGAATTCTGGGACAGCACCGATGCCGGCAACGAAAATGCGATTCGGGGTAATTTTTTTCTGTTGGCAGGTAGCGCCGGCAGCCTCTATGTGGCAGCAGTAAATTCGAGCAATGTGATAAAGATAGAAGCAGATGGGACCTATACCGAGCTTATCGATGGAGATGGGGATGGGCTTGGCAATCGTCTTCTGTTCGCGTCGAGTATTGCCGTGCTTGCTGATGGCACAGCTTATGTATCAGGATTCTTGAGTCACAATGTTTTTAGGATTGGCGTTGACGGCACAATTAATGAAGTTCTCGACTTTGCCGGCGACGGCACCGGAAATAACTTCTTCAACAATGCTCACGCAATTGTCGCCGATGAGCTGGGGAATGTTTATGTATCTGCGCAGGGGACCGACAATGCTTTTAAAATCGCCGCCGACGGTACGGTTACCGAAATTATCAATAGCAGCGGCGATGGCGAAGGCAATATTCTCGAGAGCGCCACCGGAATCGCAGTAGACGCCGTCGGTAATGTTTACGTAGCTGGAGGTAATTCGAATAATGTCTTCAGAATTGCCACTGACGGTACGATCACACAGATCATCGATTCCACGGGTGATGGCAGGGGAAATATTCTCATCGCTATTCTGGACATCGCAGTGGACGCCAATAGTAATGTATATGTATTGGGAAATGGGTCTCAGAATGTGTTTAAGATCACCCCGGAGGGCACAATCACACAAATTATCGACAGCAGTGGCGATGGTGAGGCGGGTTCTCTTATCAGTCCACAGAAGGTCAGAGTCGATTCGCTGGATAATGTGTTTGTCGTAGCGACCTTATCCAACAATGTATTTAAAATCGGCTTGTCCGCAGCCACCTACGATGCCGGTGTGTTGACTGTTCCGGTAATGGCCCTCGGTGATAGCTACTATCAATTGGAACTGAATATTTCCAATGAACAGCCAATTGAATTCCAGTTAGCGTCTGCAACAGCAATCTCAAATCCAAACACCGTGAGCATGTCCAGGTTTGCTGGGGATACTCTGACAATTCCTCAGTTGGTCGCAGGAAGCTTGAGATACCGGGTAGAACTGCGGTTGACCAACTCAGATCCTGTTACCTTACAACTGTCGTCTGTAGAGGAACTGCAGTAAGCGCTTGCAGGGAGTCAGCGATCAATTCCGCCCATGGAATGAAATTTCGTTGCGTAGAAATCGGCGATGCCTTCCTGGCCTCCCTCCGAACCAATACCCGACTGTTTCCAGCCGCCGAAGGGTGCGACTGCGGTGGAAAATACGCCGGAATTGGAACAGACGATGCCATACTCGAGATTTTCCGACACCCGCATCACCCGACCGACATCCCGGGTAAAGAAGTACGCCGCCAAACCGAATTCCGTATCGTTGGCGCGTGCAACAACTTCTTCTTCGGTTTCAAAAGTTTGCACCGCTGCAATCGGGCCAAATATTTCCTCATTGGCGAGACGCATGTCCGGGGAGATATTCGTTAACAGGGTTGGCTCATAGAAGCATTGCCCAAGTTCATGGCGCTTGCCACCCATTAAGACCTTCGCGCCTTTCTCCACGGCATCGGCCATCAGTTCATCCATTTTTTCCACGGCCTTGCTGTTAATTAGTGGACCCAGCGTGGCGCCGTCGGCAAAACCGTCCGCCACCTTCAGTGCCGCGATCGCTTCTCCCAGGCCTGTGATAAATTCCTCCGCTATAGAGGATTGCACGTAGATGCGATTGCTACAGACACAGGTCTGGCCACAGTTGCGAAACTTGGTGGCGACACAGTGCGTGATCGCTTCGGCAATGTCGGCGTCATCAAATACGATATAGGGCGCGTTACCGCCAAGCTCTAATGAGATTTTCTTAACCGTGGTGGCGCACTGTGCCATCAGGACTCTGCCCACAGCGGTGGAACCGGTAAAGCTAAACTTGGCGATGTCCGGGTGCTGGGTTAAGACCTTGCCGATCGCAGCGCTGTCGCTGCCGACCACTACATTGAGCACCCCGGCGGGGATGCCCGCGCGGTCAGCCAGTTCGCACAGGGCGAGCGCAGACAGCGGTGTGTTCGGGTCGGGCTTGATTACCACGGTGCAACCAGCGGCAATTGCCGGCCCGGCTTTTCGAGCAATCATGGCGCTGGGAAAATTCCAGGGTGTAATACAACCGACCACGCCCACCGCTTGTTTGTAGGTTTGCAGGCGGCGGTCATTGGCGATAGTGGGAATGGTGGCGCCCTTAACCCGCTTGCATTCCTCGGCGTAGTATTCAATAAAAGACGCGCCGTACTCGATCTCGCCGATGGCCTCCGCCAGGGGTTTGCCCTGCTCGGCGGTCATCAAGGCGCCGAGGTCATCGGCGTTGGCCATGATCAGATCGTACCAGAGCCGGATTAAGGTAGCGCGCTGCTGCGCCGGCATTCTGCTCCAGGTTTTGAACGCTCTGGCGGCGGCTTCCACGGCGATGGTGGCATCATCGGCGTCACCATCGGTGACCTTGGCGATTACTTCGCCGTTGGCCGGGTTATGCACCAGGACATGACCGATCCCGCCCGACACCCATTGTCCATCGATGTAGTTCTCGGTTCTGAACAGGGCGGAATCCTGCAAATTCAACATAGTCTGTGCTCTTTATTTGCCGGGTCGGTTTATAACACCGACACCATTCAAAATCTGCCAAGGGATTAGATCCCAATACAATGCCATGGTAACCCCAGGACTGGCCAGACATTCGATTAGTAAGAAAAATACCGCCAGAAGGGGTGTGGGTAGAGGCAGATTGGGGCAGTGACGAACTTTCCCTGACCCTGCCGATCTATTGCTCAGGCCCCTTGTGTGGCTTCGATACCCAATGAATACTGGGGTTTGCGACTAATTTTATCCCTATGCCTAAGCTCATGTTTATACACTGGTTTACATTCTAGTTTACGTTTACGTAAACTAGAACTATACTAGATCTATGAGCATAAGCAAAACCTACACCATCTCTGAACTGGCTCGGGAATTCGGCATTACCACCCGGACCATCCGCTATTACGAAGACGAAGCACTCCTCTCGCCCGGGCGAGAGGGCCAGCAACGAATTTACGCCGAGAAAGATCGAGTCTTGCTCAAGCTGATCCTCAGGGGGAAGAGACTGGGGTTTTCCCTCAGTGAATCGAAGGCAATACTGGCGCTCTACGAACCCGGAGGAAGTAACCGGCATCAACTGCAGACCATGCTGAATCTGCTAAGGGAAAAGCAGGAGAGCCTGCGGCTGCGCCTCGAAGATATAGAAATGATGCAGAGCGATCTGCTGGAAGCCGAGGAAAGGATTTCCAGAGCACTTACCGATGGTCAGGAAAACGGGGACCCCGATTCCCATAAGCAGAATTAATCGGAGGCTCCCTGAGGCTGCTCTGAAGCTCAGAGAGTTTGAAACTTAAATCAGAGGCGCCGTAGACCGAGCCCGATCAGGAATACATACCTAATGAATACACAGTACAACAGCCTGAATTTCAACCTTCCCGAGAACATCAATATTCTGCGCGAGCAGGTACGAAACTTCGCCAGTGCTGAAATCGCCCCGCTTGCCGCCGGAATTGACCGGGATAACGAGTTTCCCCAGGACCTGTGGCCCAAGTTGGGTGCCCTGGGATTGCTCGGTGTCACCGTCGAAGAAGCCTACGGCGGTGCCGACATGGGCTACCTGGCCCATGTTATCTGCATGGAAGAGATCAGCCGCGCATCTGCCTCCGTTGGCTTGAGTTACGGGGCCCACTCCAATCTCTGTGTCAATCAAATACGTCTCAATGGTTCAGAAAAACAGAAACAAAAGTACCTGCCGAAATTGCTGAGCGGTGAACATGTGGGCGCCCTCGCCATGTCCGAGCCAGGGGCTGGCTCAGACGTTATCAGCATGGCTTTGAAAGCCGAGAACAAAGGCGATCACTATCTGTTGAACGGCAACAAGATGTGGATCACCAACGGTTCGGAAGCGAACACGCTGGTGGTTTACGGAAAGACCGATCCTGGCAAAAATGCCCAGGGCATTTCCGCCTTTATTATCGAGGAGGGCATGGCGGGATTCAGCAAGGCGCAGAAACTGGATAAGTTGGGCATGCGGGGCTCCAATACCTGCGAGCTGATTTTTGAAAACTGCGAAGTTCCGGTGGCCAATTTACTAGGCCAGGAAGATCACGGCGTCAAGGTGCTGATGAACGGACTCAATTTTGAACGGGTGATTCTCTGCGGCGGTCCTATCGGTATCATGCAGGCCTGCATGGACAGCGTCATACCCTATGTCCACGAGCGCAAACAATTCGGCCGGGCTATCGGCGAGTTCCAGTTAATCCAGGGCAAGCTGGCGGATATGTATACCACCTTGAGCGCCTGCCGCGCCTATCTGTATGCGATCGCACAATCCTGTGATCGTGGGGAAAGCACCCGCAAGGATTCGGCCGGTGTCATTCTTTACTGTTCGGAGAAAGCAACGCAGATGACGCTGGATGCGATTCAAATCCTGGGCGGCAATGGCTATACCAATGATTTTCCCGTCGCCAGATTACTAAGGGACGCCAAGCTGTATGAGATCGGGGCCGGAACTTCTGAAATTCGCAGGATGTTGATTGGCCGGGAGTTGTTTCGGGAATCTGCCTGAACCGCCCAGAGGAAACAAGAGTGACTATTCTGGACTCAAAAATACGCAAGACATCGGATTCCTATCTGGAAAATGCCAGGTCTCTGTCGGATTCAGTCGCGGCTTTAAGATCCCTGGTTCTGAAGATTCAACAGGGCGGCTCTGCAAGGTCGAGAGAGAAACATGTCGCGCAAGGGAAGCTGCCGGTCAGGGAAAGAATAGACCTGTTGCTGGATTCCGGCTCGCCCTTTTTAGAGCTTTCACAATTGGCTGCTCATGGCGTCTATGATGAAGAAGTGCCGGCCGCGAGTATCGTCTGTGGTATCGGTGTGATAGAAGGTATCGAATGTATGATAGTGGCCAACGACGCCACGGTGAAAGGCGGCACCTACTATCCCCTGACGGTAAAGAAACATCTGCGGGCCCAGGCAATAGCGGAGAAAAACCTATTGCCTTGTATCTACCTGGTGGACTCCGGTGGCGCCAATCTCACTTTTCAGGACGAAGTCTTTCCAGACAAAGAACACTTCGGTCGCATTTTTTATAACCAGGCCAATATGTCTGCCAAAGGCATCGCCCAAATAGCAGTTGTGATGGGAAGTTGCACCGCCGGTGGCGCCTATGTGCCGGCCATGGCCGACGAAGCAATCATTGTCAAGGAACAAGGCACGATCTTTCTGGCTGGGCCACCGCTACTGAAGGCGGCAACCGGTGAGGAGGTCAGCGCCGAAGAACTGGGCGGGGCGGAAGTGCACACTCGCATCAGCGGCGTAGCCGATCATTACGCGCAAGATGACGCCCATGCCCTGCAATTGGCCCGATCGGCGATCAAGCGTCTGAATCGGCCGGACAAACCTGCGGTGCCCAGGGTGGATGCCATGCCACCACGCTACCAAGCCAGCGAACTATATGGCATCGTACCTTCCGCGCTCAACCAGCAGTATGACGTGCATGAAGTAATCGCCCGCCTCGTGGATGATTCAGACTTCGATGAGTTCAAAACCAATTTTGGCGAAACCCTGGTCTGTGGCTTCGCAAGAATTGACGGCTATGCAATCGGTATTTTGGCGAATAATGGAATCCTGTTTTCGCAGTCCGCTCAGAAGGGCGCGCATTTTATCGAACTGTGTTGCGCCAGAAAAATGCCCCTGTTGTTTCTACAGAATATAAGTGGCTTCATGGTGGGTAAGAAATACGAGGCGGAGGGCATAGCCAAACACGGCGCCAAATTGGTCACCGCAGTTTCCTGCGCCAGGGTGCCAAAATTGACCGTGGTAATCGGGGGTAGTTTTGGAGCAGGAAACTACGGCATGTGTGGCAGAGCCTACGATCCAAATTTTTTGTGGATGTGGCCCAATGCCAGAATTTCTGTGATGGGTGGACCTCAGGCCGCCGGTGTCCTGGCCACGGTGAAGAAAACTCAACTGGAAAAATCAGGCAAGGCATGGACCGAAAACGAGGAGGAAGAATTCAAGGCGCCGATATTGGAGAAATACGAACGGCAGGGCCACCCCTGGTATGCCAGCGCCAGACTCTGGGATGATGGTATTATCGATCCGGTAGATACCCGCAAGGTGCTGTCACTGGCGCTTTCTGTCTGCCTTAACGCACCAATTGAGGAAACTCGATTCGGTGTCTTCCGCATGTGACTGTCCCTTGAAAGCAACTGGCCCTCGAAAGAAAAAACACATGAGCCCCGACACCTCAATAAATCCACCATTCAGCAAACTACTGATCGCGAATCGTGGCGAGATAGCATGCCGGGTAATGAGAACGGCAAAACGTTTGGGAATAGCGACTGTTGCTATTTATGCCGAGGCGGATGCCCATGCCCTGCATGTGCGACTGGCCGATGAAACCGTGTATATCGGGGCGTCGAAGGCAGCAGAAAGTTATTTGAATATTGACAAGGTAATAGGTGCGGCTAAATCCACAAACTGTGAGGCGATCCATCCAGGCTACGGCTTCCTCTCGGAGAATCCTGAGTTTGTAAGACAATGTGAGAGCAATAAAATTACCCTGGTGGGACCCTCGGCAGATTCCATCGAAAAGATGGGAATTAAAGATACGGCAAAGACCATCGCCAGGGATTGCAAGATTCCGGTTCTCAGCGGTTATGAGGGTGACAATCAGGCGGCCGAATATTTATTACAACAGGCCGAGCTGATTGGTTTTCCGATAATGATCAAGGCCGTGGCCGGCGGCGGTGGTAAGGGTTTAAAGATTGCCGCAGACAGGGATAGTTTCCACCTGCAATTGGAATCGGCCAGGCGGGAAGCTGGCGCCAGTTTCGGCAATGAAAAAATGATGCTGGAAAAGTATCTTGAGAGTCCTCGGCATATTGAAATTCAGGTCTTCGCCGACCGGCACGGCAATGTGGTGTCTCTGTTTGAGCGAGATTGCTCGATTCAACGGCGTCACCAGAAAATACTGGAAGAAGCCCCGGCAGCCAATTTCTCGACCCAGCTCAGGACGGAGATGGGAGCGGCGGCGGTTAAGCTGGCAAAGGCTATTGGCTATGAAGGCGCGGGAACCGTGGAGTTTCTGGTGGATACCCAGGGCCGGTATTTCTTCCTGGAAATGAACACTCGGTTGCAGGTGGAGCACGCTATCACCGAAGCCATAACCGGGCTGGACCTGGTGGAATGGCAACTGCTGGTGGCGGCAGGGGCCGAACTGCCGCTTAAACAGGACCAGATCGAAATCAAGGGACATGCCATCGAGGCGCGCATCTGCGCGGAGGATCCGGCCGAAGATTTTATACCCTCCACCGGAGCCATCGAATACATGACGCTGCCCGAAACCGCGCCCGCAGTGAGATTCGACATGGGATATGTCACGGGTGACAGCGTTTCACCATACTACGATTCCTTGTTGGGCAAGCTCATCGTCTGGGGTCCAGACCGGCAAGCCGCGGTACGCAAAATTTGCGAGACACTGGGCTCAACGCTAATCGCCGGAATCG
Organism: Pseudomonadota bacterium; assembly: GCA_022566775.1. Taxonomy (GTDB): domain Bacteria; phylum Pseudomonadota; class Gammaproteobacteria; order Pseudomonadales; family Pseudohongiellaceae; genus UBA9145. Next base: position 6,354 of record JADFIJ010000077.1, on the reverse strand, counting down.
ATACTAATGTCAACTATTTGCAGCGCCTGGTAAGCAGTGCCCGGTATCAACAAGCTGAAATCGACACCGCTTTCATTGCCAACTTTGTAGATGAGTTGCAGAGGTCCTGTCTCGAGACCGTTCATTGGGCCGCCGCCGCCGCATCTCATGCAATGCTGGAGCATGGGTCCGACCGCCGCAATGGCTGGCGCCTCAATGGCGCGAATCGATTACGTATTGGTCTAAAGCATAAAGGCTTAACCCAACAGAACTATTTGACTGACTCCGGCAACAAGCTCGATGGCCATAGATGGAATGTCAAGGTTGGCGAGGAAACCTGCATCGTAGAGGTGGATGAAGCCGAACCAGACAGTTTTAGAATAGTCGACGATGACAACAGGAACAGAGAATTTTCTGTGCTTAGATCAAATAACCCGCAGACAGAAAATAGAGACGATCGAATCATATGTTTCGAAGGCAACAAGCCTTTCATTTTTCAGTTGATCAATCAGATCAGCGATCACACGACTACACTGATCGGCGCGTCGGCCTCCTCTGATCTGGCTGCTCCCTATTTGGCACCGATGAACGGCACGGTTGCTGCAATCCTGGTCGCTACGGATGATGAGGTTGAAGTCGGCACCATCTTAATGGTGGTAGAAGCGATGAAGATGGAATTTCCAATTAGTTGCCAGCAAAAAGGCGCGGTGAGGGAATTCTTCTTTGCCGTGGGAGACAAGGTGGAGCAGGGACAAACCCTTCTCGAACTGAAAGATATTTGATCAGAGTTGCCCTGGCCCGGATATTTCACCAGTACGCTCGAAAATTGGGATTTCGCGCTTGTTCAATAGCCTATTCTCAACAGCCTGCTAGATGTTATGAAGCCTGTGCATAAGAGAATTGAAAGCGGGCGGCCGCCATTTCGTCGGCGATAATATTCGTCGCCAGGTTCTTTCTGCTTGAAGCCATAAATATGTCTGCCAGGGTATTGGCGATATTCTCGACATGGTTCTTCACATCCGCAGCCGGCTTACCGTGGTCAAAATAGAACAGGTCGATCAGGCCTCCTGCGTTAATGACATAATCCGGTGCGTAGAGTATGCCCTTGTCATGTAGATCCGCTCCATGTTTCGATTCCAGCAATTGATTATTTGCAGCACCGGCAATTATTTTTACCTGAAGACAAGCGATGGTTTGATCGTCGAGTATTGCACCCATCGCGCAGGGACAAAATACATCCACCTCCAAATGATAGAGTTCACCGACGTTCACTGCGATGGCGCCGAATTCTCTGATTGCGTCCGATTCCCGCGCCTTGTCGATATCCGTCACCCATAGCCTGGCCCCCGCCTCATGTAAAAGCCGAGCCAGGTGGTAGCCGACATGACCGAGGCCTTGTATCGAGACTCTGATGCCCTCGAGTTCATTGCGATTGAGTTTGCTTTTTACTGCGGCCTTGATTCCGCAAAATACTCCGAGAGCAGTCGCCGGTGAGGGGTCGCCTGCGCGAAGATTACCAAGCTCGTCGACACGATGTCTTATGCCCGATACATATTCGGACTGGGTGGCTATCTGTTCCAGGTCCTGCACATTTAACCCCATGTCCTGTGCGGCAATATACTTTCCGGACAGGGTATCCACAAATCGTCCCATGGCCTCAAACAAATGCCGGGACTTGTCCTTGCGGGGATCGCCCATAATCACAGACTTGCCGCCACCCAAAGCGACTCCAGCCAACGCGGCCTTGTAGCTCATGCCTTTCGAAAGCCTTAGCACGTCGCGCAGAGCATCTTGCTCTGAGGCGTAGGGGTACATTCGACATCCCCCCAAGGCAGGCCCTAATTGCGAGTTGTGAATTGCGATAATGGCCCGTAATCCTGCGTCCTGGTCATAGCCGAAAACAACATTTTCATGCTGGTCGAAGTCTGGGGAAGAAAAAACACTCATTACTACTCTCCACTAATTACTATTTTGGGTAAAACTGTTCTAGTTCGTTGTGCTGGCTAAATGCACGGGCTCTAGGCCGCCCTGGTAAAAATCTTTACTACCTGTTCCTGTCGTTGATAAATATCATTTAACAGGGCCTGAAGTCGTTCGCCAAACTGGATAATGCTCTTCTCTTTCACATGGCCGTAACCCCGCACTTGCTCAGGCAGTTGCGCGATTTTCAGCGCCGTATCGAAGCAGTGTTCGTCGAGCGCCGCGGCGATTTGTTCAATTGCACTCTTGTAATCGACGATCAGTTGACGCTCCAGCCTGCGCTCCCGGCTATAGCCGAATATATCGAAGGCAGTGCCACGCAGAAATTTGAGTTTAGCCAATAGTGGGAAAACTTTTAGAATCCACTGGCCGTATACGCCCTTGACCGGTAATTTTGTTAGCTCGTCCTTTTTCGAGATCAGTGGCGGGGCAAGATGAAACTTCAACTTGAAGTCACCAGAAAATTGCCGGCGAAGTGCTTTCAGAAAATCATCATCGCTATACAGGCGGGCCACTTCATACTCGTCCTTATAGGCAAGAAGTTTAAAATAGTTCTGTGCCACTGCCTTGGTAAACCTGAGACCACTGCGCTCTGAAGGATTCAGTTTTTGCGTTTCCAGCAAGCGAATTTGTTCAACAAAGTCCAGATAGGCCTGGGCATATTCTGCGTCCTGGTACTTGTGCAAATACTCGAATCGCCACCGAATAATTTCATCGAGGTCAGTCAACTTGCTATTAGCCTGGTCGCTCGCAGGCAGCTGCTTTTTGAGCCAGGCGTAATCGACTACCGCACAGCGCCCCAATTGAAATGCCGAGATGTTCATTTCTACCGCCACGTTGTTGAGTGTGATCGCCTGCTCTATAGAATCAGACGAAACTGGAATCAGGCCTTTCTGATAGGCGAAACCCAGTAGAAAGAAATTGCCGGCGATAGAATCACCGAGTAAAGATTTGGCAATCAGGGTGGCATTAATAAAATCTACCTTGTCTTCCCCTGCCTCATGCAGCAATGAGGCTTTCATGTCCTCGCCCGGAAAAACGTAGTCGGGATTCTGAATAAAATCCGATGTCACCGACTCGTAGTCGTTGGCAACGACATGGGATCGTTGCAGATGTAGTTTGGCGAGGGCATCATCAGACGCGCAGACAACCAGATCACAGCCCAGCAATAGATCGGCGTCACCGGCCGGAATACGCACGGAATGGATGGCCTGTTGGTCCCTGGCTATGCGCACATGACTGATCACGGCGCCAAATTTTTGTGCGAGCCCGGTCTGATTGAGTGTCGAGCATCCCTTGCCTTCCAGGTGTGCCGCCATCGCCAGTACCGAGCCCACCGTCAACACGCCGGTGCCGCCGATACCGGTTATAAGCACGTTCCAGGGTCCACTTGCCAGGGGCTGAGCCGGGGCGGTTCGCGGCGGTGGCAGTTCAGGCAGTGTGAATGAGTCACCGCCGTTCACCGCTACTGCGCTCTTTCTTAATTCACCTCCGATCACACTGACGAAACTGGGGCAGAATCCTTTCAGGCAGCTGTAGTCGTGGTTGCAGGCATTCTGATCGATTGTTCTTTTGCGACCCAGCTCGGTTTCCGTGGGCAGCAGGGACAGGCAGTTGGATTCGGCGCTGCAATCGCCACAGCCTTCACAAACCGCTTCGTTAATAAAAACTCGCGTGGGCAGAGCCTTCACTTTTTCACGCTTCGCCTGTCGGCGTTTCTCTGCCGCACAGGTCTGGTCATAGATGATGACGGTGGTGCCAGGCAATTCTCTCATCTGCTCCTGTATCGCCGGCATACGATCACGATGATCTACAGTCAGCCCTTCGAAACGGGGAAAATCACGGGGATACTTTTGTGGTTCATTGGTGACTACTGCGATCCTCTTGATGCCCTCGCCACGCAGCTGATGAATTATGTCCTCTACACTCAGATGACCATCGATGGCTTGGCCTCCGGTCATCGCCACCGCATGATTGTAAAGAATCTTGTAGGTGATATTGACACCGGCAGCGATAGTTGCGCGGATAGCCAGAAGACCGGAGTGAAAATAGGTGCCATCGCCGAGGTTCTGGAAAACGTGCCTGGTGCTGGTGAAGGGTGCCTGTCCTATCCAACTGCATCCCTCGCCCCCCATCTGGGTAAAGGTCTCGGTGTTTCGACCCATCCAGGTTGCCATATAGTGACAACCGATTCCTGCGAAGGCCATGCTGCCCTCGGGAACCTTGGTGGAGATGTTGTGGGGGCAACCGGAACAATAGTGGGGAGTTCGGCTCACAACATTTCGAGAACGAGCCAGTTGCTTCTCCTTTGCTTCCAGAAAACTCAGCCGTTGCTCGATGAGGTCACTCTGGAAGAAGCGGGCGATACGAGATGCAATTACCTTTGCGATCATCGCCGGCGTCAGTTCTCCGAGATTGGGCAACAAGTCATTATGCTCTTCATCGAATTCTCCTATTACACGAGGACGTTCGCTAACCGGCCAGTTGTATAACTGCCCTGTCAATTGATCTTCGATAATGCTGCGCTTCTCTTCTACTACCAGTATTTCTTCCAGGCCCTTGGCAAATTCATGGGTCGCGACCGGCTCCAGAGGCCAGCTCATGCCGAGTTTGAAAACCCGCAAGCCAATCTCTGCCGCCTGATTCTCATTAATTCCCAGGTCTTCGAGTGCCTGCAACACATCCAGGAAGGATTTTCCGGTGGTAATAATTCCAAGCCTCGGATTGGGGCTGTCGATGACGATGCGATTCAGATTATTGGCCAGGGCGAATTGCCTGGCAGCATAGATCCGATACTTATTGAGGATGAGTTCCTGCTCCAGAGGCTTGGCCGGCCAGCGGGCATTGAGGCCCAACTGTGGTTGCTCAAATTCCTCGGGAATTACGGTTTTGATCCTGCCTGGATCGATCTCCACGGTTTGTGCCGAGTCGACATTCTCGGTGATGGCCTTCAGTGCCACCCAACAGCCACTGAAGCGAGACATTTCCCAGCCGTAAATTCCCAGATCCAGCAGGTCCTGGACATTTGATGGATTCAGTACCGGTACCGAGGCGCCGATGAACATGTGCTCACTCTGGTGCGGCAGGGTGGATGATTTGCAAGCATGGTCGTCGCCGGCGACCGCGAGCACGCCGCCGTATTTCGAGGTGCCGAAGGCATTGGCATGTTTGATGACATCCATGCTGCGATCGACCCCGGGCCCCTTGCCATACCACATGGAAAAGACGCCGTCGTACTGCGCGCCGGGAAACAGACCCACCTGCTGTGAGCCCCACACGGCAGTGGCTGCCAAATCTTCATTGACGCCTGGTTGAAACACAATATTGTGTTTCTGCAACCACGGCTGCGCTTTCCACAGTTCCTGGTCGAGACTGCCGAGGGGGGAGCCCCGATAACCGGAAATAAAACCGGCGGTGTTGAGACCGGCGGCCGTATCCCGCTGATGTTGCAGTATGGGCAGGCGAGCCAGCGCCTCTATCCCTGTCATCAAGGCACGGCTTGAGTCCAGCGCGTATTTGTCTTGCAGAGAAACCTTATGTGGTTGAGCCGCCATCGGGATGCACCCATATTCGATGATCTGATTTCACCTGGACCATGCGAGACCCAGCCTGAAACGATAGGTAAATATTAGCAGTCAAACCGGGGTTTATTATTTCTATTTCGCGTGAATACGCTAATATAAGGGATAATTATTTCGTATTATCTTTAATTTTAGGATTTTTTATGCAAATCGAACTGAGCACGCTGGACTACAAATTGCTCAAGCTGCTGCAGCACAACGCCAACCTCACCACCGCCGAACTGGCCGACGCGGTGGGGCTTTCCCAGTCACCCTGCTGGCGCCGCATCTGTCGGCTCGAGCAGAATGGTGTCATCAGGAAAAAAGTGGCCTTGCTGGATAATGAAAAACTCGGCATGGGGGTGGTGGTATTTACCAGCATCAATTTGTCCAGCCATCATGGCAAGACCCTGCAGGACTTTGAAATACAAGTGCGAGAATTTCCGGAAGTGCTGGAGTGTTACACCATGACCGGGAGCATGGACTATATGCTGAAGATCGTGACCCGGGATATTCACCACTACGAAATCTTCGTCCGCAATCACCTCGCCCAGATTCCCAATATTCGAGAGATGCATTCCAACGTCGCCATTACCCGTATCAAGGACACCACCGAACTGCCGCTGGATATCGAGTAGATTAAAAAAGAGTGGATTTAGTACTATGTTAAGTGAAGACAGTAATCGTGAGTTACCGGTGCCCATTCTTAGGATACTTTCCCGGCGAAGATCCTCTACCCTACTTTCCTTGCGACCATTCGCGCTTCCATTTTTTCAGCGCTGCGGAACTCGCTCCGCTCAGACAGTCCTCGCTCAACCTGAAAAAATGAAAGCGC
>JADFIJ010000076.1 GCA_022566775.1 Pseudomonadota bacterium | reverse complement strand
AGGTTAGCGCATTTTAACAAGATGGCAGTTAAAGCCCTGCTTCGCTTCAAACTGCATACGGTTATCAGTTTTCTCAGCCTTGGTTTTGGATTTATCTGTTTTATTAGTGCTGTCCTTATTTCCAACTATACCGACAGCTTCGACCAGCATTTCCCGAACGCAGACAGAATTTATAACCTTGTGATTCGCAATACAGGTGAATTGGGCGGGCCCGACGGCTTTCCCATTGTCAATGAACCTGCTTCACGCTATTTGCGGGCCTATTTCCCGGATATACCAAACATCGTTCGCGGCAGTAGTGGTGGCGGAACTCAGGATGTCACCATCAACGGTGAAGCACATTCAGTATCCATCCGTTATGTGGAAGATCGTTTCTTCGATATCTTCCCACTGGAAACATTATCTGGCTTAGCGGCAGGAGAAGCACTGCCACCGAATTCGGTAATGATCACAGAAGTCGCGGCGCTGCGCCTTTTTGGTCGAACGGACGTCGTTGGCGAGCGCATGCTGCTCTCAAACCGGGATGATGTTGTCATTGCCGCGGTAGCGAAAACCTCCGAGCACCCTTCTCATCTGAATTCAGCTATCGCTCTATTCAATTCCGAATTATTCATCCCCATGGATATTCAGGAACGGGCCCGGCGCCAACGCAGAATCGATGCCGGACTCAATCCCGATGTAGATAATTGGGGCAACCAATCGGACTATGTCTATATCGAAATACCGGAAGACATGGACTTCGACCAGGATGCCTTCCATCGGCAACTCGATGAATTCGTCAAATTGAATATACCTGAAGAAAGAGCTGAGTTTATGACCTACGAGCTGATTCCGGTGAACGAACTGATGATGGCGACCCTCTCATTTGTCACCGGCGGTTTTAGTATTGTCAACGTTCTTATCGTCGCCGGCGCCCTGGTACTCATGATCGGTTGCCTGAACTACTCTAATCTGGTTATCGCTCAGCTCTCTTTGCGGAGCCAGGAAATTGGTGTGCAGAAAATTCTTGGCTGCAAGCGCGGCCTGTTGATTATTCAGTACTGCTATGAAAGCTTCCTGTTCGTATGCTTCGCCTTACTGATAGTTCTCGGGGTCATGTTCGCGCTGCTCACAAATCTGCAATCCTCCGGCATGATTGGCGTCGGTCCTGCTATGTTGCTGGATTCGTCCCTGTGGCTTGCAATCTCCGTGGTAGTGATTGTCATTGTAGCAATTGCCGGTGGTTACCCGGCACTGCGTACCGTGACCGTACCGCTGGTTTCCATGCTGCGTCCCAAGGGCTCCAGTGGCTACTCAGGAAGATTGCGTGCCACGATGGTGGGAGTACAGTTCTTCATCTCCGGCACCCTGATGATTCTTGCCATGGTGATGTTCGCGCAAAATGTGGCGATGAGTCAGCAACTCGATGGCGACGTGGCAGATCCAAAAATTATTATTACCACTCCGGTCAGTACTTTTTCGGTAGACCCCGATCTGTTGGTCACGCAGTTGAAACAGCACCCGGGTATTCTTTCCGTCACCCAGGTAGCCATTCGACCTTGGGATATCAGCATGTCATCCATTAGCCTGTCTCAATCCTCCGACTTGAACGCAGCAACCATCGAGACGGCCATTTTTAATGTCGGCTATGAATTTACGGAGACGATGGACGTGCCTTTTATTGCCGGTCGGAATTTTTCCCGGGAGCGCACGAATGACCGCTTTCCTAAGTTCGCCGATCTGTCACCGACCAGCGGTCCATTTTCAGTGTTGATTGACGATGATCTAGCGCAGGCCTTTGGACACGAAAATGCCACGGAGGCGATCGGCGCGACTCTTTATAGGCACATGGGACCGCCCACAATTGAGAACGAGATGGCGATCGAGTTAGTAGTAATCGGGGCCATTGGCGCGCAGAAATATCAGTTCGTCGATTTTGGCAGCTTTGGCGTACAAGGAAATATTGTCTACCTTATGCCCGACTATGCCGATAACATGATCATCAAAATCTCCAAGAATAATGTTAACGATTCGCTGCAACATATTGACGACACCTGGAATCAGCTAATGCCGGACGTGGCACTAAAGCGTGATTTTGTGGACAACCTGTTCTATCAAGCCTACAACCTGTTCCTGGGAATCAGCGCGGCTATCGGCACACTGTCTGTATTCGGATTTTTAATCGCCAGCATTGGCCTATTAGGTAATGCCACATTCATCACCAATATCCGCCGCCAGGAAGTTGGCATCAGAAAGGTCATGGGCGCCAGCAGTGGCAGGCTGTTACGCATGCTGTTACTGGATTTCGCCAAGCCCATTCTCATTGCCAATGTGTTTGCCTGGCCGGTGGGTTACCTGATTGGCAATACCTATGTCAGCATGTTTGCCGCGCGCACAGAGTTTGGTGCCCTGCCATTTATTGTGAGCTTTCTGTTGTCGGTACTGATTGCTGTGCTTGCAGTGGTCTCCCAGTCATGGAAGAGCGCCCGAGTGCGACCGGCAATGGTGCTCAGGTACGAGTAGAGCGATAGAGGCAATGCGCTATAAGGATTGCTGCCCCACGCCTGATCGATTTTACTTTTGGGCATGAGGCACTGAAAGCGAGGTGTCGGGGTGGTTCCCCGACACCTCATTGAACACTACAGCCGTGACCTCTCCAGCTCAATATCAGCATTGCGCCAAAACGACTGGAACTGCCGCTCCACGACTGCGGCTTGCTGGGTCTTACCCTGGGCTTGCACGGCCTGGTACAGGCCGAATGTGGCCCAGCCATTTTGCTGATTCCACTGCAGGTCTTTCATGTAAACCGCTTCCGCATCGGCGGCACGGCCAGCTTCCAGCAAGACCGCACCCAGGTAGAGGCGAACAGACTGGGTCCAGTCTGGTGGCTCGGTGTAGTTGAGGTTGTCCTGCAATTCGATGGCCACGTTGTAATGCGCGATGGCGGCATCCAGATTGCCGTTGGCTTCCTCGATTTCACCGTTAAGGGCGTGGGCGGCCAAATTCAGCACATGTGACGCCGGGGTTGGAGCCACGCCGTCGTCATTGACACCATCGGCCGCCATCTGCGTACGAATATTGGCCAGCTCTGTTTCCGCAGCCCCCATATGCCCCTTTGCTACATGGGCGCTACCCATCACATAACTCCACATACCCTTCAGGTACGGGGTTTCGGATTGGCTGTTGGCAGCATTATCGCCATGAATCTTGTCCCAATTGCCAAAAATCTTGTCAACGACCCAGGAATGGGCAATTGTTTTCTGGCCCCGACGGCCGCCGGCGCCCACATTGGCGGCATTGCGATTCGCGGCCTCTGCGGAAGCCTCGTAGTTTCCCTGCAAGTAGTTGGCATAGCGCACGAAGTCCAGGGCATGTGGCGCGTGGACTTTATGGGACAGGGCGTAGGTACCGATCATGGGGAAATTGGTGTCGCCCCAGATCTCCGCAAACTGCAGGTCGACGATCTGTGAACGCTCGTTGATATCGATGGCCTTCTCGTATTCGCCAACGCGCAGGTAGATATGACCCGGCATATGTACCATGTGCCCGGAAATAGGCAGCGTGCCCTCCAGTTTCTGCGCTGCTGGCATCGCCAACTCCGGCTGTGCGGAGGCCTCCATCAGGTGGATATAAAGATGGTTGGCGCCGGGATGATCATGCTCCGAACGCATAGCCGCTTCCAGGGCAGCCTGGGCTTCTGCGGTACCGCCCTTCGCCGCTCCCTCTGCATCCCAGTAGTCCCACTGGGTTGTGTTCATGTAGGATTCTGCAAACAGGGCGCCGATATCTGCGTCATCTGGATACTTGGCATGCAGGTTACGCATGGCGTCAAGGAAGGCAAAATCGCGCTCGGTGTGGTCAGGAATCGCATCCTTGTTATAGAGCACGAACAGCGCGTTGATCATCTCCCGCTCCACCTGGCTGCCGTTGTTAATCAGCTCCAGTGCCTTGCGGATCGCTGCCAGTCCAGCGCCCTGTGGGTCATCCGGCAAGCCTTGATAACGGCTATTCGGATTAGGGCCTGCCGCGTGGGCGAGACCGTAATAGGGCATGGGATTGTCTGGCTCCAGTCGCGATGCTTCCTGATAGGACGCGATGGACTCCGGGAAATAGAAGCCCCAGGCCATGCGCAGGCCCTGATCATAAAATTGCTGAGCGACCTCGGAATCGAGGGAGGTAGCACGGCTGTAAGTGCCTCCTCCCGGTACTATAATGGCCAGGGCTCCATCAGAATCCTGGGCATAGGAAGTCAGTTGAGACACGAGTAATGCAGTCGCTGCGGCGGCCAATGCGATAAATTTGCGCATGGAACCCTCCTCTTCGTATTTGATGTTGTAGTCGTAAGTGCTTACTTTACAATACTCCGGGATAAAATGGACTGGAGTAACGTCAAAGCCGCCCCGCAGTATACTCCTAATCCAGGAAATATCAGCGTTTGGGAGTGATGGCGGCACGCTTACGCACGCTGGCCCTGGAGATTCATTTGAGATCATCAATATGAGCAAAATCGTCCTGGACGTATTCACCGACTACGTCTGACCCTGGTGTTATCTCAGTACCGTGAGTATTGAAAAACTCAAAGCCAACTACCCGGTGGATATTCGCTGGATTCACTTCCCCCTGCATCCGGATACGCCGGCGGAGGGCAGGTCCCTGGCCGAGCTATTCGCCGGACGAGATATTCGCCCTATTAAGGAGCGACTACAGGGCTTGATGAAAGTAGCCGGGCTGCCTTATGGGGACCGTACCCATACCTACAATAGTCGTCTCGCCCAGGAGTTGGGCAAATGGGCTGATACCCAGGAAGGTGGTGCTGCGATTCACGACAAACTGTATATGGCTTACTTCGTCGACAACGTGAACATCGCCGATATTGACGAGTTAGTGAAGATTGCCGAGTTGGCAGGTCTCGATACGGCGATCGCAAGAGATGTCCTTGAGAATCGAAAATTCAAGGATCAGGTAGACGCAGACTGGCAGCGTTCGCGCGAGACCGGAGTCACCGGTGTTCCGACTTTTTACGCTAATGACCTGATGGTGGTTGGGTGTCAGCCCTATGAAACACTGGAGAAATTTGTAAAGCATTTGCTGGAATTGAATCGTCACGAACTACATTAACAACAATACCTATTACCCCGATGACATTCTCGACAGTGAAAAGTTTCTGGATCACGTAAAACGAAATGTGCCACCGAACAAAATTGGCGCCGCCGATGAGACCGCGGAGTTGGCCGCATACCTCGCCAGTGAGAAGTGCAGGCAGTTGGTGGGGCAGGTTATTCCCCTGGCTGGCGGTTGGGTAAGCTAGGGCAGCTCTGGGTCTCCCCGCTCTACCTGGTCCCGGACTCTTCCGCGCCGGCTACGATTCCATCATCGTGCAACTGCCCAATCTCGGCGCTACTCAAGTCCAGTGACTCCGCCAGAATTTCGTCGGTATGTTGTCCGAGCAGCGGCGCCGGCCTAACGGACTCACGCTCGACTCCAGTGAAATCAAGCGGATTCGCGGGCATTAGATAGGTACCGATGCCCGGTTGTTCAACTCTATCAAACAGCGGATTATCTTCGGAGCAGTCGATATCGTTTTCCACTAACTGTTGAATACTCTGATAGGGGCCCCAACAGACACCCGCCCGATCCAGGGCTTCTTTTACCTGGGAAAAGTCATGTTGCATGAACCAGGGTTCGAACAGTTCCCTGAGTTGTTCCCGGGCCTCGAAGCGATCGCCTTCATTCTTGAAATCCAAGTTCAGCCTGCCGGCCAATCGCTCGACTGCTTTTGTGCTCCGGGTAAGCTGGATGATGGCCTGCCATTGATTAGGGCTTACGCCCACGATCATAACGCGCTCGCCATCACGGCAGACGAAGTCATGGCCAAAGGTTCCGAAGATATGATTGCCCACACTCTGTCGTCCCTCGCCATTCACTTCGGCTTCGGCGATATAACCCAGATGACCCATCGTTGCTAATGCCACGTCGGCCAGCGCCAATTTGATGAACTGCCCTTCTCCGCTAAGACGGCGATGACGTTCGGCTGTTAACAGGCCCAGGGCGATATGTTGACCGGCGATCACGTCCCAGGCTGGAAAAGGATTGTTAACCGGCGCATCACCGGTACCACTGAGCATAGGCAGGCCAACTTTACAGTTCACCGTGTAATCCAATGCGCTGCCACCATGCCGATCACCGGCGAGATTCAGATAGATCAAATCTTTGCGGCGGGCCCGTAATTTTTCATCCGCCAGCCATCCCCGCGCTGGAAAATTGCTGACGAACAGACCTGCGTTTTCACCGGGTGCGGTAATGAGTCGAGAGAGTATTTCCTGGCCTTCCGGTTTCCTGAAATCGACAGCGATGGAACGCTTGCCCTTATTGAGGCTGTGCCAGTAGAGACTCCTGCCGGTTTTGGTGATGGGCCAGCGCCGGTAGTCGATGCCGCCGCCGATCTGATCGAAGCGAATCACATCCGCGCCCAGTTGCGCCAGCGTCATGCCGCCGGAAGGCGCGGCAATAAATGCACTTCCTTCGACGATACGCAATCCAGTTAGCAGCTTTTGCAACGTTAATCTCCTTGCTTCTACTCGACCAACAGGTAGGTGCGACGAATGGTGTTGAATTTTCGGTTTAGTAATTTTTCAGCATCGAAGGGCATGTCGTATTCCTAGGCTTTTTCGATCAGTTCTCGGGCTATGACTTTTATAGCGAGAACTTCCTCTGCTCCCTCGAAGATGGAGAGTACTCGTGCATCGACAAACAGGCGGCTGACGGTAGTCTCTTCCGCATAGCCCATGCCGCCATGAATCTGCATGGCTTCACGGCTTACCCATTCGGCGCTACGACAGGCAAAGAGTTTTACCAGACTCGCCTCCATCTGACCGGCACCTGCGTCCATTAGTTCGGCCACGGCATAACTAAATTGCCGAGCCGCAGTCAGGGTGGCCAGCATTCGGGTCAGTTTTACCTGGGTAAGTTGATAGTCGCTCACTGCCTTGCCGAAGACCTGGCGCTGCTTGGCATAGCTCAAGGCGCTTTCGAATGCTGCCTGCATCACGCCGGTGGCGCGGGCAGCGGTTTGAATACGGCCACCGGCAAAACCGGCCATGGTGTAATAGAAGCCCTTGCCTTCACCGCGCTCCTCGCCGATGAGATTTTCCGCCGGCACGAAGTAGTCTTCGAAGAACAAGTCATAGGAGTGCATGCCGCGATAGCCCAAAGTGGCGATAGCTTTACCACTCAGTGACCCGCCCTGTTCCTGCTCGTGTTTGAAACGATGTCCGGAATAGGCTGGCTTCTCCAGAATGAAGAGGCTCAAGCCCTTGTGGCCCAATGATCGATCCGGATTTGTGCGGGCAAGTACCACGATCAATTCTGAGCGACCGGCAAAGGTGCACCAGGTCTTGCTGCCGTTAAGTAGCCAACCCCCGGCAGTGGGGGTTGCCTTGAGGGAGACCGCCGCGACGTCAGAACCGGTGTTAGGCTCGGTAATGGAAATGGCACAGAGCAGTTCACCGGCCGCGAGTTTGGGTAGCCATTTTTGCTGTTGCGCTTCGGTACCGCCGCTTAACAGGGAACGCGCTGCGATCTCGGGGCGGGTAATCAGACTTCCTGCGGCGCCCAGCGATGCTCTGGAGAGTTCTTCGGTAACCACAATCATGCCGAGGCTGTCGGGCCTGTCATCTGGTTGCAGGCCGCCGAAGCGCTCGGGGATACAGGTGCCGAAACAGCCGAGATCGGCCGCAGGTTTCAGAATGCTCTCCGGAATATCCTGGTCTTCGCGGTGAATGCCTTCTGCCAGTGGCATCACCACATCGTTGGCAAAGCGGAAAAAAGTTTCTCGTACCAGTTCTTTCTCCTCATCCAGATTGGAGGGAAGACGCTGCAGATTCTTTTCGGTAATTTCTTGACCGATGCCGGCCAGAGAATCGGAACTTAGATAAGTGTCCAGCAGCAGGCTAGCTGTCGGCCTGGCGTAAAAACCGAGCAAGTGATTTCTATCCATGCCGACATCGACTGACCGAGAGATCAATCTCTGTAGCACAGCTTGTATGATTTCGGCACTGAAGCTGAGAGAAATTTGATTCGTTATCTCACTCTGCCCAAGCTGGAGAGCGTAACGATTAAACGCCCTGGCCGCAGAGATATCCGCCACGCAGAAAGCCAGCTCATAGCTGACTAGTTGCCAGGCATCCAATAGTTCGGCATCGAATTTGCCATCAAGCAGGCACTTCGATTTGATTACGGCGCAGGCCTCGTCGACAAGTTCCCGCAGGGAATCCAGTTCAGTGTCAGCATCGGTGAGTAGTTTCAGCAGATTATCCACCGCTACCATAGTCCCCAGATTCGCCCGCGCCCGCAACTACCACCATCGCAACTCACTGCTCATAATGACCGATGATCGAAATACTGCAGACGTTCTGATGTGGGAATCCACCCAGATTATGATTGAGCCCGAGCTGGGGGTCGGATAACTGGCGCGCGCCGGCTCGTCCCTGGAATTGGAGATAATTTTCGTAAATCATTCGCAAGCCGGATGCGCCGATGGGGTGACCGAAACATTTCAGGCCGCCATCAATCTGACAGGGAATGCTGCCGTCCGCGTCGAAGGTGCCATCGAGCACCGCAGTCACGGCCTTACCCTCTTCCGCCAATTGCAGATCTTCCATGGTCACCAGCTCGGTAATAGAGAAACAGTCATGGACTTCACTCATGGTGATCTCGGCCTTGGGATTTTTCACCCCGGCCTCATCGTAGGCGCGCTGTGCCGCGATACGGGTGGTCTTGAGGTAGGAGCCGTCCCAGCTCTCATGGCTGGATTCGATGCCGTTGGATACCGCAAGTTGCAGTGCCTTGACGGAAATCAAGTTGTCCTTGCCCAGGCTCCTGGCGATCTGAGGTGTGGTAACGATGGCGCAGGCGGAGCCGTCGCTCACACCACAGCAATCGAACAGCCCGATGGGCTCGGCTATATAGGGCGCATTCAGCACCTGTTCCTCGGTGATTTCACGGCGCAGGTGGGCCTTCGGATTCTTGACGCCATTGGCGTGGCTCTTGATCGAGACGTGGGCCATGGCGCGCTTGAGGTCGGCCTTGTTTAGTTTGTGCTTGGCACGATAGCCGGTCGCGAGCTGGGCAAAGGCGCCGGGGGCGGACAGGTTCGGCCAATACATATCATTTTCGACGCCACGAGTGCGTTGCGGCAGGCCGCCATAGCCGGTGTCCTTGAGTTTTTCCACGCCGAGGGCGAGGGCGATGTCACAGGCACCGGAGGCTACGGCATAGACGGCGCCGCGAAACGCTTCGGTGCCGGTGGCGCACATGTTTTCGACCTTGGTTACAGGGATGTAGTTGAGTCGCAGAGCGATTGCCAGAGGCATGGCGCTGGAGCCGACGTTAAATGTGTCGATGCCGGCACCAAACCAGGCGGCCTCTATCTGGTTTTTTTCTATGCCTGCATCGGCGATGCATTCCTCGAATGCCTCCACCATCAAGTCCGATGGGCTGGAATCCCAGCGTTCACCAAACTTGCTGCAACCCATTCCGAGGATGACTACTTTGTCTTTTATTCCACTGGCCATTTTGTGTTTCCTTTCTTAATCTATCGCTGTGATTAATTAGCCGTGTGATTAGTACGGCACTAAGGCAAGGGGCTTCAGTGACGGCGCGCTGGGTTCCCGTACCCTTCTGCCTCCGCGGCTTGCACCCCTCCCGGTAGATTCCTCCAGGAAAATCTCCGTGTCTGGAGAGATACATGCATCTACATAGGAAAGAGACACCCGCTAGAGTGTTCTCCCTCACTCGGTCGAGAGCCCTTAAAAGCGGTCTCTCTCTGTCACTCGGTGCTGCGCCTTCATTGCTGCGGCAGAAGGATACGGCATCCCAGCGCTTGGTAGATCTGCGTGGATTCGATATCGAAGTGCCTCTCAACTCTGACACAATTTTATTCTGGAACTGCTTTCCAGAAATATTTTCTGAAGCCGCGCTGGGTATCGAATTGCTTGATTCGGAAATGCATGCTTAGTTTTGTGCCGGTATCGATCTTGCCTTCTTCGACTTCGGTGAAATCCATCATCAACTTGCCGCCACCATCGAATTCCACCATGCCGAAATAGGCGGGTGGATTCCAGTCGAAGGTCAGACGATCCGCAGTCCAGGTTGCGACCGTCGCCGTCTTATCTGCGAAACGGTAATCGTCCTGGCTTTCCAGGGCATGACATTCCGGGTTGACGCAGTATTTGTCCCGGGGGATTTGTACCGTGCCGCACTGGCGACACTTGCCGCCGATGAAAGCGGTGAGCAAGTCCTTGCGGCGATTATATCCCGACAGGTAAGTCTGTTTGTCGGATTCGGCCCGCTTGCCGATGTCTCGCTCCAGCAGATTGTTAAAACTCAGGAACCGATTGTAATTGTGTTCCTCGCGGCGAGAAGCCAGTGCGCCTTTTACTCCCACAGCAGGAGCGCATTTGGCGGCGGCGTCGGTTACGCGAAACAGTATGGCGTCGCAACCCTGACCGAAACCAATGAGAAGAATCAGATCTCCCGGGCTCGCCACTTCTATGGCCTTTGCCAACATCAGGATCGGCTGGGCCACGCCGGCAACGCCGACGCTGGCGATCTGATTGTCCACTACGGCATCGGCATCGATACCCAATTTCTTCGCCAGCGCCCCGGGGGTGCGGGGCTGATCCGTTGGAAGGATGAAGTGGGTTACATCACCTGCGTTCAATGAGGCTCTCTCCAGCAGCGTGTTCACCGCCGCCGGCACGATCTTGAAAAAGCCCTCATCGCGAATCCAGCGCTCTTCCCAGCTATAATCGAAACTGGAATCTGCACCCCGGTAATGGTCGATGAAATCTACCGTGAGAGTCTCCGCATCCAGGTACTGAGCAATCACGTCGCTGCAGCCGACGCTGACGGTGGCAGCGGCATCGCCCCACAGCATCTCTGAACGCGATCCGGCCTTGCTGCGCCGGTGTTCGGAGGCAACCAATAATGCGCTGTTACTCACATTGCCTTGCAGTAGAGAGATCAATGCCGAGGTCGCCGCGCGCTGGGAGGAACTGATATCCATAGTACGAATGCGATTATCGAGGTTCAGTGCCTCGCTCACCACCACCGAGTTTTGCCTATCGAGGAAGGGCAAGGTGGTTGACGCCAAGTACAGGGAGTCCACGGTCTTGTCACTGAGTGCGCTCAGACAGTCCCGAGTTGCCTCCACGGCCATGGTGATGCTGTCTTCGTCCCAGTTACAGATGCTGCGTTCGCCTTTCGCCAGAGAGTTTAGTGACGGATCGAACCAGGCATTGGCGTCGGCCATCGCCTGCTTATTAAGGCGGGCACGGGGAATGTAAGCGCCGTAAGCGGTAATGCCAATCATTTTTGCGGATACCTGGCTATTGGCTGTTGCGGTGGACTGCAGATTCTAGTCGAAAAGAAGCGCAATTGCGATGCGGGACAGTCGATGCTCCAGGCGTTAGAATCGGGTCCACAGGGCGTTTCTGTGCGTTAGCCCCTGCCACTCGAAATCAAGCCAACTATCGTTACCAGGTGAATTGAGCCCGTGCCAAAAAAACCTAAACCACCAAGATTACGCTGTTTCATCGGCGTCAAATTTACCTTGCAGGACGAAATCAGGTCGTTGACGGAAGATTTGAGCCATATCGATGATGAGGCTGCACGGATACGCATAGTGCCTCCGAAGAACCTGCATATTACTCTCAAGTTCCTGGGATCGGTATTGGAGAGCCAACTCGACGAGATCGAGACTCGATTGAAGCAATTGGCATCGAGGCATGAACCCCTGACATTGCACTGCAAGGGTATTGGCTTCTTCAAGAATTCATTATGGCTTGGGATCAGCCCGGATGATCGCCTCAATGCTATAGCTGCCGATCTGAACCAGGCCTTCTCCTTGCAAGTACTTGGCAGCAATGACCGAGCCGCTAACACGAAACCCTACGTACCTCACGTGACCGTGGCCCGATTTAGTCGCGAGGCAAAACCCCGGCTACTGCTTGTAAAGAGGAAATACGCGGATACACACTGGGGAGATTTTCAAGCGAAGCAGTTTCATTTGTACAGATCGCAAACCCTGGAAGATGGTGCCAGGTATTCTATTATTGATAGCTACAGTTTGGTCGATCCTGATTGAGACTTTTTATATTTTTCATTTAGACCAATACCCCGATATATCATTGGTGTTACTTTTTTGAGTCGTGACAAGCGCGTCTTCTCCAGTTTTCCAGAACGAATATGATCGGCGTATTCTCGTTGCTTGAAGGGGGTAAGTAGTTCGAATGCCTTGCGCATTTTCGCATCTTTCGCCAGGGCATTTTTGAACTCGGGTGAAAGAATCAAATGCTTCTTTGCCGGGGTAATTTCCCTGCCTGCTTTTTGATTATCGATTGTTGTTTTATCTGACATGGGCTATCACGCTTAGCTGTTGGATCTACTGAGGAGAGAATTTAATACATGATCCTCCCATTTACCATTAATCAATAAATATTGCCTGGCATAGCCTTCCTCTTCGAAGCCGAGACTCTTCAGGAGCCTCGCAGAGCGCTCATTTCCGGGCATATGGTTGGCCATTATTCGATGCAGTTTGAAATCGTTAAAGGCATAATCTATGGCGTGCACGACGATTCGTTTCATGTTGCCGCTGCCTTCATAGCGCTTAGCAACCGAATAGCCCATGTGACAGGCTTGAAAAATACCACGTACAATATTACTCAAGGAACAAGCCCCGATGACGTAGGACTCGGTTTCGTCAGTGCCGATGAAATGCGCAGACACGCGATTTTCAAACTCAATTTCCCTTTCTTCCAGCCTGCGCTTCCAGGACTCTATTGAGTGATGTCCCCGCGTCACGGTAGGGTTCCATTTACGAAAATGCGCCTCATTGACCGCATAGAAATTCGCGAGAATTATTTCATGACCGGGTCTGGCTAGAACAACTTTCATGGAACTCTTGTGTGGTTCTTATTTTGGTGCCAATTATTATAACGCTTCAGATTAGTTGAAATACTACAATATTTTCTGCATTAGCAGGGGCTTGTAGCGATTCCTGGAGCGGTGTTGAATTGTTACTGAGTGAGCTGAATCCTTTCCATGTCTTGCATCTGGCTATAGCTGGAGGTGATTACGCGGTCACCCTGTTGTAAGCCTTCACGCACTTCGACGTAACGATTGTTGCGCCGGCCGACGCGAATGTCCCGCCGCAGGGCGTATTCTCCGGTGTTATCGAGCACAAACACCCAATTGCCGCCGGTGTCCTGGATGAAACCACCCAGTGGTAGCAGCAATGTCTCCACCGGATTGCCCAGGGTCAATTCCATCTGCAGTGTCTGGCCGCGTCGGATGTTGGTTGGTGGGGGGCCGTCAAACTCGAGATCGACCTCGAATGTTCCCTGTGTGATCTGTGGATAGACCTTCACCACCGAGGCAGCATAATCTGTTCCTACCAGGGTAAAAGTGGCGGCTTGACCCGCCGTGACCCGAGAAACGTAGAACTCATCGATTTGTGCCACCACCTTGTACTGATCGACCACATCGATCTGGCCCAGGCGTTGACCGTTCTGTTTGCTTTCACCTATCTGCACCGGGAACGAGGTGAGTTGGCCTGTAATAGGAGCTCGCACCAGAAGACTCTCGAAACTACTCTGGGAAATTCTAAGATTCTCTTCCAACATTTTCATCTGCACTTCGATCTGCAGCAGTCGCTCTATACGAATTCTTTCTTCTATCACCTGTCGTGCAAACGTGTTGGCCAGTACTTTTCCCTGATAAACCAATTCATCTACCAGCGCTTCAAACTCTTCTTCCGATACCAGGCTATTGGCAACCAGTTTTTCTGCCCTGGCTTTTAAACGCTCCAGGGTCGTAATGCGATATTCTACATTGATAATTTCACGTTCTGTATTGAGCTTCGTGGTTTCGAAACTGTTTGAAATATTGCTGAGATTGTTTAGCTGCTCGGTGGTATTGGCATCGGCCGTAGCCGCGGTCAAACGGGTGGTGGTATTGGTTAGCTGTACCAGTGGCTGGCCTGCCGTTACGAAGCTCCCCTCTTCCACAAATACCTCCTCCACTGCCCCGCCGATCACCGCGTCGAGAAACACACTATTAAACGGTTGGATGGTGCCACGAATTGGAATGAGGTCTTCGAAGGCGCCAAATACCACGGTGGACACAATTATCTGCTCCTGGGGTACACGATAAGTGCGAATAGAGGCATCGGCCAATAATTGATAAATAAACCAGATCGCCGCCGCCGCAAGAACTGCAATCAGTCCCCACTGCCACGGGGCCAGCTTCTTCTTTTCAATTTTCCGATCCATAGTCATGAATGAATTATACCTCCATTAGAAACAGGGAATACAGTCGTTGCGTTGCTCTGCAGTACTGCCCTGGCGGGTTCGATAAACAGTGCGTTCTTCCGCGGTATGGGGACATATCAAAACTATTACTCATGTCGCAGTGACAAGCTTGGGTTAATATTGGCGGTCACTGCCGCCAGGGTACCTACGGTGATCGCAGCAATCAGCCAGGCGAGGAACGCCGCAAAAA
>JADFIJ010000075.1 GCA_022566775.1 Pseudomonadota bacterium | reverse complement strand
ATACCAACCCAATCATTTCCGTTCTCCGCTTTGTATCACCGATTTGGAAATCCGTCCACCATTGACCCAGAGAATTTAATTGTTCTCCAGCTTCTTCCCTTAACAGCAGAAAATCGTAGGCAGCACGAAAACGTGGATGTTCAAATGTGCTCTCTATACTGCGACGATTATGCTTTTCGATGCGTAGTTGCAATTCCCAAATTTCCTTCGCGGCGATGGTAAATCTCTTCGGAATCGCCGTATATTCCAATTGCTCTCGCAAGCTGGCGTTTGCTGCCTGTTGGAAGCTTGCGTAGCTGTTTTCTGCGGCGGAGTCGGCGGCCAGTCGCGCTCTCAGCCCGGGCCATAGTAATGCCGCGAACAGGAAGTAGGGAGTAACCGATTTGCCTTCGGCCAGGCGGCTGTCGGTATTTTGCAGAGCCAGATCCACCAATTTACGTTCGGTATCACCAGCAGTTCTCAAGGCCGTGACTGTGGGTCCAAATAAGTATTTGGCGACCTTAAATTCGCGAAGCAGGGCAAATATTTTGACTACATGACCGCTGGTGATAATTTTGAGCGTCTCATCGAATAACCTCGCTGGAGAGATCGACTCGAGTAAATGCGCCAGTTCGTCGATGGGCGCTTTGGTGCCTTGCTCAATAGTGAAACCCAGCTTCGCCGCAAACCGGATGGCTCTGAGCATGCGCACGGGATCTTCCCGGTAGCGCGCTGCTGGATCGCCGATGATGCGAATCTTCTTGCGCTTCAAGTCATCCATGCCACCGGTGAAATCCAGCACCTGGAATTTATCCAGGGTGTAATAGAGGGCATTGACGGTGAAGTCACGCCGCAGAGCGTCTTCATCAATATTGCCGTAGACATTGTCTCGAAGAATCATGCCCTCAGAGGAGTGGGCTGAATCCAGCCCCCTTATCTTTCTCCTGGAGACATCGTCGGAAATCTGATTCTGGGCATCGTGGTGAGCACGGAAGGTTGTGACTTCAATTATTTCTCGGCCATAGCGAATATGAACAATTTTGAAACGCCGGCCGATGATCCGCGAATTTCGAAACAATTTTTTAAGCTCTTCAGGGGTTGCGTTGCTTGCTATATCGAAGTCTTTAGGCTGCAAGCCCAGCAGCAAGTCGCGTACGCTGCCGCCCACAAGGTAAGCACTAAATCCTGCAGCAGTTAATTTATATAGGACTCTAAGGGCATTGGGGGAGATTTTGCTGCGTGAAACCTGATGGTGATCCCGATCGATCAGCGTCGCGTTTTCAATTCCCGGTAACACCTCGAGGTGAATCATTACTTGTGGATTCGCTTTGCAGAAGACTGTAGGGAAGCCAAACTGGAAGAATTTATCCTGATGGGGCTATCAGCAGGGATATTATTCACTCGCCAACTTCTCATAATAATTACTGATAGCGGGAGCCTAACATGGACGGCGCTGGATGCAACGGCATATGCCATTAATCAGCGCCGAGCTAGAGACAAAATCTTGAATTTTAGACGTGAATGGGCGCGGGAGCGGAAACAGGGGAGGAATACTTCGGGGGGTGAATATCACCCCCCGTAGGAAGAAAATAGTTTTTATTATTACTATTGTTTTGTGGTTGTTATTTTTATTATCGTCGGTACCAAATCGGTGCCGCACAAGCAGAAGGCGATATGCGTGCAACCGGGTGACAATATGCCCGTCCTGGCTACAAACTCGACCTTATTATTATTGAATGCACTAACCTTAGTTGTATAACTCAGTAATGCTATTCTTGTTTTTATTCAGTTTATTATTAGTATCTATTGTCATTATTATTGCGGGCAGTATAAGCACAATTACTGAGCCAGAACAATAAAAACCAGCGTTATCAACGCAATATACCGCTGTATGTCTTAATGTAACTGGGCTTACCCGTTATTGTTACATTTTTTCACCAATTTGTGGGTAGATGGGTAGCGGTAACAAACTAAAGCATGGAAATCGGGCTGCCACTGGGAGCCTCGAAACTCGCGGCATACACCAAGGGCACCTCTGAACAATGCCGAGAAGCCCGGGATCGTTAGTGTTTTTTCTTGCGGGGGATTCCGAATCGTTGCCTGCGTTCCCACAAACACTTGCGGCTTATGCCCAGTTTTTTGGCGAGCTGAGTTTCATTCATGGCATCTTGATGTTCCAGCACGAAGCGCTGGAAGTAGTCTTCCAATGATAGATCTTCAATCGGTTTCGATGGTGGTAACTCGGTGGCATCACGCGATGGGCTGGCTTTTGCGACTTCGCCGTCGATAGCCAGTAGCTCCTCAGTGATCTCAGTGGTTTCTGCCAACACCACGGCTCGTTCGATCGCGTTTTCCAACTCGCGAACATTACCCGGCCAGCGGTACTCGGTGATGGCCCGAATGGCGTCGCTGCCGTATTTTAGTTGAGCTGTCTTCAGACGCTTACAAGTTCTCTGCAGGATGACATCCGCTAACTCGAGAATGTCGTTGCCTCGATCCCGAAGTGGCGGGATTAACAGGGTCATGACATTGATGCGGTAGTACAGGTCTTCTCTAAACTCGCCATCCGCAACCAACTGTTTGAGGTTGAGGTGGGTGGCTGCGACCAGTCGTACATCCACCTTGGTCGATTGTACGGAACCGACTTTACGGATTTCACTTTCCTGCAATACTCGCAGTAGCCGGGCTTGGGCGTGCAGCGGCAATTCACCGATTTCATCCAGAAACAAGGTGCTGCCGTGGGCCGCCTCGACCAGACCGGTGCGAGTCGACGTGGCGCCGGTGAAAGCACCCTTCTCATGGCCGAACAATTCAGATTCAATTAAATTTTCCGGTATTGCCGCGCAATTGACCGAAATCATTTCCTTGTCGAACCGGTTGCTTAAATTATGTATTGCTCGCACCACCAGTTCCTTGCCGGTGCCAGACTCACCATTAATAAGCACGGTGGAACTGGTAAGAGCCACTTTTCTGATTCTGCGAAACAGTTCCATCATCTGCGCACAACTACCGATCATTCCATGAACAGGGAGCTCGATTTCATCGGCAGCAGGTTTGTCTTTCGGCGAGGATTTTGAGTGCTCTCGAATTGCCTTCGCCACCGATTCGATAATCTCGTTGTGCTCAAATGGTTTCGCTATGTAATCAACCGCGCCCATTTTCATGGAATCGATAGCGGAGCGAATACTCGAGTAACTGGTCATGATTAGAACTGGGGTACTGCTGGCTTTGATCAGGTCAGTACCAGGTGCACCCGGCAAACGCAGGTCACTGATGATGACGTCGAAATCTTCCATGTCATATTTTTCCAGTGACTCCTTTACGGTACCTGCTTCGCTCACCTTGTACTCATGGCGTTCGAGCAGGCGTTTCAATGCCGTGCGAATGACGACTTCGTCCTCAACAACTAAAACCTGATTCATCTGTGTCATAAAGTAATTAGACCGTCTGCTGCGAGCTGGTTTCTTGATCCTGATCATCGATTTCGAGTTCAGGTTCACTTTGGTAACGTGGAAAGCGCAGTATAACCTGGGTTCCGGCTGATTTCGCACTTCCAATGGGGCTGATTATATCAATATCTCCGTGTAAATCTTCAACAATGCTGAATACCAGGGATAATCCCAGCCCAGTCCCTTCTCCAGCCTCCTTGGTGGTAAAGAAAGGATCAAAAATCCTGTCTTTAATGGCGGCAGGAATGCCCACACCTTCATCGGTAATGGTAATTCGGACCTGATCGCCTTCGACGCTGGCCTGTAGATTAATCTTGCCCCCCGAGCGACTCGCATCCCTGGCATTACTAATCAGGTTCACCAGCACCTGAATCAGGCGCTGAGAATCTCCCAGTATCATGGCAGTCGGATCGGCGTCCAGTTGGAAA
The DNA here is from genome assembly GCA_022566775.1 of Pseudomonadota bacterium. Classification (GTDB taxonomy): domain Bacteria; phylum Pseudomonadota; class Gammaproteobacteria; order Pseudomonadales; family Pseudohongiellaceae; genus UBA9145. Next base: position 10,767 of record JADFIJ010000075.1, on the reverse strand, counting down.
GATAAGTCCTTGCTCTTCTTGTCCAGGGAGATGAGAACCTGTGCTTCATTAATACAATCGACGACAGAAACAATCTCATTTTCATAGTGTGATTTATTGGTGCCGGCATGGGCAAAATTGACCAGGGACTGAAGTATTTTTGAAGTGCGATTGGTCTGTTCGATAATTTGCTGCGCCAGGTTTTTCAATCCGTCGACCTCATATTCATCGCGGATCGTTTGTGCCAAACAGGCAATACCCGTAATTGGATTTCCAATTTCATGTGCTACGCCGGCAGCCAATCGACCGATTGAGGCCAGTCTCTCGCTGTGATTTAATCCTGCTTCCAGAATTTCGGTTTCGGTAATATCCTCGATGAGAATTATCACGCCTTCGTGGCTGTAGTCTTGTCCGGCTGACTTTTCGATTTCGGCCTTGTGCAGGTTCACGGATTTTATTTGACCGTTTAACTCAAAATTATGTTTATAGGAGTGATTGGCGTCTTCATCCATAAAGTTCAATAGCAGGGACAGCCATGGCTCCTTCAGGTCGGCGATCTGCGATCCCACAATATCGGCGCTCTTGATGCCGGTGAATTCGGTGAGAGCGTGATTCCACATCACAATCTCATTGTCTGAGCTCAGTGAACAAACACCGAGCGGGAGATCCAGCAGAATCTGCCGGTGGTAACGCCGCAGATTGTCCAGATCTGCCGCCATCCCGGACAGATTGCTGCGATAGGCTTCGATCCGGTTTTCGATGACATTGAGATCTGAACTGCCGTGACGGGAGACGATGCTGTAAGGCAGGTAACCATCGATAATCTTTCCGGCTATAGATGGGCCGAGTAAGCCGGAAAGGTTGGCCTCCAGTTTGCCCCGCAACAGTCTGAGGTCATAGGGGCGGCGATTATCCATGGTGATGTTTAGATCTTTCATGGCCTGGGTCACTTCCCGGGTCGCTGTCTTCTTGCCCAGAGGCTTGCTCAGGCTGGTGATGAATTCGTTCGGTGATTTCGCAACCAGGCCGCTACGCTTGCGTCGCTTGATGGTATCCAGAGCGCAGATGTCCGCGGAACTGCGCTCTTCATCTGTCGTCGTACTCCACAGGGAAACCGCCACAAATAGAAAACAATTTACAATGAGTGACAGTGCGGCGACTTCACGCCAGTTTATTGAAATCAGTGACAGGGGGCTGGATTCTATAAATATTGGCAACATCAGGAATATGAACCAGATTAAAAGTCCGGCAATGAGCCCACTGACGAAACCCTTTTTATTGGCCTGCGGCCAATACAGGATGGCAATGATACCGGGGAAGAACTGCAGACAGGCAGTAAAGGCAATGGTACCAATTAATTCGATGCTGGTACGCTGATCGAGCAGATAGTGAAAGAGAAAGCCTGACCAGATAACGGCGGTGATGAGCGCCCGGCGTTTCCATAATAGCCAACGATAGATATCGTCCTTGGCCGTGGGTTGATAGATTGGCAAAATCAGGTGATTCAGGCACATATTCGACAGCGCCAGGGTAATGACGATAATCAGTCCGCTGGCAGCCGACAAGCCGCCCACATAGGCGAGCACGGTAATCAGAGGCGCTCCGTAGGCGACGCCGATAACCACGGGAAAATATTCCACCTGGACTTCGCTGCCCGCTTGTAGCCCGGCCCACAAAATCGGCAGTACGGGGAGGCTGATCAGCAGGAAATACAGCGGCAGTCCCCAACTTGCGAATGCCAGCGCGCGCTGACCATGGTTGCCATTAAAGGTGACATAAAACATATGCGGCATGGCCACAGCGGCGCTGAAGAACAACAGAGTGAACACATGAAATGAGCTGAACAGGGCAACTTCTTTCAGCTCGAATAATAATTCAGGTTGTTCCTGAAGCCACAGATTCAACTTATCCAGCCCACCAAAGCCACTGTAAATGGCGAAGACGCCGACCGCCAGAAATGCCAGCAGCTTTACCAGGGATTCGAAGGCGATGGCCATCATGAGGCCATCGTGGCGGCCTCTGACAGCGCCTCGTGAGGTGCCGAAGAGAATGGTGAACAGCGTGATCAGAACACAAAAACCAAATGCCAGAGTCCCCTGGGATGCATTCGGAGAAAGAATCTCCGCGGTGTCGGAGATGGCGCGAATTTGCAAGGCGATGAGCGGCGTGACACCCACAAGCATCACCAGTGTAGTTGCCGTGCCTGCCCAGGGTGATCGGTATCTAAACGCCATCAGATCGGCGAGGGAACTCAATTGGTAAGTTCTGGTCAGGGCCAGGATGGGTTTCAAGAGCAGGGGAGAGAACAGGAAGGCGAGGGAGATGCCGATGGAATTAGCCAGATAACCATAGCCATCGCGCTGGGCATTGCCCACCGAGGTATAGTATGCCCACACGCTGGCAAACACCCCCAGTGACAGCACATATACCACGGGGTGGTGAACGATTTTATCGGGAATCCAGCCGCGCTCGGTGATGAAGGCGATGCCGAATAGCAGCATCAGGTAGATACTGCCCAGGCCAATGATTGTGGTTAGCTCATAGTCCATCGGGTCATGGCCCCGTCAAGGTCAAGGTCAAAGCTCGTCGGAATCTCGTTCACGATGGGCCCAGCCGCCTGCTGCTATGATAAGAAAGCCGACGAAAAAAGGTCGGTACCAGGCGCCCCCAGCTTGATTGATCCAGTCTGCGCTCAGCAGCAACAGTAGATAGATAATGACCAGCAGGATCAAGAGAGGACGGGGAATGTACACGAATATGAGCCTATTTCGATAGTTCCTGTGGGAGTTTAGCTAACTTGGGCACAGCCTGTATATCCCAGTGCTCAATTCCCCATCGTAACTGGCTATCCGGGTCGGAATTGAGGAGATCGGCCGGTGGCGCCTGCCCCAGCAAGGCCAGGCATTGGAATATCAGATGAGACGCATTTTCCGCATCGGCACTCGGGGCGAAGCTTTGCTTGCTGAGCTTGTCTCCAGACGCGTTCACTATAACCGGAATATGCCCATAACATGGGGTGGTGTAGTTCAATAATTGCTGTAGATAGACTTGTCGTGGTGTCGAATCCAGCAAATCGAATCCCCGTACCACGTGAGTGATGCCCTGATACTCGTCATCGACCACCACGGCTAATTGGTAGGCGAACAGCTTGTCCTTGCGAAGAATAATGAAGTCGCCGACTTCAGTGTCCAGGTTTTGTCTGTGGACGCCCTGGATTAGATCTTGAAATTCAATAAGCGTATCTTGGGTCTTTATCCTGACCGCATATTCCTGCTCCGGTGGAGAGGCGCGGTGGCGACAGGCGCCATCATAGATGGAGCCGCTGCTTTTAATTTTCGATCGCGAGCAGTCGCAGCGAAAACACAGATCATTATCGATGAGTTCTTGTAGTGCCAAGGTGTAAGTTTCCAGACGCTGACTCTGATAGAGAACCTCACCGTCCCATTGCAACCCCAATTGGGTCAATTGCCTGAGGATATTGGCGGCGGCGCCTGGGGGTTCCCGGGGGGGATCCAGATCCTCCATGCGAACCAGCCAGCGGCCCTGGTTTGCCCTGGCATCGATATAGCTGGCTACGGCGGCGATTACGGATCCGAAATGCAGGGGCCCGGTGGGGGACGGCGCGAATCTTCCAACATAGCCGGAGTCTGGTTCACGGGTTTGCGAAACTGGATTGCTTGAAACTGGATTAATTGAATTGGACATCTTCGGTCGCGGCGGTAGCGGCGGCAGCAGCCCTGGCCCGGTTCAGGCATGTGCCGGGCCGGATAAGGTCTAACTGCCCAGCTGCTTTTCCTTGATTTCATCCAGGGTTTTGCAATCGATGCACTTGTTAGCGGTGGGTCTGGCTTCTAATCGACGAATGCCAATCTCGATTCCGCAAGAGTCACAATAACCATAATCATCCGCAGCGATCAATTCGACTGTGTTGTCAATTTTTTTGATCAGCTTCCTCTCACGGTCCCGGGTCCTTAGCTCGAGACTGAATTCCTCCTCCTGAGTCGCCCGGTCGGCAGGATCGGGATAGTTCGCCGCGTCGTCCTGCATATGATGTACGGTTCTATCGACTTCCTGCATTAATTCCTCACGCCAATCCTGCAAGATCTGTTTGAAATGAACCCGTTGTTTTCCGTTCATGTACTTTTCGCCCTTCCTGGGCTTATAAGGAACGAAATTCTTAAGAACTGGTTGAGATTCTGCGCTTTGAATGTTGGACATAATCATCGATGCCTCTTAATGCATCTGCAAGTAAAACCGTGAGACAGGTTATTGCGGTGCCAGCTTTTACTCAAGCCGACCAAGCAAATCACGATTTTCGAGTGGTAAAAAATTCCATACCAGCTGGATAAAAGCCTGCTTTGCCGGTGATTTTAAACTCTGAATACAGGCAACCAGGTGCTCTATTTTCAGAAAGCTGGGTAAACTACCAGATTCCGTGCGCGGATGCCACAAAAAAACACATCAGAAGGTCTGCAGGCAGACCTACGACGATCTCCCCCTGTACAGTCAACGCTACCAGCATAAACTTGGGGTTTATATTCGGGTACACTGTCTGGCGATTTCCATACAGGTGCGGTGAATGCAGTACAAAGGCTTCAAGCGGCAGGGTGCTGTTTCCAGAGTAAAGCCGTTTCGGGTGATGACGGTCATGCATCAAGCCGCCGAACTGGAACAACAGGGGCGCAAGATCGTGCACATGGAGGTTGGAGAACCAGATTTTCCAACCGCAGCGCCGATAATCGAGGCCGGCAAGGCGGCCCTGGACAATGGCCTTACCAAATATACGCCGGCTGCTGGCATTACCCCGCTCAGGGACTGCCTGGTGGGTCACTATGAAAGACGCTACGGTGTCAGCCTCCCCCGCGAGCGCATATTGATCACACCCGGCGCCAGTGGCGGCCTGACGCTGTTGGCTAATCTGTTGGTGGCGGCGGGCGAGGGCGTGCTATTAACCGATCCTGCCTATCCCTGTGTCAGGAATTTTATCCACCTGTCGTCTGCGCAGCCCCAGTTGATACCGGTTGGAATCGAGCAGAACTTTCAGCCCACGATCGAACAACTGGATCAATATTGCCAGGCAAACACCACGGGACTGTGGCTTGCCTCTCCCAGTAATCCCACCGGCACCATCATCGAACGACCTCGTCTGCAGGCGGCCTGTGATTGGGCGCGGAAGAAAAACTGTCACTTACTGGTTGATGAAATTTATCACGGTCTGCATTACGTCGATGATTTACCCAGTGTGTTGGAGCTGGATCAATCCTGTTTCGTGGTCAGCAGCTTCTCGAAATATTTCGGCATGACGGGTTGGCGACTGGGGTGGATCGTGGTTCCCGAAGCCTATATTGAGATGGCGAACATACTTGCGCAGAATCTCTATATATCCGCCTCATCGATTGCCCAGTACGCCGCCCTCGCCGCCTTCGAAGATGACACCTGCATCATTCTTGAACAACGTCGAGAGGCGTTTCGTGAGCGCAGGGATTATCTGTCGGAGGCGCTTAAAGAGTTGGGTTTTATTCTGCCCGAAAAGACTCAGGGTGCCTTTTATCTGTACGCAGACATTTCCCGGTTTTCCCATAATAGCGAAGAATTCTGCGACGATATGCTGCAGCAACATGGGGTCGCAATTACCCCCGGCACCGATTTCGGTGAGTGTAATGGCAATCGATTTGTCAGGTTTGCCTTCACTACCAACATGGATAATCTGGAGCTGGCAGTGTCACGCCTGCAGCTGGCATTACAATAGGGAGCAGGAGCTTGGAGCCGACCACAGCGCGCGTGTAAAATTTATGCGATTCGATCCCCCATTACAACATGGCAAACTCATCAAGCGGTATAAGCGCTTTCTTGCCGATGTCGAACTCGACAACGGTGAGGTGATAACAATGCATTGCCCTAATACTGGATCGATGAAAAATTGTCAGACTCCCGGCAGTCGAATTTGGTATTCGAGGGCCAGCAATCCGAAACGTAAATACCCTCACACCTGGGAGATCGTCGAAGTTGATTCCCTGGATCTGGTGGGCATTAATACTCACCGGGCGAATCAACTGGTGGTGGAGGCCATTAACGCAGGAACGGTGCAACAACTTCGCGGCTATGGGCAACTGGAAACGGAAGTGCCCTATGGCGAGCAAAGCAGCAGGATCGATATCTTGTTACGAGGGGCCACGAGTGCGATGAAACGGACTGACTGTTACGTGGAGGTAAAAAACGTCAGCCTGGGGATGGGTAAGGGCCTGGGCCTGTTTCCTGACGCGGTCACCCTCCGGGGCCAGAAACATCTGCAAGAGCTCATGTCGATGTCGTCTCGTGGTTATCGCGCGGTATTGTTTTTTTGTGTGCAACACAGTGGCATCCAACGGGTCAGTCCCGCCGATGAGATTGATCCTGAATATGGTCGTTTACTCAGGCAGGCTGCGAGCCAGGGTGTGGAGCTGATGGCCTATGGTGCGGTGTTCGATATGGATGCTTCAACGATTCAACTGAGCAGGAAGTTATCGCTGGTGTTATAGGATTCCGGTCTTACCGGGCGTGCGGGTCGGCAGAGATGCCTCACTCGGGGCGCGGCGGACGCAGGTGCTTGTCTTCGACCATTATTATTCCCTTGTCGATGATGAAGGGCACGGCCAGCAGGTATTTACCCTTGCAAGGCCCTGCCAGACATCGACCATCCTCAATCCGAAACAGCGCACCGTGAGTGGAACACTGAATCAAGGCGCCATCGGCGTCCAGGAAGCGGTCTTCTTCCCACTCTAACGGTGTGCCAAGGTGAGGGCAGCGATTAAAGTAGAGAGTGATCTGCTCATCTTTCTTCACTGCAAACAGATAGAGGTTGTTTACCTCCAGTCCCCTGGAAGTTCCTTCTTCGATGTCGTCAACGGCGAGTAAGCTAATCATGGGCTTGGTCAGAGGTTCCCTAGATCGGGATGAACCGGTTCAGGCTAGTGCCCTCTCGAAATCTGCCAGCAGATCGTTACTCTCTTCAATGCCGGTGGAAAAACGAATCATGGAATCCGCTATCCCCATCGAGGCTCGTCGCTCGGCACCCATTTCATAATAGATGGTATGGGCCACGGGAATAGCCAGGGTGCGCGTATCTCCGAGATTGCTCGAAGAGATGATGTTCTCCATCTTGTTCAGGAAATCGAAGCAATCGACCCCATCCACCAGGTCAATACTGAATATGGCGCCAAAATTTTTGAATAGTTGCCGTGCCCGGTGGTGTTGAGGGTGATTCGCGAGCCCGGGATAATACACATTTTTGATTTTGTCCTGTTGGGAGCAAAATTCCGTGAGCAGCTTGGCGTTACTGCATGCCTGGTCCATTCGCAGGGGCAGTGTTTCTGAACCCACCGCCAGATGGTGAGCGGCCTCGGGACCCAGGGAAGCACCCATATCCCGTAAGCCCTTCTTCCTGATTTGAGTCACGCCCCATAGCGCAGGCTCCCCAGGCTTGTATATGTCGAGAATATTGTCAAAGTTTTGCCAGTCGAAGAGGCCGGTATCGGTTATGGATCCGCCCAGGGCGTTGCCATGGCCACCGATATATTTCGTCAGGGAATTGATGATAAGGCTGGCTCCCACCGTTTTGGGTAAAAACAGATGGGGCGATGTCATCGTATTATCGACGAAGTAGATCAGTTTCCGGGCCTGGCATAGCTCGCCTATTTTCTTCAAGTCTGCAACCTGGGTGGCGGGATTGGCGATGGTTTCGACAAAAACCAGGCGCGTGCTCTCGGTAACGGCAGCCTCAACCTCGGCGACCTCCGTTGCGTCGACGAAGCTGACTTCGATGCCGAGGTTTTGCAAGGTGCCAAAAAAGCTGTTGGTATTGCCGAACAGGAACGCGCTGGAGACCACATGATCCCCCGCACGTAACAGGGACAGCATGGTGGAACTTATCGCTGCCATGCCCGTGGCGAAGATGACACTGGCGATGCCTTCCTCCATGGCGGTAATCCGCTGCTGCAGCGCTGTGACTGTCGGATTGAGCTGTCGGCCGTAGTTATAACCGGCGCGCTTGCCTTGAAACACCTCCGCCAGGTGGCGAGAATCCTCATAGCCATAGGCAACCGATGGATGAATGGCTTTATGAAGAACACCATGTTCCGGCTTGTCCCTGCGATCTGAATGCAAGTTGATGGTGGTAAAGCCTTTCTTGGCCATAGTTTAGACTCTTTCGTCTGCTGGACAAATGCTGGCGGAGTTATACACCAGTGCTTTTGATATTGGAAGCCAGCCTCAGCGATTACTGCTGTCGATCGGCATTGTCCTGGCACCGAACGCACAGGGTCGCTTCCGGCTGTGCCAGCAGTCGCCGCAATGGGATGGATTCATCGCAGCCACGGCAGTAGCCGTACTCATTCGCAGCCATTGCCCGTAACGCTGCCTGCACCTTCTGGTATCTTAATTTGGTTTTGCCGCGGGTTGAAACCGCCATATTCTGTTGCTGCATGGCATCCATTCGAGAGATTCGGCCCACCGTAGTCTGATCGAGGGTGACAATCTCACTGGCTTCCAAGTTGTTGCTGAGTCGTTCGCCGATTTCCGTTTGTAGCTCGAGAAGCCGATGCCGTAGTTGCTCAAGATTGGCTGTATTCAATGCTTTCATACCTGCTCCGCATGGGCCCTGCAGCGAACCAACAAGCTTATGGAACCGGCAGATCCTGAAACAGAGGCCTGGCGTTTATCAACTCCTGAATTTCAGACAGGCGCCGCCGATACTCCTCGCTAGATCGATTCTGGTAGATGGCATTGAAATCTGATTCCGACAAGCCATCACGGTTGTTGCCCACTGCGGGCATATAATCGGCTTCATCTTGTAGATTAGCCAACCTCTCCTGCATCAACCGCGCGGTTCGGGCATCTCGTGTCGCATGACCTGCCATGGTAACGCCGACGGTATTGGCGGCCAGATCTGAGAAACTGAAGCCAGACCGGTAGCGGGCATCGTAAGCTTCCTTGGTGGTGGCGAGCATTTGTGCCAGATCAGCACCCGCGGATGCGGTGATCGCGGCCATCGCCACCAGGTGCCGAGCTAAATCTTGTCGCCTGCGCAATCGCACCTCGATGAGTTTTGGTTGGGGTAGGGTTGCTGCCAGTTCCACCCCGATCAACTGTTCGATGTTTTCACTGTTTATATAGATCGCCAAGGCCTGGAACAGGGTTCGATTCTCGGCGACCGGATCGCTTCCGCTGCGGGACTTTTCAACTGCCGCCGTGAACAAGGGCACAAGAAATGCGTTCAGTGACACCGCGCGTAAATCAGGGGGTATGGCCGCCGCAATTTCTCCTATCTGCCGATAGTAGTCCATTATTCTCTGTTGATCCTGATTGGAAATGAACAACTGTTGGGCGTGGTTACTGATGTTGCTGATTAAGTCTGGGTCCCACACCAATTCAACATCGATGCGGTCAGGCGAAACTGTTACCCGCTGGACTCTGGAAAGCAGCAGATTGAAATCCTGATAGGCGATATTCGAAGATTCCAGGCTTGCGCGAATTCGCGTTAGAGCGAATTGCAAAAACGCCTCGGGAAGCTTTAATTTGCCGATCTGCAGGGACGCGAGTTTCAACAAGTTGCCACTGCCAGTGAACTCCGCCTGCAGGTTCAGAAACAGTGGCATGGGGCGTCGGCCCAGCTCGACGCTGAGGGTGGAGGTGAGTGTGTTTTCGTTCAATGCCAGTTGAGCTGCCCACCTTGGTGACAGGTTCATGACGCCCATGCTGTAGCGCAGCAGCAGATTGAGTTCATGGGCGTTAAATTGCAGTCTCTGCAGGCTCATATTCTGTGGCGACGGCGGCGCGCTATCCAATAGTAGCTGCTCAATTTGTGAAAGTTCGCCCCGGTTGAACGGCGCGTTATTTGAGACTGTGGGTTCGGTTTCCACCGAAAGTATGATCAGCACAAGAGGTCCGCTGACGACCAGCACCAGCAGCGCTTGCAATAATTGCACTAAACTCTTGGATAACAGGGTGGCCATTAGGGGTCCAGGTTCCAGATCGAATTTTTCAGAGAATTGAATTTTGAGCCGACTAATTGAAATAATGCTGCCAACAACAAGCAAAAACCGGGTTAACCAGGTGATTTTACTGACAAACCGCCCCTTTATCGCTATAAAGTATGACAAAATCCGCATTTTGCGTTATTAGTGTTGGAAATAATTTATTAATCAACGGCTTGGCGTTAATATTCGGCAGGTAGATGTCGTAGTAATGGGCGATGCCCCAGCTTAAGGAGAGGCCTATGAGATTCCTGGGTAAGCGAAGGTCAGGCAATATCGGTGCCGGCAAGGCGGCTCGCCGGGCCCTTATCGGGATCTGCATATCCTTGATTTTGAGCGCCTGTAGCTCACAGGCAACCAGGGACGCTGAGCTTGCTGCAGTGGAAGCGACACGTGAGGCTAGCGAACAGGAATCGGCACGGCTAGAAGCAGAGCAGGCACGCCAGCAGGCGGCTGAGCAACAGCGGCAGCGAGAAATGCGCGCCGCAGAGATAGCTCGCGAGGAGGCAGAGCGGGAACGGCGGGCGGCAATAGCGCGGGCGCAAGAGGAAGCAGCACAGCGTCGGCAAGAAGAGGCCGAGGCCGCAGAGCAGGCGCGTTTGGCAGATATTGCGGCGGCTGAAGCACAGCGACAGGAAAAACTGGATCGCATCATCGAACTGGAGCGGCAGATCGCCACAGCTCAGGCCGACGTCAATAATGACGAGGCGGTGCGGCAGATCTTGCAGGAAGCGATTGAAGTTGCCGAGGAGTTGCTGGACGTGCTTACCGCCGAGCA
>JADFIJ010000074.1 GCA_022566775.1 Pseudomonadota bacterium | reverse complement strand
CTCCTATATTCGCAATGGCGCCATGACCCAGTTGTACCGAATACAGCCGGGGGAGCTGATAGAGGAAGCACATATGCGTAACCGGCAGTTGGTGGCGATGTGGTCCTACCAACAGGGCCTCGAGGAAAACGTCATCGAACGTGTGCTGCGTGACGGCAAGACCTACTTTGTGGTCAATGATTATGAAAAGTTGCGGGTGATTTTCGGCCGGCTTCTACGGGAAATTCAACGCATCAAATCGGAAGGAGATTTTGCAGCGGCCAGGGATCTGGTGGAAAACTATGGCACCCAGGTGGATGGAGAATTACATGCAGAAGTCTTGCAGCGTTACGCAGAGCTTGATGTGGCGCCATACTCCGGCTTCGTTAATCCCCGCATCGTCGCAATCGAGGAAGATGGCGCCATCGTCGATGTCTCGGTGCAATATCCCGAGGATTTTATGGCGCAGATGCTGGAGTATTCAGAACGCTACTCATTCCTGCCCACGGAGAATTAGAATAAATGGGGTCAGAGAAATAAATGGGGTCAGAGTAAATATACAGTAGTTCTGAAACAATAAATGGGGTCAGGGTAAATATACAGTAGTTTCACCGCTGTCTATGAGTTCACAGAACTACTGTATATTTACTCTGACCCCATTTATTTCCCCATTTATTTTACAAATACCGATCCACGAACTCCAGTATTGCCTTGTAGCCGTGAATCTGATTTTGCTTGTTGCGAAATCCGTGGCCTTCATCGGGATAGACATGGTAATCGACGTGAACATCGTTGCGTCGAACCGCTGCCACCATCTCGTCAGATTCGATCTGCAGCACGCGCGGATCATTCGCCCCCTGCAGCACGATCAGGGGCTTGACGATATTTTCCGCGTGGAACAAGGGCGAAATTCGCCGCAATCGCTCCCGGTCCGTGGCTGGATCACCCATTTCTGAGTACAGGGCTTCCTTCTGGGCTTCCCACCAGGGCGGGATGTTTTCGAGTGTACGCAGCCAGTTCGTCACCCCGAAGATATCTACACCCACCTCGAATTCCTCCGGCGCGAATGCCAGTGCGGCCACTACCATGTAACCGCCATAGCTAGCACCGATGATGCCGATTCGATCCGGGTCAACAATGCCGGTATCGATCAGCATCTGTTTGCTTGCCACCACGTCGCCAAGATCGGCCTCGCCGTGGCGACGGTCGTCCATGGCGTAAAAACTCTTACCATAGCCGGAACTGCCGCGATTGTTGATGGCATAGACGACATAACCGTGGTTGACCAGATACTGTATGAGATCGTTATAACCCGCTCGTGACTGTCCGCCGGGTCCACCATGAACCCATACCAATGCCGGTGCCAGATTGTCGGCAGACGCCTGCAATGGGGTGTAGAGAATGCCGGGTATTTCGAGGCCGTCGTAGGATTCGAAGCGAACCACCTGGGCTTCCGCCAGATGTTCTGCGTTAATGTTGGCGTTGAGACTTCGGGTCAGGCGCTTCGGTTCATCGGCGCTACCCATAGTGTGGACGAAGAGATCTCTGGGGAATCGGCTACCACTTACATACATGGCCATGCGGGAGTCGCCCTTGGAAAATCTTACCGATGAGATATTAGCGCCTTCTACCGCGGGCGCGTCCATGGGCTCCATTGTGGTGGCATCGTAGAATCGCAATTCTGTACGTGCGTCGACATTGACGCCGACCACAAAATAGTTACCTTCCCGTGAGAAACTGCCATAACTGATATCCCAGTCCAGGCTAAGGACTTCTTCCTGTTCTCCGCTCACTAGATCATGACGTAACAGGCGCTGAAATTCTCCCCCGGCATCGGATGTGTAGTACAGGTAGCGGCCATCGGGTGAGAAATCAATGGGTGAGGACCTGACGTCGCCGCTGTGAGGAGTAATATGGATTCTTTCTCCGCTGCTTATCTCTTCTACAAAAAGATCGTTGTCATTGGCCGTGCTCAACGCCATTAAGGCGATGTAACGACCATCATCGGAAATATTCGCCGGGAACATGCCGTCGCTATTCTGGAACAACATGCGCCGGGGATAGCCTGACGATAAGTCGTATTCATACACATCGAAGAAGCGCGGGTCACGTTCATTGGTCTGCACGTAGAATGACTCATAGTCGCCGGCCCAACCGCCAAAACTGGCCTTGAGATTCTCGCCAGGAGTGAGATCGACTATGGCGCCATCGCGCTCCTGCACATACAGGTGATTTAGTTCGTTGCCACCCTGATCCGCCGTAAACAGAAACCGGTCGTCATCGGCAAAATAGGATATGGCCAGGGTGGCATCGCCGGTGGAATGGGTGAGCTGTGTTTCCCCGCTGCCATCTACTGCCAGGGCATAGACATTGTATATACCGGTGCTGTTATTACTAACCAGTATTTTCGAGGAGTCGCTGGAAAAACTGGCGCCAGTGTAAGCCGTACTCCCCATGAACTCTTCTATGGTGTATTCAGGAATCGACAGGGTTTCTGCATTCTCCCTGGAGACTACTTGCTGGGCCGCTGTGGGGTTCTCGGAATCTGCACCACAGGCTGAGAGCAGAACAATGGTTGGAAACAGGGAAACTAAGAGTGGCAAACGCATGCTGATATCTCGCTTGGTGGGGATGAGTAAAGATCTAGAATAGTCTCACATCATGCAGCAGTGCAACCAGCAGTGCAACCAGCAGTGATTTTGCTCAGAGTCGGTCTTGCTTGCCGCCATTGGCTGAGCCCAGCTAAAGTCTAAACCTACGCCAGCTACCCGAAGCTCTACTGAAATTGAACTGGATGTGTGGTTATCTGAATCCGGGTCTCCATATAGGTGATCGATTCTCCATCGATTGAACTATGGAAAGGGTCGAAAGGGGTCAAGCTTTGACCCCTTGACTCAGCAATGCCACAAGGCCAGAAAATAGGCTTACACTCTATCCAACAACTGCGAGATTGCTTGCGTGTGACGAGCGGTAGTACCGCAACAGCCGCCGACTATGTTAGCTCCCTGCTGCAACCAGTCTGCCACAAACTTGCTATAGTTTTCAGGCGATAGATCATCTCTAAGGGTCAAACTACCATCATTTTCCTTATGACCATCTAGCAACCAGTCTTTGGGAACTCGAGTGAATGCATTGGCATACCCACCCCGGTAATCAAGATCTGCTGTCGCTAAAATACTCATGGAATCACTGATCCTTTCTGGCAAACAACAATTGAGCAGTACTCCCGAAGGTTTTAACTCAAGCAACTGCGTCAAGGCCTCTTCGAGAGTTTCTCCGCTGCGCAGACAAGCACTTTCTTCGTCATGTAAAGTCAGTGCAACCAGAACTGGTTTTCCAACCTCTTTTGCCGCTGCGAGAGCCGCTAAGGCTTCTGTAATTGACGACATCGTCTCGCAAAGAAAAACATCTACATAGGGGGCAAGCAGTGCTGCCTGCTCTTTATAAAGAGGTTCGAGAACTTCTCTACTAAGCACACGATCGGGGCGATAACTGCCATTCAGAGGTGGCAGAGACCCAGCGATGGAGACTCTCTGTCCAGAACCGGTCTCTGCTATGGCCTGCTGGGCGAGTTCTCCGGCAAGCACGTTTAATTCGCCATACATATAGTCGATATTTTCCTTTGCAAGATCGCTTCGAATGACGCCATAACTATTGGTCGTTATAAGATTCGCACCCGCATCGATATTCTCCTTGTGCACATCGACTACCATTTCTGGAGCAACTATTAGCGCATTTGCCGACCAAATGGTAGGCGGTATGTTCACGCCGCGCAGAGAGAGAGTCTTTCCCATGCCTGCGTCTAGCAAGGTAATTGCATCTGGCTTCATCACCCGTCCACCGTCTCGCATCAAAATCCTCTGCTTACTCATCATCCCCGGCGCTATTCACACAGGCAAGCTGGGTACTACTAGCCTGGCGATTGAGCTGCCCTAATGATTATTACTAATACAAGCAATATTCAAGCGATGCAATAATTAACCAGGCTTTGTAATATTTCAACATTGCCTTAACATAGTCCAAATTATTCAGCATGGAGCCACAATGGCGAAACCATCCAATTACAAATTCGACACTCTGAGCCTACACGCAGGGCAGAAGCCGGACCCGACCACTGGTGCCAGAGCGGTCCCCATATATCAGTCAGCCTCATTCGTGTTTCCAGACACAGACTATGCAGTGGGCCTGTTTAATATAGAGAGAGCAGGTCATGTGTATTCGCGCTTGTCCAATCCGACCAATGCTGTGTTAGAAGAGCGCATCGCCGCCTTAGACAACGGTGTTGGTGCGATTGCCACAGCCAGTGGGCAGGCAGCGACACATCTGGCTATAGCGACAATCGTAAGTAATGGCGAACATATTGTCGCCTCCAGGAGTATCTACGGTGGTACCCATAACCTGCTTGCCTACACGCTGCCCCGTTTCGGCATCGAAACCACTTTTGTTGACCCTCGAGACCCCGCTGCTTTCAAGTCGGCAATTCGGGACAATACGCGGCTGATCTTTGGTGAGATATTGGGCAACCCGGGACTAGAGGTTCTCGACATTCCAGTGATCTCAGAGCTAGCCCACGCCGCAGACCTGCCGCTAATGGTAGATTCGACTTTTGCTACGCCCTACTTATGTCGTCCCATCGATTTTGGTGCAGACATTGTCATGCACTCTGCCACCAAGTTTTTATCAGGGCACGGAGTAGTCATCGGTGGTCTGCTGGTCGATGGTGGCACCTTCGATTGGGAACGTTCCGGCAAGTTCCCTACGCTCGCAGAACCCTATGCGGGCTTTCACAACTTGAATTTTTCTGAAGAATTTGGCCCCGCCGCATTCATTACCCGGGCACGCAAAGAGGGTCTTAGAGATTTTGGCGCATGCATGAGCCCTAGCACTGCATTTCTGATATTGCAGGGCATCGAGACTCTCCCACTACGCATGCAACAGCATGTGGAGAACACAAAACAGATCGTGGAGTTTCTGAGCGAACAGGAGCAAGTTGAGTGGCTCAATCACCCAATGCTGGAACAACACCCAGACCATGAGCTCGCCAAGAGACTAATGCCTAAAGGCTGCGGAGCGGTATTCAGTTTTGGCATAAAAGGTGGGTCAGAAGCCGGCATAAAATTTATCGAGAACCTCGAAGTGTTTTCACACCTGGCCAATATTGGTGATGCAAAATCCTTGGTGATACATCCTGCCAGCACTACTCACCATAGAATGGACAGTGAGGCTCTGAAGGCTGCCGGAATTTCCGAGGGTCTGCTGAGACTCTCGATCGGTCTTGAAGATGTGTCGGATTTAATGGCCGACCTGCGCAAGGGCTTGCGAGCCTCGCAGCGTAGCTAAGTAAGCAGACGAGGAGCAAAGGTGTATTTCGAATTAAATCAGCAGCGTGTTTTTTGCAGCACCGGCAATGGAATTCTCAGCGAAGAAAAACCATCTGTGATTTTTCTCCACGGAGCAGGCATGGAGCATAGTGTCTGGGTACTGCCTGCTCGATATTTCGCGCGCAAGGGCTACAATGTTTTCGCCCTTGATCTTCCCGGCCACGGCCGCTCCGAAGGCCTGGCACTGGATAGTATCTCCTCCATGTCCGCATGGCTGCACGAGGTAATCCATGCGCTGAATCTGTCAAAACCTGCGATCGTCGGCCACAGTATGGGCTCGCTGATCGCGTTGAGCTATGCGGCAAAATACGCCGACTCACTGAGGGCACTGGCATTGCTGGGAATATCTATTCCAATGCCGGTTGCCGAGGCGTTGCTGCAGGCAGCTAGAGATAATTCTCACGCTGCAATCGACATGGCCAACACCTGGAGCCACAGTAGCTCTGCTCAACTCGGCGGCAACGACGTGCCGGGAATAAACATGATGATGAGTGGCCAGCGCTTGCTGGAGCGCAGCTCAGACGGTGTTTTCTACAGTGATTTGAAAGCCTGCAACGAATTTACCGATGCCCTGGGTCTGGCAGAGAATATCAGCGTCAAAACACTGATGATCATCGGCGAACAAGACAAGATGACGGCGGCAAGCAATGCCCTGAAAGTAGCAGGAAAAATTCGTAATTGTTCGGTGACTAGTCTGAAAGCTTGCGGTCATGCGATGCTCTCTGAGCAACCTAATGCGGTACTGAATGCACTGATTACTATCGTATGATTTGGTTGCCACAAGCGCGCGACTGATACTTACTTGGGCGCTGCTTGCTCGAATTCCTTCAGCATACGCGTCACCGATACTGCGAGTATCAAATAAATGACCAATAACGGTAATGACGCTATCAGAGACGCTGTCTGCAACTCTCGCAGGCCACCGATAAAAAGCAGGCAAATAGGCAGAATACCCAATACCAGAGCCCAGAATACTCTATGCCAGCGAGCGGGATGTTGATGTTCAGACAGAGACTTACTGGCACCGGCGGCCAGGGTGTAGGATGCAGAATCATAGGTGGTAGCCATAAATATCAGACCGATAAGCGCCACATACAACAGCCAGAATTTCCCAAACGGTAACAGCTCAATTATGCCGGCGATTGCCGACGAAGGACTCACCTCGATTGCCTGTTGCACAACTGCATATTCCCCGCTCAGTTCTAAAGAGAGGGCATAATTACCCAACACGATAAAAAACAAGGCGCAGCCAAAGCCACCCCAGCCCAACATGCCAAATATCAGTTGCCTGATAGTTCTTCCTGCGGAAATTTTACACACAAACATGCCGATAAACGGGCCCATGGCAAGCCACCACGCCCAGTAGAATACAGTCCAGCTTTCTACGAAATCGGCTCGCTGCAGCGGATCGGTCCAGAATAACATGGTGATGAAATTTTCAATGACCGTGCCCACCGACGCGATTCCCATTTCGAGGATGAATCTGCTCGGACCGAACACAAAGACGAAGACAATTAGAAACAAGGCCAATGCTGCATTAATGACACTGAGGAGCCTTATCCCCCGATCCAAACCACGATATACGCTAAAGGCAATCAAAGATGTCGCCAGCAAAACAATGACAGCCTGCATGCCTATGCCATCTTGCAGACCGGTGAGGGAGGTGGTGGCCGATGCTACCAACGAGGTGCCGAATCCCAGCCCGGTAGCTGCAGTGCCGATCACACCGATGAGGAAGATCAGATCGATCACACGCCCCGGCCATTTCTGAGTCTGAGACTTCAATACAGGACTGCAGGCTGCACTCAATCTCAAAGAAGGGACTTTTTTTACATGATAAGAACAGGCCATTGCCAGGGCCGGCAAACAATAAAATGCCCAACCGACGGGGCCCCAGTGGAAAATCCCATAGCTGCTGGCCCAGGATATCGCCTCCGCAGAGCCGGGCTCAACACCGAACGGTGGGTCCGCATAATAGAACGCCCACTCCGTTGCTCCCCAATAGATTAGTGAAGCCCCGATGCCGGCGCAAAACAACATGGCGGCCCAGCTGAAGTGAGAATATTCCGGACTGTCATCGGAGCCCAACACTACATTCCCGTGGCGACTCAATGCCACCCAAAGCAGAAATATCATTAAGAAAATTGCCATCAGAATATAGAGAACACCGAAGTGGGTCGTCACAGTGCTGTACAATTGATCTATGGAATCGGCGCTCCATTGGGGAAATACAATAATGACTAACACGACCAGCAATAGCGAAATGCTGCCTGCGCCGAAGATCAGCCAGTCGATTTCAATAGTCTCTTGGTTAAACTCTTCAATAAGCTCTTCGTTTGTCCCGTCTGGGCTATTCACTTTATGCTTCATCGATATAAATCATGTTCAACATGCGCCCAGTAATTCCATCTCTCTTTAATGAGTAAAATTCCTTTTCCTGAAAATAGGTACAATGAACCGCCCCGGGTTTGCCGGAGACCCAGTGGTTTGAGTCAAGCGACCACGGCTGACTCTTCAAGTTGTCGATAGTACATCATTTCAAATTCAGCTGGTGGGACGTTACCAATAAGAAAGGAAAGGGGTCAAATCTTGACTTCACAAGCTAAGAGCGAATCGTGCCCTGATGTGTTAAGTCAAGATTTGACCACTTGTCTCTTGTGACACTGGCTTTTGGCATGGGGATACGCTGTAATACATTAGGCTAGGCAGTCCATTTTTGCAGCAGCGATCAGACTTAATCTTCTTGTTCTGGAGTCACAGTTGCCATCCTTCCTCTGCGTCAAGTCAATTCCTAACTCCGCATTAGAAAAACAGCCCTGGGATGTCGGTATTTGCCTGGGAAAATACCTGGCAGGATTGCTGATCTTGCCACTGTTTGCGGTCACCGTCAGTTATGCCCAGGCAGTCGATCCGCTCGACGAGAGATTTGTCGCCCGACTGTTGGAGGTGGTCGCTGCGGAGGAGAGTACCAGTGCAGCGGCGCTGGATGAACTGTCTGCCAGTTGGCAAATGAGCTATGTCGCGCCCCTGCTTGAGACTATTTCACTGACCCGGAATCGACGTCGGGTAATCCAGATTTTCGAGCTGCTGCGCACCAACACCGGCCAGTCATTCGATTTTGATATTCAACTCTGGTATGGCTGGCTGTGGCATCAACAATATGAAATGGCGCCGGAATATGCCGCCTTCAAGGCCAGCTTATTTGCCACCATAGATCCCAGGTTTCGCGCCTATTTCGGCGCGGATAGAAACGCCAGCGTGCGCCTGGACGAAGTCCGGTGGGGTGGTGTACTGCAGGATGGCATTCCGCCATTGCGCTCCCCCACCATGATCGCCGCTGCGGCAGCCGACTATCTTGACGACGGCAATATTGTTTTTGGTATCGAGATCGATGGCGACGCCCGCGCCTATCCAAAACGCATCCTGGCCTGGCACGAGATGTTCGTCGATAATATTGCACAGATTCCGATCATCGGCGTTTACTGCACACTCTGTGGCTCGATGATTATTTATGAAACCCAGGTCGGCGGCATTAACTATCAAATGGGTACCAGTGGCTTCCTCTATCGGTCCAACAAACTGATGTATGACCGGGGCACCCAATCCCTCTGGAATACCCTCTGGGGCAAACCGGTTATTGGGCCTCTAGTAGGAAAAAACATCCAGCTAAAACGCCGTAGCGTCGTCACCACCAACTGGGGCGAGTGGCGTCGACGCCACCCGGACACCACCGTGCTCTCGCTCGATACCGGTTATCAGAGAGACTACGGCGAAGGGGTTGCCTATAGAGATTATTTTGCCACGGACGCACTGATGTTCAATGTCCCCGATCTCGATATGCGCCTGAAAAACAAGGATGAAGTGCTGGCGATCATCCTGCCGGAGTACCCGGATCAGCCCCTGGCAATTGCAAGCGCGTACTTGTCGGACCATCAATTATTGCACGAGGAAATCGGTGCGATGAGGTTTGTCGTCGTCACCGACAACAGCGGCGCGAGTCGAGTCTTCGCCGCAAATTCTACCGAGTTTGTAGATTTCGATGGCGATGACACCCTGGCCGATGAGCAGGGGCAGCTATGGCATCTCACTGAATCTCGGTTAGTCGGCGAGCGAGGGCAAGAATTGATACGCCTGCCCGCCCATCGGGCGTTCTGGTTCGGCTGGTATTCTGCCTATAGCAAGACTCGATTAATTCACTAGAATCCTTATCGCGCCAGGCTTATTGCCGTATTGACGTTCGGTATTCCAATCCTGGTTTTCTTCAAATTCGCTATGGCTTGAATATTCTCATGTCAGCCGGTGGCGATATGTCCTGATGATGGTAAATACAAGGTGCCGGAGGGAATCAACAAATCTCCTCCGGCATCATTTGCTCTCAGCCATTAGCTGTCGGCTGAGCAAGTGGCGCCTCTTTCTAGCTGATATCCACACTTGGTACACCCGGCAGAGGGCCTTAAGGGTTGATGCAGCCACATATCTTAAGCCTGCAAGTAGGATTGCCCGGGCACGTTGTTCATAAAAATAAAAGGTGCCAGAGGTGACAAGTTTTATCCCTTCCGGCACCTTATCTGGCGGCAGCTTTTTGGGATTTCTTGGCTTGGTGTTCATTTTTTACTTGTCGCATTGCGTGGGTTTAGGCCAGCGGATTGGCGAATAGCAATAGCAGAGCCACGGCGACCGCTAGAATGGGGATGGCATCGAGCATGCCTGCCATTAGAAAAGCCTTGTTCTGTAGTATGCTGGCTTCCGTGGGCTGCCGTGCGGTACTTTCGATCAGTTTAGCGCCGACACTGCCGACACCGAGGGCCGAACCGATAGCTGCGCCAGCCAGTAAGATAGCCGCCGCCAACATGGTCATCGCATCAAAAAACGCAGTCTCGTTCATGGTGGTTCTCCTGTTGTTCTCTGCTTGAAAAACTTAGTTTAGTATGTTTTCATACAATTGATAATATAGATAAATAAGATAATACTGTTTTTATATATGAACAATAGCTTTGGCAATGAAAGGAACTTGTGATGAGCCGCTGGCGAGGATTTGAAGAATTGGTCGAAGTGATTAACAGCGGTAGTTTCTCAGCCGCGGCGAAGGTGCTGGGTGTCTCCAAGGGGCATGTCAGTCAACAGATCTCACGTCTGGAAGATCGCCTGGACACGCGCTTGTTGCACCGCACCACACGAAAAATATCACTGACGGAGACGGGTGCGATCTACTACCAGCAGTGTCGCCAGGTGGTGGAGGATCTGGAAGCCGCCGAACGTGCCATCGGCGCGCTGCAACACGAAGTCAAGGGCCGGTTACGCATCGCTGCGCCACATTTACTCGGTGAGGTGATGTTGGTGCCGGCAATCGCGAATTTCATGAAACGCAACCCCGAACTCACTATAGATCTCCACCTGAGCGGCCGCCGGGTCGATTTGATTGAAGAGCACTTCGACCTGGCGATCCAGGTGGGTGCGCGCAAAGATATCAATGTCGTTAATCGCGCTCTGGCGCCGACCAAATTCTACGTAGTCGCCAGTCCAGACTATTTGATGGACCATGTCGCTCCAGTCAGACCCGCCGATTTGAAACAGCACAATTGCCTGCTGTTCATGGATGCAGGATTCAGCAAGCCGTGGAAATTCCGCGGCACCGGTAGCACCGTCAAGATCAGCGTGAACAGCAACTGGCATAGCAATAGCGGCTATGCTTTGCGCTCGGCAGCTACTCAGGGCCTGGGTCTGGCATACTTGCCCGATTACTATTTGAAGGACGACCTGGCCAGCGGGAAACTGGTGACCGTGTTGCATGGCTGGCAGTCGATCGATAGGGAAATTGTCGCGATTTACCAGCACAAGGCTCACTTGTCGGCCAAGCTACGATTGTTTACCGAATTCCTCGAAGAGTATTTCGCTAGAGAGATTCAACCGCTGCAAGCAGTCTAGATTCGCCAGGAATAAATGGGGTCAGAGTAAAAATACAGTACTGTATTTTTACTCTGACCCCATTTATGAACTATCGATAAAAATAGGCAATTCATAAAGAATAGTTGAAGATGGTTAGACAAGACGTGGTCGCCACATCATGAAAGGTTTGATTTGCCTGGTTTAACAGGCGTGGACGGCGCCGATAACTTCATCGAGACGATACAGGAGGTTTGCTGTGGAGATTGAGGATCAATCCAGGATCAGCTTTGATACCCAGGCGTTTCTACCTTCTCATGGTTTCAGATGGCTCTATGTCAGCGGACTGAATAGTCTTTGGATCGGGGCGATTTTTTTTTCGATGGTAATGGGAATCTTTATTCTCATGGAAACCATGTTGGGGGCGAATCAATTTCCCCCTGAATTGAAGTGGGTGGTAGCCTCCATGGGTGCAGTCTTTCTGACCATATGGCTAACACTAACCCGGGGAGCGGTGAAAGATCTTCAAGATATTGCCAACTATGGGGGGGCCAACTTTCTCGAAATTAATACCGTTCGTGGTCAACCTTCGCCATTTTCCCGTAGGATGGAGTTGCTGGTCGGTATAGGGCTGGGCTATACCATCTCATTTTCCGGACGCGCCTTTTCCGAAGGCAGCTCATTGATGGCGGCATTCATCAGCCCCATTCTCGATTTCAGTGTCGGATTCCTCCCAGGGGCATATTCTACTGTCGTTTCAGCGGTATTTATCCTCGTGGGAATTTGTATCATCCGTACAATTACCTTTATTTATCGCCAGATTCAGGTCTTCTACAAAGTGGCAAACACGATCCCTATAGACTTACTTAACCCCGAACCCCTGGCGGTTTTTGCGTCTCAACCACTACGGGTTTTTTTTGGCCTTGTGGGAATTACCGCGATAATCCCTTTTACCCTGACTTCATCAGAGGGTCTGGCAAATACGGTGATCCCCATCGGCCTACCAATGATTGCCCTGGTATTCGTGTTATTCCTGCTGGTAAGTATTCCACTTACCAGAATTCGCAGCCGCCTGAAGCAAGCAAAAATTGAGGAATCCCGGTTGATTACGCAAGCGCTCACTGGCAACAGGCTGGCCCTGAATGACTCTAGAATATCTGCCCATCAGGATGAATTTAAAATGCCTGATTTACTGTACTACCAGGACCGAATCCACTCTGTGTGGGAGTGGCCGTTACATGCCCATATACGCAGGATCGCCTTTTACCTCGTTCTTCCGCCGCTGGCATGGGTATTGGAAACATTTGTAGAGACGGCCCTGTAAGGTCATAGAATAAGTAGATAAGGGGTCGAAATTTGACCTAACACATGAGCACTGTCATAAGATTTAGCCCCTATTTCTTTTTTGTTATTTCCACCACTCACTGGTTCGTCAGGACCCCCTTTACTAAAAATCTGTTCTCGACGGGCATTGGGGGAGGGGGTAGATCGTAGAGCTTCAAGTTGGGTACTTGCAATAATTGGGTACAAGATAGAATAAAGAAAACCAAAGTACCCTGCCCCCTTTGCTTCGATTAGCACTCTTTTGACAACTTCGATTCGGCTAGTCCCTGGTTAGCCTAATCCAGATGCTGTTTAAAAAACAGGCTGATTTCCTCCATGGTGCTGACGGCTTCCGGAGAGGCAGCCTCGAACAGGTAACCGGCATGAGACATGCCTTCGAACACGTGGAGATCGGCAACAATACCCTGATCCCGGAGTTTGCGCTGTACACGTACGGTATCACTCAACAACAGATCCCGCGTGCCTGAGATGAGGATGGTGGGCGGAAAACCCGAGAAATCCCCATACAAGGGGGAAATGAGCGGATGCTTCAAATCCTCGCCAGCGGCATAGAGTTCGGCCGCGGCACTGAGCAGACCCTCATAGGCAATGAGCACTCGGTCTATGCCCTGGTTGGTATAGAGGGTGTCGCTGGTTTTACTTAGGTCGGCCCAAGGCGTGCCGGCGAAGATAGCACCGGGCAGGGGCAGCCCCAGTTCCTTCATTCGATGCACGGCGGCAAATGCCAGACCACCGCCGGCTGAAGTGCCACCGATGGCAATCTTGTTGGCCGGCATGGTTTTCAAAAGCTCCTGATACACCGCGATAGTGTCATCCACCGCCGCAGGGAAGGGGGCAGCCGGTGGCATGCGGTAGTCCACCGAGATCGAACGAATACCGGAGGTACTGGCTATGGTCGCGGCTTCAGAAGGGGCTGCATCACCACCTAAGATGACATATCCACCGCCGTGAACATGGAGGAATAGATGGTCTTCATGCTCGGGAGCAATCGTACTTGGCGTTACCCAATACACCGTGACGCCAGCAAGCTGTTGTTTCTCAATTGAGGTGTTACTAATTTGCTCCAGGGTTTCCAGCGGGATTGTCTGCGCGCCTGTGGCCTGCTCCACAAAGGCTTCCCATTGTTCCGGGGTTTGCGGCATCATACCCGGTTGAGGGGGGACAGGTTGCGGTGTTCTCGCTATGGATGAGCTCAGTGCTTCACTGGCCGCAGCCGGAGGCGGCAGCACACGACTGGCGATATTCCAGTCGCCACCGTCGGCAGCCAACAAATTGGAGCTTGCGATAAGGAGTGGAAAGGCAGCAAGGAGGAGGCGTGAGCGTATGCGTTTAATCATGGGGTAAGCCTTTGTTCTTTTTTATAGGATGTAGGAGAGCCTAAAGGTATCCAAGCCGACCGACGTTGTCCACTGCCAATACTGGCTCGCAGGCCGCTCAAAGCACTGGCGTAAGCGAATCAAAAGGCTAGTAGCCTGGCTCTTTCGCCTATCTTTGCTTCTCGCGCAATGCGTGTAATCACCTTAACGTGACAGGAATTTACTTTGGGCATAACAAATACGCGCCTTTGGAGTTATTTGATTCGTAATAAAGGGGGTCAGAGTAAAAATACAGTACTGTATTTTTACTCTGACCCCCTTTATTAGCAGCCGAAGAATGAGCAGAATCCACACAAAAGGCAATGATTCTCTACCAAGCATCCATGGACTTGAATAGAGGCAGCCTCTATTCTTCCCATACACCGGCCGGGAATATTCTTATGAACGTCGAACGTTGCGCTCGTATCGCTGGACTCTTGTTGCTCGGCCTGCTCGTGGCCGGCCGCGCCGACGGACAATCGATCGGGGTCCCGGTGCCGCCGTTGGGGGCGGGACCTTGGATCTTCGATACGGCCGAGCAGCACAAGATCCGCGTCAGCGTTGTGACCAGAGACCTCTCGCAACCCTGGGCCATCGCCTTCCTTCCCGACGGTGGCATGCTCGTTACCGAGCGATCCGGCCGCCTTCGAGTCGTCCGCGACGGCGTGCTCGACCCGCACCCCATCTCGGGCGTGCCCGAGGTCAGAAC
>JADFIJ010000073.1 GCA_022566775.1 Pseudomonadota bacterium | reverse complement strand
AGATGGCGTCGGGAGAAATCGTTTCCGCGATTGCCATGACCGAGCCTGGCACGGGTTCCGATTTGCAGGCGGTGGCTATGACCGCGATCAAGAAAGGCGGGAATTATGTGCTTAACGGTCAAAAAACCTTTCTGACCAACGGTCAGACCGCGAACCTGATCTGTGTGGTGGTAAAAACTGATCCCTCCGAATCGGCAAAGGGCATCTCGCTGATCATGGTAGAGACAGAATCTGTCGAAGGCGAAGGGGGTTTTAGCCGCGGCAGAAATCTGGAGAAACTCGGCTTAAAGGCGCAAGACACATCGGAAATATTTTTTGATGACGTACTTGTTCCCAGTGAGAATCTCCTGGGCAACGTGGAAGGCAAGGGCTTCGTTCAGCTGATGGAACAACTTCCCAAGGAGCGATTGATTATCGCGGCCGGTGCCTGTGCCGCCATCGAGACTGCGTTGCGAATCACAGCGGAGTATGTGAAGGAGCGCAAGGCTTTCGGCAAACGTATTCTGGATTTTCAAAATACCCAGTTCCGCCTGGCCGAGCGATACACCGAAGCGAAGTTGGCCAGGACCTTCGTCGACGACTGCGCAATGAAACTCGCCGCCGGTAAACTCGATGACACCGCTGCCGCCATGGCGAAGTGGTGGATCACCCAGAAGCAGTGCGAAATAGTGGACGAATGTCTGCAGTTCTTCGGCGGCTATGGCTATATGATGGAATATCCTATTGCCAAAATGTATGCGGACTGTCGAATTCAGAAGATCTATGGCGGCAGCAATGAAATCATGAAGCTGCTAATTGCCCGGGCAATTTAGCTAGGACATCACTGCGTTATTCAGCGCTGCCCCGGTTCTCCGACACCTCGATCCTCGATCTTACTCGAAGATCCGTTGTAGGGCGGTAGGGTTAGTCACGCATCGAAAGCCGGTGAGATGTTTCGGGCCAGAGCTCCAGTTGTAGACTTTATCTGCGCCATCGCCGCGCGCGGCAAATCCAAATTGTGCTTCTGTTGGCAGGTCCTTGTCCAGCCAGTTGCAATAGGCTCGGGCATCTTCATAGGTCACATGGACTTTTTGCCGGGTCTCGGCATCGGCATTGGTATCTGCCCCCAGCAAATGGTGCCGAGACATATCTTCAGCCAATTTCTCCTGAGTGAGCCTGTCATCAGTATGCAAAATCCTGGCAACGGTCTGACCGGCAAAGATGACATGACCGGTGTCGGCAATAAATTGCTGATAATCCCCGTGGCTGACCTCATCTTCGTCTATCCAGAAGCCATACAGTTCGACGGAACCGCTCAATCCTTCATTTAACGGATCTTTAGTGGAAGCCGTTGGATGGGAGCCGGCATCGATCCAGACCATGCGCTCTGGGTCGGGTCGCGATTCCTTAATCACAAAAATGTCAATCAGTCCGATTGCGGTAATAACCAGCAGAGCCAGGGCGAAGTCAAATTTATGGGTCATAATACCTGTGCGATCACTCTTTTCGATGGGGGTTTGCCAACCCCGGCAGTGGAGTCTAGACGACAATACAAGCCATTAAAAGCATCTTGGCCCTCATAGCCTATCGCCGATAATAGCGAGTATGTATGAGTTAGCTCGTGAATTTGTTGATCTCTATTCCGAAATCGCGAAAATTTTCTCTGCAAATGCCCGCAATAGCTGATGTTCCGGTTAGCCCCGAAGATCCGGCAGTTTATACCCCTGGGCATCGAGTGTTGCGCGAATCGCTTTCTTATCGATTTTGCCGGTGGAGGTGAGCGGAATGGATTCGGTTTCGATGACATCATCAGGCAACTGCCACTTCGCAAAGATCTCGCTGCAGTGCGCCAGTACCGCATCCCGATCCAGCGACTCTCCTTCCTCCATCGTCACCAAAACCACCGGACGCTCATCCCATTTCGGATGTGGTTGGGCGACAACGGCCGCCTGGGCAATTTCTGCCATGCCCACGATGTGGTTCTCCAGATCGACAGAGGAGATCCACTCGCCGCCAGACTTGATCAGATCCTTGGAGCGATCCGAGATGATCAGGTATTCTTCTGCATCGATCTTGGCAACGTCGCCGGTCACCAGCCAGCCCTCATGAAACTTGTCCGGTTGTGGGTCGTCGTAGTACTCCGATGCAATCCAGGGGCCGCGAATACAGAGTTCACCGACGGCCTCGCCATCGTGGGGCAGGCGATTCCACTGTTCGTCGAAAATCTCGATCTCCAGTCCAGGCATGGCCAAACCTGCCTTGGCGATATTCTCAAACTGCTGCTCTTCCGAAATATTCATGTGGGAGCGTTTCGCAATTTTTCTGGACAGGGTTCCCAGCGGATTGGTCTCGGTCATACCCCAACCCTGGATCATTTCAATCTCATGGGTCTCCCAGTACCAACGCATCATGGACACCGGAGGCGAAGATCCGCCACAGGTCAGTCGACTCAATTTACTCAGGTCATACTTGTCGGGTTCCGCCTCCAGCGCGGCCCTGACGCCCTGCCAGATAGTGGGCACCCCCGCAGATATGGTGACTTCTTCCTCATGCATTAACTTCAGGAAGGTATCCGGTGTCATGAATCGATGGGGCATTACCTGCTTGCATCCAAGCATGGACGCGCAAAACGGCAGGCCCCAACCCATGGCGTGGAACATCGGCACGATGCCCAGCAGCGAGTCCAGGGAAGAAAGACCAATCGAATCGGTCAGACACTCAGTGAGGGTGTGCAGGTAAGTAGATCTGTTTGTATACATCACCCCCTTGGGTTTACCGGTGGTGCCGGAGGTGTAACACAGGCCCATGGGGGAAGTTTCGTCAATCTCCGGCCATTCGTACTCGGTGGCCTGACCGGCAATAAAATCCTCATAATCGATCTGGTTTTCGAAGGAGCTTTCCCCGCCCTCGCCATGGCGGCATACCACCAGCAATTCTACACTGGGAATCTTGCCCCAGAGTGGCTCCAGCAGCGGCAGCAAATCCTCGTCTGCGAAAAGCACGCGGTCTGCCGCATGATTGATTATATATTCTAGATCGGTGGCTGATAGACGGATATTTATGGTATTCAACACCGCTCCCATGGAGGGTACGCCTTGATAAAGCTCCAGGTGACGATAGTTGCTCCACATGAAGCTGCCAATTCTGTCCCCAATTTCAATGCCGTGGGCATTTAGCGCATGTGCCACCTGATTAGCTCGGTCCCAGGTCTGCTTCAAGGTCTGCCGGTGCGTACCCTCCGCCTGCATGGTGACGATCTCGATTTCCGGGTCCAGTTTGGCACCCCTGCCCAGGATTCGAGACATGAGTAGAGGCGTATTTTGCATTGTCATTCCGACTTCCCCCCGCAACTGCTTTTTTAGTGTTGTCGATTCAAGGACAGGCAGGATAGCTGAAAACAGGGCCCTTGTTCAATTGGCACAACCAGAATTCGGTTATGTCGCAAGAGTCTTGATATTGGGCCTTGGTAAGTGCATCTGTGACGGGAGCTGAATGCTGTTATCTCTTTTTGTGGAAAACTCAAAGTGCATCTTTTGGGAGGGCCCATGGAACGTAAAAGTAACACCCCCACCCAATCGGCCGCTTAGATGCTCCGTCCTTACCAAAAAATTAATGCCCAGTACTAGCGACTCGAATTGAAATACCGAACAACGAGGTTTATTCTCTGGAGCTCTGGGAATCACAAACAGACAGGAAACAGCATGATCAGTGCCACGGAGCATCCGAAGAAAACGATTAGCGTGAAGGGCAAGACCATGAGTTATGTGGAGATGGGTGAGGGCGATCCTATTGTCTTTCAGCATGGCAATCCCACATCGTCTTATCTGTGGCGAAACGTCATGCCCCATCTGCAGGATCAGGGTCGTTGCATAGCCATCGACCTGATCGGCATGGGTGACTCCGACAAGCTGGAGGACTCGGGTCCCGATCGTTATACGCTGTTAGAGCACAGAGAATATTTTGACGGCGCCCTCGAGGCGCTGGGAGTGCGGGACAGGGTTACTTTTGTCATTCATGACTGGGGCTCGGCGTTGGGCTTCGATTGGGCCAATCGTCATCGCGAGGCAGTATTGGGAATCGCCTATATGGAAGCCATAGTCAGGTCCATGACCTGGGATCAATGGCCCGAGGCGGCGCGAGGTATTTTTCAGGGTCTGCGTTCACCCGCCGGCGAGGAAATGATTCTCGAGAAAAATGTGTTTGTGGAGAGAGTGCTGCCCGGCTCAATCTTGCGTGAATTGAGTGACGAAGAAATGGAAGTCTACCGCCGACCGTTTAAGAATCCGGGGGAAGATCGCAGACCGACCCTGACCTGGCCGCGGCAGATACCGATCGAAGGAGAGCCGGCGGAAGTGGTTGAACTGGTGCAGAGTTATGCGGATTGGTTGTCGCAGTGCGATGTGCCAAAATTATTCATTAACGCCGAGCCCGGTGCGATTTTGATAGGTCCGCAGCGAGAATTTTGTCGATCATGGCCCAATCAGAAGGAAGTGACCGTGGCCGGTAACCATTTCCTGCAAGAGGATTCACCCCATGAGATCGGTCAGGCAATAGCACAGTGGCGGGAAGAGTTTGTCTAGCAGGCTGTTGAAAGACACTCGGCCGACCAGGGGGAAATAGCCAAGCATGCACTATGAATACTTGATCAGAGGCGACTTGATCTCAGAATACAAGCAGGGAGCTTGCGAAAAGCAATGAATCAACAATCGATCAAAGAATTTTTGTTAAGAATCTGCGTGCTGCTGGTGGGCGTTTCGATGTTTACCCTGGCGGCGGCCCAGGAAAACTCTGCGTCCGCGATTGGCAGCCTCATGGTTGGCGATTGGGTGATTAACGAAGAATTGAGTGACAACACCGACGACAGGGTAGAGGCGGCGATCAAGGAAGCAGGAGGCAAGGTCAGGAGGCGCTGGTTCAAGAAGCGCGAGGAAGATTTTTATCGTGGTGGGCCGGCAGAGCAGGAACTCTACGATCGCATCTCCTATGATGATGTGTTGCGTATAAGCTACGATGAGCCTGAGTTTCGTTTCGAATATGCCGACAACTACGTCCGGGTTTTTCACATCGACGGTCGCCGCCGTTCTTCCGCCGCCAACGATTTCTACAACAGCGGAAGTCAGGATTTTTCCTTCGGCAACTTCGATGGTGATTCGCTGCTGGTTGAAGCCAGGCCCCGGGACGATGGATTTACGCTGGAAACCTACACCTTGCAGGCTGGGGGCAATCAGCTAGTGGTGAAAATGCAGATTCAGCCAAATTCTTTCGGGGCAGCAATAATACTAACCCGGGTCTACGATCGCGCCGATTGATTTAGCCCGGATATTTCACCAGTACGCTTGAAAATTCGGGTTAGAAACTCGCAAGAATTTCTTCTTCGACATCCCCTAGTTTGTCCTTACCGAAAAACATTTCCTCACCGACGAAGAAGGTTGGTGAGCCAAAAGTGCCACGCTCAACCGATGCCATGGTGTTTTGAATTAACTGCTGTTTGATTTCCGCATCGGCGCCGCCGGCAATGATTGCGTCTGCAGGGAGACCCGCGTCCATAAGCGCCTGTTGGACCACCGCCGGCTCAGCCATATTCAATTCCTGCTCCCACATGCACCGATACATGGCTTCGATGTAGTCCTCACCAATGCCGTTGTTCATGGCGTAGATGGCACCGCGCATGATGGTCAGGGTGTTAATGGGAAAGTTGGGGTTGAATTTGAAGTCCTCGATGCTGTGTTTTCTAACGAAGCGCCGGGTTTCCAGGGCGTTGTATTCGGACTTGTTCCTGATTCCTGCCAGCGCCTCCATCGGTGACCTGTTGTTGGTTGCCTTGAAGACCCCACCCAGCAAAATGGGAACGTATTCAAACCTGATGTGGGTGCGTGCTTCGATGGCCGGGATTACACGGTGGGCATAGTAGCTGTTGGGGCTACCGAAATCGAAATGAAATTCTACTGCTATGGACATCCATCGATCCTTATCTAAAATTTTTCAGCAAAAGGACGTAAATCCATTTCATGGGTCCAGGCATCCTTCGATTGCCGATGCAGCATCCAGTAGGCCTCGGCAATCGACTCTGGATTCATCAGTGTATCCGGGGGAAGTGCATCCGCATCGATACCGCGATCCTTAAAACGCTCACGCACGAATTTTGTATCTACTCCGGCATCGATGATCAGGTGCGCCACGTGGATGCCCTGGGGACCCAGCTCCCGCGCCATGCTCTGGGCCAGGGCCCGCAGCCCGAACTTGGCGCTGGCAAAGGCGGCATAGCCACTGCCGCCGCGCAGGCTGGCGGTGGCCCCGGTGAAAAATATGCAGCCCTGGTGACGCGGCACCATGTACCTGGCGGCCTCCCGCCCGGTGAGGAACCCCGTCAGGCAGGCCATCTTCCATACTTTGTAGAAAACTCTCTCCGTGGTTTCCCGGATCGGGAAGTTCACATTGCCCCCGGCATTGGAGATGACGATTTCCAGGGGTCCGATGTCCGCTTCGATAGCTGCAAAGCGTTGCTGAATTTGGGTTTCCTCCCTGGCATCGAGAGTATAGCCGTAGGCCTTGCCCCCAGTGTCTTCTATCTCCTTGACCAGGTCTGCGGTCTTGTCGCCGTTGCGGCGACCCAGGCAGACGCTGTATCCCCCTGCCGCAAACCGGCGGGCGATAGCGGCACCGATGTAATCACCGGCGCCGACGATCAGGCAAACTGGGTTTGGGCTTGTCATATGGGGAGCAGCATCGATCGAGTCGTTGGCAATTAGGCTCACTGTTGCGCCGGACTCACAAGGCTTTCACAAAATTCAAAGTCACGCGCGCATTGACGCGGGTTGATAGCTTGCTTCGGTAGTCTGGAACCAGAGCTTGGGAGGCACTGAATCTATCATCAATCGCGAGCATAGGCCAATGCGGGTCGGTCTGAATTGAGCTGCCCTAATCTACTTCAGGGCTCCCAGTCTGGCCAGGGATAAAAACACGCCCCCGGGGGGCGGGGGCGGTATAGGGCAAATTGAGTACACCTACTGCTGAAAACAAGTGGCTCACCATAGAAGACCGTAACCGCCGAGTTTTATTCCAACGAGGTGTAATAATATTTGCTAAACGGCTCTTGTGGTGACAGCATCCCGCTCCCCAATACGGGTTTTGCATGCCCCGCAGTCTTGTAATTTCAGTAAAAAACTATGACCAATGCTCTCGAGATAAAATTGCGTAAGGTTGAAGCCGAAAAAGCGGGCAGCTATGACAAGCGCACCGAACACCTGGATGCACAGGGCAAGGGCTTGTTTATCAATCGGCTGATTCTGGAAGACTCACCCTATCTCTTGCAACATGCGCACAATCCCGTGAATTGGTACGCCTGGGGCAACGACGCCTTCGAGGCCGCCGCAGTCGAGGACAAGCCCGTGTTCCTGTCCATTGGCTACTCCACCTGTCACTGGTGTCATGTGATGGAGGTTGAGAGCTTCGACAACGTAGAAGTCGCCGAGGTGCTGAACCAGGATTTCATCAGCATAAAAATGGATCGGGAACAGTATCCCGATATCGACGAGATTTATATGACCGCAGTGCAGCTCATGTCAGGTCATGGGGGTTGGCCGATGTCGAATTTTCTGCTGGCGGATGGTAAACCATTCTTCGGTGCCACCTATTTCCCGGCGGCTTCTTTTATCGCCCTGTTGCAAAAAATCACCCATGCCTGGAAGCAGGAACCCGACGAACTGAGGGCCAGGGCGACCCAGATAAGTGAGGCCATAGATCGCATGTTGAGTGACAGAAAAGAGGCGGGGTCCTTAAACCCGGACTTACTGGACAATATGCTGAAAGGCCTCTTAGAGAGAGAAGATTCGACCTATGGCGGCCTGGCCGGTGCGCCAAAATTTCCCCAGGAGCCGCTGCTGCTGCTCATGCTCGATCACGTCAGGAGATCCCGTGACCTCAGTGTTTTTGGTTTTGTTGAGCGTGCACTTACCGGCATGGCGCGTGGCGGCATCTATGATCAGGTGGCTGGGGGTTTTCATCGCTACAGCGTGGATGCGCAGTGGTTGGTGCCGCATTTTGAGAAAATGCTTTATAACCAGTCGCAGCTGGGACTGGTTTATCTTCAGGCATATCAACTCAGCGGCAATAAGTTCTTCAGGCGAGTCTGCGAGCAGACCCTCGATTATGTGCTGCGAGATATGCAGCTACCCGAGGGGGGATTCTATTCGGCCACCGACGCCGACAGCGAAGGAGAGGAGGGCACATTCTTTACCTGGACTATAGAAGAACTGAAGCAGGTGTTGGCCGCCGCCGAGGCAAGACTTGTTATAGAACTGTATGGGGTAACCGAGGCGGGAAACTTCGAAGGCTCGAATATCCTGAACCTGCCGAAGTCCCAACTGGAACTCGAGAAGGACGGCGGCGTCGGTGGCGGCAGCGAGGATAATTTCGACAGCCATCTGGATGGGATTCTAGAGAAGCTTTATCTGGCTCGGGAGCGGCGCGTCCATCCGCTTAGGGATGACAAGCTCATCGTCGCCTGGACCGGAGCGATGATCACTACGCTGGCGACGGCGGCGCCGGTGCTACAGCGGCCAGACTGGCTGCAGGCGGCACAGCGGGCCGCCACGCTGGTGTGGCAACGGAATGTGGACGCCGCCGGCCGACTCCACAGGATCTATTTGAACAACGCCGTGTCCATCGCCGGACAACTGGAAGACTATGCGAATTTTTGCCAGGCGCTGATTACCCTGTTCGATGCCACAGACGACAGGGGATATCTGAGGCAGGCGGCACAACTCATGGATATGGCCCTGGTAGAATTTTGGGACGAGCAAAACGGCGGATTCTATCTCAGCCCCAAACAACAAAACGCACCGCTACTAACTCGATCCCGTAATGCCAGCGATGGCGCTACCCTGTCTGCGGTCGCCACCGCCGTGCAGTGTCTGGTGATGTTGGAGCAGCGCGGCGTGCTTCTCGCGAGGAGCGAGGGGCACGGCTATCGAGGCAAAATAGACAAGTGTATCGCGACCCTCATAGCCCATATCAACGACAATCCCATGAGTCATCCCGGCATGCTCAGGGCCATTTCTCTGTATCGGCACGGTAGTGCCGGGGAAATTCAATTGATCGACGGTGGCAGGGCGAAAATCGCACTTTCCAAGATTGAATCGGCAGCCGATAATGTGAACCTACTTGAAATCGAGGTGACCCTCGAATCGGGCTGGCACATCGCTGCAGCCGGGGCTTCCGGGGGTGAGATCGCGGCCATCGAGTTAGACCTTGCCGAGACTGAAACCCATTGGCGTATTATCCGTTGTGATTATCCTCCAGCGAACGCGGCTCTGTTGAATGTTGATGCAGGCAACATCCCAATCTACGAAGCGGGTTTCACCATAAAAATGGAATTGGCACGCACAGAATTGCCCGCCGATTCGCTGTCTGCTACCGCGGCGCTGGTCCTGAAATTGCAATGTTGCAATGAAGAAAATTGCCTGCTTCCCCAGACCCTGCGTTTTAGAATCTAATCGCCGCAGCGATTGAATAGTCTGGTCTCAGCCCCTAAAGGGGGTGGGAAATCCTGCCTGAACTATGGAGTAGATCAGAGCATGCCTTCGGCCGAACCAGTCCTCGACTTGTTATAAATGGGAAAAAAGACTGTATTTCCCGCCGCTCTAGCGTTAAATTTCCTCTCATAGAGTTTATCTTCGAGTCCCAAGAGTAATACCGATTGCACAAAAATAAGACGCTTATTGGCTTTTTCATCTTGCTGGTGCTTGCAAATAGCAGCCTGGCAGGGGACGCAGCCAGCCATGATGACCACGACCACGGGGAAGTGGCGAGCGGTCACGTTTCGATTTCCGCTCATGCCGGGGCTGTCTCGTTAGCGCTCCTGCATCAAGCTGCCCAGGCAGAAAACGCAGGCGACCACCCCGTGCAAGCTCATGACGGTGAAGATTGCTTCTGCGATGATGTTTGTTGTGCCAGTTCAATTGGTTTTTCCATGACCGGCAGCGCCGATAATTTGCCGGTATCCGGTAACAAGTCAGCACTTCGTGTAAATCTGTATCAGTCTGTTTCCCTGGACCTGTTACTACAGCCACCCTCAGCATAGCTCACTCCTGTTTTACCAAACCTTCGAAAACCTGTTTGAGGAGTTGAGTCGTGTTAGCCAGAGTTCTATTTACATTTGTAATGTTTTTCCATTCCTTCCTAGTTTATGGGGAAATGGTCCTATATGAGTTTGATATCGATACCAAGCTGGTAAATTTCACCGGCACGACGGTGGAAGCGCTGGCTATCGGCGATCAGATTCCGGCGCCCACCATAGAAGCCAGGATCGGAGATGTGTTACGCGCTACATTTCACAATCGACTGGATGTTTCTGCGTCGGTGCATTGGCATGGGGTGCTCTTGCCCGGTGACCAGGATGGAGTTCCGTTTCTCAATACGCAGCCTATAGCACCCGGGCAGAGCTTTACCTTTGAATTTCCCATTATCCAGACCGGCACCTACTGGTATCACTCCCATTCCGACTTGCAGGTCCAGAGAGGCATTTACGGGGCAATCATACTGAGAGAGAAAGATCAGCCACCGAATTCCATACAGGATGAAATTGTTCTGTTCTCCGACTGGACCGATGAGGATCCCGGTTCCGTACTAAGCAATTTGAAGAAGGACAAAGACTATTACGCCTACAAGAAAAATTCGGTGCAGTCCTGGGACAAGGTGCTGGCGAATGGCGGTCGGGCAATACGTAATAGATTTTCCCAATCTTTTACCCGCATGGGCCCTATGGATCTGGCAGATATCGCCTATGATCGCTTCCTGGCAAATGGGAAGTCGCAGAACAAGCTGATAGTTAACGATATCAACGCCGAGCAAATTCTGTTGCGTTTGATCAATGGCTCTACTTCCAGCTACTTCGACGTCGAATATGCGGGGGGACCGATGACAATAATTGCTGCCGATGGTCAGGAGGTTGAACCCATCCGGGTCAAGCGCCTGCGTATGTCTACCGCGGAAACCTATGATGTGTTGGTGAGGGTATCCGCCGAAGCGTCATTTGAGCTACGTGCCACGTCCTTCGATGGCAGCGGATTTTCCAGTACCTTCGTCGGCGCGGGGGACAGGGTATATGCTCCCGACGTGCCGGCGCCGAATCTATTTCTGATGGAAGCCGATGGTATGGCGATGGGCATCGATATGGCGATGGGCATCGATATGGCGATGGGCATCGATATGCCGACGACACCGGAACATCAAGGCGCAGCCGAAGCCATGCCTAAAAGTGATGACAAGGGCATGGAAGCTACCATGACCGAGGTGATAGCGCATATGACAGACTATCGGCACCTGGTTGCGACCGCTTCCACTGTATTGCCGCTCCAGCGGGACTGGCGGCAGATCGACCTGACTCTGTCCGGCAATATGGAACGCTACGTCTGGAGTTTCAATGGCGCAACCCTGCGTGAGGATGACCAGATACTAATTCGCAGGGGTGAAAACGTACGCATCACTCTGAACAACAGTACGATGATGCATCATCCACTGCACCTGCATGGCCACTTCTTCCGCGTCGTCAATCAGCACGGCGATCGCAGCCCCTTGAAACACACGGTCAACGTGCCGCCCATGGGCACGGTAGTGATTGAGTTTGACGCCAACGAAGAGAAGGACTGGTTATTTCATTGCCACAATCAATATCATATGAAAACGGGTATGAGCCGGGTGATCAGCTATGAGGAGACGTCTACGTACGACGCCGATATGGCCAGGGTGATTCAACCCTACCTGCGATGGTTCAACCGCAGCAAGCTGGATGCCCAGAGTAATTTTCTCGATCTGGACTATTCACTCTCCGATGAGCGCCATGGCTTCCAACTGGAGGCGGACTCAAACTTCGATGATAGCTATGAAATTGAAGCAACTTACACCTACTATTTCAGTCGCTTCTTTTCGACCTTTGCCGGCGTCGAGAGGCGAAAACATGAGGAACAAGCCAGCACTAGTTATGCCATCGCCGGATTTAATTACACCTTGCCGCTATTAATCGATAGCGAGTGGCGCGTGGATGATGAAGGTGAATTTCGGGTAGAGCTGGAGTCGGAGCTACAATTCACACGTCGGTTGGGGTTTGACTGGCGCTGGAACACGGATAGAGAGTATCGCTACCGTCTGAAATACAATATTAGCAAGCGCTGGGCCTTTACCGTAAACAGCGATTCGGAATATGGAAACGGTGTGGGGATGCAATATCTGTTTTAGGGAATGGCTGTCCGCCGAGCCTGCTTGCATCTAACCCTGGGGGGCATGGACCGTAGCCATTAATCCCTCAAAATATTCGGGCACCACCACCGATGCCTGGCCATATTGGTGCTCGTCGAAAGTAGAACCTGTCGGTTCCAGGTTGAGCTCCACGGTGTCGGCGCTGCGGATTTTCGCGGTTTGATAAAAGCCCGACGCCGGATAGACGTTGCCGCTGGTGCCTATGGCCACGAAAAGATCGCAGCGCTGCAGCGCCTGATTGATCTGATTCATGTGCAGGGGCATCTCACCGAACCAGACGATATGGGGGCGTAGGTTTCCAGCCGAGCGGCAACAGCGGCACGTGGTGTCAAACACGAGATCTTCACGGATATCGAAGACAAGTTGTGAGTTCCTGCAGCGCATCTTCAGGATCTCACCGTGCATGTGCAGGAGATTTTCACTGCCGGCGCGTTCGTGTAGATTGTCTATGTTCTGCGTAATTAGCAGAAAAGTCCCATCAAATTCATGTTCGAATTTGGCCAGCGCCGTGTGCGCGGGGTTGGGCTTTATCTCCTCCGAAAGTATTTGCCGTCTGCGCTGATTATAGAATTCATAGACCAATGGAGGATTGCGTTCGAAGCCTTCGGGTGTGGCGACTTCTTCAACCGGATGATTTTCCCATAAACCATCGGCCGCCCGAAAAGTCTTGATCCCGGACTCCGCGGAAATGCCCGCACCGGTGAGAACCACGATAGAGCGGTAGGGAGAGTTCATGAGCAAAGCATAGCATGACATCTAGTAGATACGAGCGTAGCCGGTATAATGCACCATCCAGACCTAGAGGTGCCCTACGCGATCATTGTCATGCAGTTAAACTATCGCCAGTACTCCACGCAAGGGAAAGCCCTGATTATTTTGCATGGGCTATTTGGTAGCCTGTCAAATTGGGGTTGGCACAGCAAGCAGCTCGCACAAACCTTCGCCGTTTACGGGCTTGACCTGCGTAATCATGGCGACTCGCCCCACGCCGATGCCCTCAATTATCGCGTAATGGCCAATGATGTTTGCGAATTTATGCATTCGGCAGCCATCGAAGAGTGTGCCTTCATTGGCCACTCCATGGGTGGCAAGGTGGCGATGCAGCTGGCGCTAAGCCATCCCGAATTGCTCACTAGATTGATGGTGGTGGATATTGCACCGGTAGCCTATCTGCCGGCTGCCGACAGTCAGATGGATGTGCTGGCGGGGATGGAAGCGATGGAGGTGGAGGCCCTGAGTAGTAGAAAGGAAGCGGAACAGCGATTGGCGGCGACTATTGAAGATGAGGCCACGCGGAAGTTTGTGCTCACAAATTTGATAAGGAATGCAGATGGCGGCTACCGCTGGCGACTGAATCTTGCGTCCATAAGGGATAATTATGACAGGCTGCAAGAGAAACCCCTGTTAGGCGAGGCTTTCACCAAACCGACTCTGTTTGTAAAAGGGGCCTTATCTAACTATATACAAGCGCAGAACGAGGAAGAGATATTGGATCTATTTCCAAGGGCGTCGGTAAAGACAATAATGCAGGCCGGACACTGGTTGCATGCGGAGCGTCCCCAGGCTTTTCAGAAGATAGCTACCGACTTTCTATTGCAAGACGAAAACTAAACCATGACGGTGCTGAGTGTTAATGTAAACAAAATTGCCTTGCTGAGAAACTCACGCGGGCGAGACTATCCCAGGCTGTTGAAATTTGTCGAACAATTGCTGGCACTGGGCGTTAAGGGTATCACGGTGCATCCGCGACCGGATGAGCGCCATGTCACGCGACAGGATGTTTATGATATCAGTGAGTACCTGCAATCTCGAAGCGATGTTGAATTCAATATTGAGGGGTATCCATCGGAAGATTTTCTCGACCTGGTGATGGCAGTCTGCCCTGCACAATGCACATTGGTGCCGGACCAGCCCGATCAACTGACCTCCGATCATGGCTGGGACGTTGGCGCCAACGCGTCGCAGCTGGTCGATGTGCTCGCTCAGCTGCGCAATGCGGGCATACGCAGCAGTCTGTTCCTCGATGCCTCGATCACAGCGGTGGAGTTGGTGCCGGGAGTCGATGCGGACCGGATTGAATTGTATACAGAAGACTATGCCAGAAGTTTCGGGACAGCCGCCCAGGACAAGGTTATGGGTCGGTACACGGCGGCAGCGGCAAAGGCCCATGAACTGGGGCTGGGTATCAATGCCGGCCATGATCTGAATCTGGAGAATCTGCCTGAATTTCTGAAAATTCCCCATATAGCTGAAGTCTCCATCGGTCACGCACTGGTGGTGGAGTCCTTGCAGCAGGGGCTTGCCGGGGTCATCACCCAATATCTCGCTATTACCGGGGCCTGATTTAGAAACCGATCCCCAAGCTCCCACCCTCTCACCCTCGCGTCCGAATTCTACTGTGGTATTTCAGATTGGCCACCACGGCCCATTTTGTGTGCACCA
>JADFIJ010000254.1 GCA_022566775.1 Pseudomonadota bacterium | reverse complement strand
ATTCGAAAGACGCAAATCGAGGACTCGAGAGCCATTAGGCTTACCAGAAGAGCTCGGCAAAATTCGGCACGAAGCCGCTATTGCCGGTGCTGCTCCCTGATTTGATTATGATTACGCACCGCCTCGGCCATGATTTTTTTGAATATCTCGGCCACCAACTCAGGATTGAGGCCGTTGTCTGCGCACAGCACCCTCAGTGCCTCCAGTTTCTGTGCCTCCCTGCCGGCATCGACGGGATCGAGGGCGTTGCAAGCCTTGAGCCTGCCCACGTGATGAGTGAGCGCGAAGCGTCGCGCCAATAGCTGGACCAGATCCTGATCGATGTGATCTATCTTGCCTCGTATTTCCAACAACTCCGCTGCAACCGAATCTGCGGTCATGTGCTTGCGTCCTTTTGCTTTCGGCCAGTACCGGGATCGCGATACTGCGAGCCCAGGCTGACCCCGCCTGATCCTCAAGGGTCGATTTCGAACAAGAGTATAAACCATGGCGGCTGTGTTTAGATATTCGTTGCGCCAGCATTACAGCGGAAGTTGTTTGCCTGTCCGATTGAATTTACACTGCTTTGGTTCCAAGGTGGGACACCCACAAGTCATCAGTTTTGCTGTCAACGGAGCCACTCATCAAGAATTCAAAATATCGAGGCCTCGTACTTCAGGTCGCGGTGCCCTCTCCGTTGTACCGTAGCTTCGATTATTTACCCGTGGACAGCGTATCGGCAGAGACCTCATCCAGCATCACTGTGCCGGCGCAAAGAGGGATCGGTCCGGCCCGCGACAGCCAACCCGGCACCCGAGTGTTAGTGCCCTTCGGAAATCGAAAAGTTGTGGGCATTGTAACTGGCGTCTCCAATCAGTCGGCCCTGAGTGAGGACAGGCTGAAATCGGTGCTCGCGGTGCTTGACCCCGGACCCGTATTCACTGCCGCCATTTACCAGGTATTGCTGTGGGCGGCGAGCTACTACCAGCATCCCATCGGTGAAGTGATGGCCACCGCGCTACCGGCCCGGTTACGCAGCGCCAGCGACTGGCGGCCACAAGAAAACCTATGGAAAGTGGTGGAGGGCATCTCTGTACAAGAGCTGGACTCACTAAAGCGAGCGGCCAGGCAGCAGGCTTTATTGGAGTTCATCGACAAGAAAGGCGAGGTCAGCCGCGATCAATGGCTGGCGGCAGGCTTTAGTCAGCCCCTGGTATCGCAACTACAGAAGAAAAATCTCATCGTAAAATACTCTTCCCCGGTGGCAGGGAAAGCCACCGCTGCTGGTTTCGATCCGATCCCACGAAACCCTAAATTGTCGCTCCAGCTCAATATCGAACAACGCCATGCAGTTGAGAAAATCACCGCAGGACTGAATAAATTTTCTTGCTACCTGCTGGATGGCGTTACCGGGTCAGGAAAAACCGAAGTTTACATGCGCGTGATGCAGGAGCAACTCGCAGCGGGTAAGCAATGCCTGGTTTTGGTGCCCGAAATTGGGCTCACCCCACAAAGCGTGGCGCGCTTCCGACAGCGATTCTCCTGCCCGGTGGTGGC
This sequence comes from Pseudomonadota bacterium, assembly GCA_022566775.1. GTDB lineage: Bacteria > Pseudomonadota > Gammaproteobacteria > Pseudomonadales > Pseudohongiellaceae > UBA9145. The sequence continues at coordinate 2,428 of JADFIJ010000254.1, read as the reverse complement.
GCTGCACTCCGGGCTGAATGACAGAGAACGCGTCAATGCCTGGGACCAGGCCAGGCGGGGCCATGCCGGCATCATCATCGGTACTCGCTCTGCCGTGTTTACACCGATGCACAAGCCAGGCTTGATCATCATCGACGAAGAACATGATCCATCGTTTAAACAGCAGGACGGGTTTCGATATTCGGCACGGGATCTTGCTGTGGTGCGCGCGCGCGAGGAGAACGTTTGTATTATTTTAGGTTCCGCCACACCGAGCCTGGAGAGTTTGCAGAACGCACGCAGCAATAAATTCATCCATCTTCGTCTTACCGAGCGCGCCGGCGAAGCCCGCCCCTCGGTCATGGAAATAATCGATATTGCCAGCGCCCCCCTCGACAATGGATTTTCCGAGCAGCTTCTCTATAAAATCCAGAAACATACCGCAGCGAAGAATCAGGTGCTGGTATTTATCAATCGACGTGGCTTCGCCCCGGTTTTAAATTGCCAGAATTGCGGCTGGGTGGCAGAGTGTGAAAATTGCCTTACACAATTTACCGTGCATGCCAAGCCGCCCTCGATTCGCTGCCATCATTGTGGCAGCAGCAGACAATTACCCAGATATTGCCCTTCCTGTAAATCGAGGTCACTGGCGACATTTGGGATTGGCACGCAGAAAATAGAAGGTTTCCTGATTAAGAAATTCCCAGGTATCCCTGTACTGCGCATCGACCGGGACTCGACCCGAGGCAGAAATAGCCTGGCGAATTTGTTAAATCAGGTAGAGAAAGGCGACCCTTGTATCCTTCTCGGTACCCAGATGCTGGCGAAGGGCCATCACTTCCCGAACATCACCCTCGTCGCCATAGTGGATGCCGATGCCGGCCTCTTCAGTGCCGACTTCCGGGGCCAGGAGCATATGGCCCAGACTATTATCCAGGTGGCAGGCCGGGCCGGACGCGCAGAACGTGCCGGCGAAGTCATCATCCAGTCCCGGCACAGCACCCATATCACCTTGCAAACACTGGTTCGCGCCAGCTATACAGAATTTGCCGAGCTATTATTCGCGGAACGCCAGGAGTCCGGCATGCCCCCCTTTGCGCACCTGTGTTTGCTACGCGCCGAGGCTATCGAAGCGAACGAGGCCATAAGCTATTTGAAGAAGGTGGCAGCGCTAGCTAAATCACTCTGCGCCGAGCACGCTCTGGCGGTGACATGCCTGGGTCCGTTGCCGGCACCGATGGAGAAGCGTGCTGGCAGGTACCGGATACAATTATTGCTGAACAGTAAAAATCGTGGGGCGATGCAGAGCTTGCTGAAGCGGCTGACTCCCGCGATGTCTGCGCTAAAACACTCCCGCAAGCTGCGCTGGAGTATCGATGTCGACCCTCAAGATCTTATTTAGCAGGCTACAGCTAACCCACGATTAACCGATAATTGTGGTGGCTGGGCTCTGTTTACAATAAGATTTGCCGCAGAACTCCCTCATTAGTGAAGTTAAGGCACCTCTGAACAATGCAGTAATGTCTCAGCGAGTCCTGAAGCGTTCAGTTGCAAGGCACCCTTCGCCGGCAATGGCCCTAGCCCTTGGCAAGAAGTGTAACGCCGCAAATGAGCGCTTCAGGGGCCGCCCTACGGGGCTTTCAGGCAGGTTAGCACTCGGCGGACCGCTTGAAAGGTAATAAACATTCCTACGCGATCCTGTCTTGATTGCTAACCTGCCTGAAAGCCTGAGGCATCACTGCATTATTCAGAGGTGCCTGAAAACAATAACTTACAAAGCGAGCAGTAGCTATGACCCAGGATTTCGCAAAAATCAGACCGGAACCGATACTGGAGAGAAAACCAGTGGAATCGCCGCCGGCCTGGCTATTACTGGGCACCGGCGGGGTGGTGGGACTCGCCGTTGGCGTGTTCGCCTGCTTCCTGTTCTATCTGTCCGGTAATGTGCCACCCCTGAGTTCCAACAATTATCTACAGGCCGGAACTGCGGTCACCCAGATTCCCGATCTGCCTGAGGAAGGCAGCGCAGACGAGAGTACCGACGAGTTACAGCTGGAATTCTATACCGCCCTGGGGGAATACGAGGTCGAAGTCGATGCAACACCAGTTGAAATTGGCTCTGAAGAAGCGAGCCAGGCGAATCCATCGCAAGCAGAGCGTCAAACCCTGGCTACAAGCTATATGTTGCAGACGGGCGCTTTTGAGCAACAGGCGCTTGCCAATACCGAAATGCGACGCCTGCAAACGCTGGGGCTGAACGTGGTGGTGAAGCAACAGCCTCTGATCGGAAGCACGTTGTATCTGGTGCAGTCCGGCCCCTACGACAGCCGCCAACGCGATGCCGCCGAGCAAGTACTGCGCGCCAATAATATTGCCAGCATGCGCCTGAGCTTGCAGTAGGCTTACGGCAGCCAACACCTTGAATCGCCACCGAGCAAGTACTGCGCGC
>JADFIJ010000253.1 GCA_022566775.1 Pseudomonadota bacterium | reverse complement strand
CGGCCGCTGGGAAACTAGGGCACCTCTGATTAATTATTCAATGTCTTTGGCATCGCCAACAGTTGCACTACAATGGGCGCGGACTCCAAAGCTGGAATCCCTTGAAAGAACGAGGAGCACAAGCCATGGACTTCACATTGTCCGAAGAACAACAGGCCCTGCAGCAATCAGTCAGGCGCTTTGCACAGAAAGAGCTGCCGGAAATAGCCCGTCAAATCGAAGCCAGTGACGAACCCCCGGACCTGGAATTGCGCAGGCGTTTTGCGGAACTGGGCTACCTGGGCGTCAATCTCGATTCCAGTTATGGCGGCGCCGGCATGTCCCATATGGACGCGGTGCTGGTATTGGAGGAAATTGCCAAAATTTCCATCGCCGTGGCGTTTCCTGTTTTCGAATCCTGTTTTGGTCCGGCCCTGGCGATCGCTCACTTTGGCAGTGAAAAGATGAAGAACGATATCCTGCCCAAGGTGTGTAGCGGCGAGATTGTGGTTGCCGTCTCCATGTCAGAACCCAACGCGGGATCGGCACTGACCGACCTCACCACGGCGGCCCGACTCGAGGGCGATCGCGTCATCCTCAATGGCAGCAAGCGCTGGTGCTCCGGTGCCGGCCATTCCGAGGTCTACGTGGTTTACTGCAGGATGGACGGTATCGCCGGCGCCAAGGGAATTGGCGCAGTGCTGGTAGCCAAAGGCAGCAAGGGATTTACCTTCGGCAAGCGGGATCACCACATGGGCTTTCGCGGCGTCTACAGCGCCGATATGTACTTCGACGATGTCGAGGTGCCCGCCGAGAACATCCTGGTGCCCGCGGGCGGCTTCGGCAAGCTGATGGACGCCTTCGATCTCGAACGCTGTGGCAACACCACCATGTCATTAGCCGTGGCCCAATCGGCCTTCGACTTCGTCCTGGAGTACGTGCAGCAGCGCCAACAATTCGGCAAACCACTGGTTGATTTCCAGGCCGTACAACTGCAAATCGCAGAAATGAAAATGAAGCTGGATGCATCACGTCTGCTGCTGTATCGCGCCGTCGTCAATGCCGAGAAAGGATTGCCCTCTATCGCGGAGAGTTCGGTGGCCAAATGCTTTGCCAATGAAACCGTGCGGGAAGTGACAGGCAAGGCCATGCAGTTAATGGGTGGCTACGGTTACTCCACGGAATTTCCTATCGAACAGAAACTTCGTGACGCCTGGGGCTGGGGCATCGCCGGTGGTGCCATCGATATCCAGAAAGTGAATATCACGGCAGCACTGGTAGGCAAACGCTTTAATCAGCGCGCGAGTTGAGGAAGCCCGGAGCCGGAGCATAACTGATAACAGGTGATTCATGACTACGCAGGACGACAGTAACAGCCCGATGAGATTTCTGGTTAGCGCCGTGGCCTCGCCCAATAAAGTTGAGGGACAATTGATCAGTGGGGGAGTGAGCAGGAATGAGAGTGTTGCCATCCTGCCCTCGGGCCAGCAGACATCGATACTGACGATTGCCGAGCAGGGTCAACAACGGGATTCCGCGCAGGCGAGAGCAGATTTAACCCTGGAGTTGACCTACTCGGTGTCAATTGTCGCCGGTAACTTGATTACGCCTGCCGACGACCGCCCGGAGTTTTCGGATCAGTTTGAGGCCAGGATCCGTAGCACAGGGCAACAGTCCTTATTGCCGGGACGAATGTATTTTCTCGAAGCGGCAGGCGGTTGCAGTGAAGTGACCATCAGCAAGCTGAAGTATCGCCTCGAAGACGATAGCAAAAATCAGTATGCGGCGAATACGCTGGGGCCCGGGGAAACAGCCGTCTGCAATATTGCCCTCACCCGGCCTATTATTTACGACCCATTTTCCACCTGCCCGGCAACCGGCAGCTTCAGAATGTTTGACAAAAGCGGAGGAGAGCTGATTGCCGAAGGCGAGATCCGCCACGGTCTGCGCCGAGCCAGCAACGTGCACTGGCAGGCACTCGATGTGGACAAGCAGAGTCGCGCCAGCATCAAGCAGCAAATTCCGAAGATACTCTGGCTAACCGGCTTATCAGGATCCGGCAAAACCACCATCGCCAATCTCATTGAGAAGAAGCTGATTGCAGCAAGACGGCACTCCTACCTCCTCGATGGAGACAATGTGCGCCACGGTTTGAACAAGGATCTGGGCTTTACCGACGCAGATCGCGTGGAGAATATCAGACGGGTGGCGGAAATGGCGAAACTGATGCTGGATGCAGGTCTTATAGTGATCACGAGCTTCATCTCGCCGTTCAGGGCGGAGCGGGAAATGGCCCGTTCCCTGTTCGAGGACGGTGAATTCATCGAGATCTTTATCGATACCCCCCTGGAGATTTGCGAGCAACGCGACCCGAAGGGGCTGTACCGCAAAGCCCGTGCCGGCGAAATCAAAAATTTCACGGGCCTGGATAGCCCCTACGAAGCGCCGGAAAATCCGGAATTGCAGCTGGATACGATCCTGATCACCGTGGAACAGGCGGCCGACGAGATATTGGCCTATATGGAAAAATCAGGCTCCTAGGAAGCTCTGATGCTTTTGAAACCCGAGGAAGCTCTGATCAGTGTATGACGGCAGTCATTGGTGTGGCTTTGTTTTCCGCAAATTCCGGGTGCAGGATATCGATGCGTTTCACCAGCAACAGGTCGTGACGGCACAGCTGATCGTACTCGTCGGTCTCATGCACATCAATGTCGTCCAGCAACACACAAACCACATCGTCATCTTCCACATCCACGATGACGCAAGATTTGAAACCGCTCACCGTATTCAGCGAGGCGAAGGCACCGACGCTGCAGGTATGTAAGGGAAACTGGCCGTCGGCGTGCTTGAGCAAGCCATAGGAAGTGAACGCCACCCCGAATCCGGCTGCTGCAACTATGTGAATGATGTCGATGATTTCAGGGTCTGCAAGATCGATACGCACCGTATCGGGCATGGCCTGACGTTTATTTAGCTGCTTCTGATTAACCAGCTTTAAAAACAGGCTGATGTCTTCCTGGTTCCATTCCAGAGTCTCTTCTTTTTCCGAGCGAGTGCTATCGGAAGAGAGGCTCATCACACTGGTTTCGATGGTGAGGTCTTGAATTTCTGTGTCAGCAGGACACGGCACCACCATCGCCACGGAACAGTAGCCTTCGCTGCTCTCGGCGCTGAGACGCCACAAGAAAGGAATTTCTTTATTTAGCTCAATCATTTAGTACTGCTACAACGGAACCGTAATCGCAAAGATAGCACAAACTGGGTTTTATCAGAATCATTAGACCGGAAGAAATTCAGCCAAGTGGAACAAAACGGGTGAAAAACGGCCGATTCTGCGTGCAGCAATCGGACCCACTTAGACAGGCTTGCTAAAGAGATGTCAAACTAATCGCAGTAAACCGTTGAGAAGACTGGCGTTTCAGATATCATGGCTGGAGAAATTTTTTCCACAGAAACTGTGGATAAGTCGGTGCATAGTTCTTGGAAATTTCCCGTAAAGCTCGAAATTACGCTAATCTGACACCAGTTGATCAATTTTTAACCAAATCAATAAAGTTATATTTTTCAATAAGATACATGTTTTTGAAAGAACGTTTTAAAATAAAACCTGCATTTTCCAGGGCTATTGTGACCACCATCTCATTTTTGTGCATAAATTCTCGGGTAAAACGTAATTTCCAAAATTCAGTTGGCGATTTCCCCCTGTTTTTATTGAAGTTTTTCGGCCTACAAAACCGGTCGTTCATTAAGCAAATAGACTCCGAAACCCAGCGGATGCATGGACATTTCCTCCAGAGCAAGCAGCCATGAACAATCAACGCCTGCCCCTGATTGCCGGCCTGATTCTGCTCCTGGCCCTGGCGGTGGCTGCTCTCGGCTGGGGGCTGGTGCGAAAACCTCAACTGGACAGTAGTAGTAGTGAATTGGCCGTGGCGCTCACCACGACGATATTGCGCTCCGGTTCACCCGATCGGCTATTGCCCATAGCCCATCCGACCCTCCTTCAAACTAATC
>JADFIJ010000252.1 GCA_022566775.1 Pseudomonadota bacterium | reverse complement strand
GACTCGATTAACCAGGATACTTATACCAATTTTCGTGCTTGGGTTTTCGTTGCTGAGCTGTGCTCCAAGTTCTGATGATGTGAGCCAGACTGGCACCACCGGCGAATGGCACCACCATGGCGGCGATCATGCCTCGTCAAAATATGCGGGTCTGGATCAGATCGACGCCGGCAATTTTGCTCAGTTGGAAGTAGCCTGGCGCTGGCGGTCTGCCGATTACCGCATCGATGAGGACCTGCTGTATTTTACCGGCGACTATCGTGCCACGCCCTTGATGATCGGAGGCCGGATTTACACGGTCACCAATCACGGCCAGGTGGTGGCACTGGATGCCGCCAGCGGTGAAGAGTTGTGGCTGTTCGATCCCGAGAGTTACCGTCTGGGGCCACCTAATTTTTCTCCGGTGCAGACTCGAGGCATCGAGTATTGGACCGATGGCGAAGTAGAGCGCATCTTTCTCGCCACCCTGGGCAAGCAACTGGTCTCTATCGACGTAGCGACCGGGCTCGCCGATCCGGATTTCGGTGACAATGGCTTCATCGATTTGAAGGAGAACCTGGGTCGACTCGAATTTGAGGTGCGCAACATCACCCACGGCGCGCCACCGATCGCGGTGGGCAATACGGTGATTATTGGCTCAAAAATCTTCGACTACGCCATGCAAAACAGAAGCCCGCCGGGGCATGTGCGGGGTTACGACGCCCGCAGCGGTGAATTCAAGTGGCGCTTTAATACCATTCCCCAGGGCGACGAAGAATTTGTGGAGACCTGGGAGGATGACTCCTGGAGAATCGCCGGCAACACCAATGTCTGGACCTTCATGGCCGCCGACGATGAACTTGGCCTCGTCTACCTGCCGGTTTCCACACCGACCAACGATTACTGGGGCGGCATGCGACTCGGTGAAAATGTCTATGCCGAATCCCTGGTGGTCCTCAATGCCGATACTGGAGAGCGGGTCTGGCACTTTCAAACCGTACATCACGGACTCTGGGACTATGATATCGCCTCGGCTCCCAACCTCATCGATATCACCGTCGACGGCCGCGAAATCAAGGCCGTAGCCCAGGTCTCCAAGACCGGTTTTACCTACGTCTTCGATCGCGTTACTGGCGAGCCCGTATGGCCAATCGAGGAACGGGCTGTGGCCCCAAGCACAGTACCCGGCGAGAGAGCCAGTCCAACCCAACCACACCCGACCTGGCCCCTACCCTTTGACCGCATCGGCGTCAGCGAAGACGACCTCATAGATTTCACCCCGGAAATAAAGGCAGCGGCTTTGGAACTCGCCTCCGAGTTCGTGCTGGGACCGATTTTTACCCCGCCCATCGTAAGAGGCGCAAACGGCAAACGCGCCACGTTCGTGGTGCCCGGCGCCGGAGGCGGAGCCAATTTCCCGGGAGCTACCATGGATCCGGAAACCCAGATTCTCTACATTCCCTCCGCGACTCGACCCATGGGTATGTCGCTGGTAGTCCCTCCGGAAGGTAGCTCAGATTGGCCCTATGTGATTCAGATGGACAGGCGGGTCGGTCCCCTCGGCTTGCCACTATTGAAACCACCCTACCGGCGCATAACGGCGATCGATTTGAATACCGGCGAACATATCTGGCAAATACCTTTCGGCAAGGGTCCTACGGATCACCCGTTGATCGCACATCTTGATCTCGGTCCGCTGGGTAGTGTTTATGATGACGTGGTAGCCGAAGGTGGCATCCTCATCACCAAAACCTTGCTGATTTCTTACCTGGCACAGAAAGATGAGATCGATGAAGACGCCCACGGCTCGATTCTGGTTGCCCACGACAAAGCCACCGGCGAGCTGCTGGCACAAGTCATGGTAGAGCAGCGATTGCACGGCGCTCCCATGAGTTACTTCCACCAAGGTCGGCAATACATCGCGGTGGCGGGCGGTGGCCGTGATGATGATGCGGAATTAGTGGTGTTTGCCCTGCCCCTGTGAACAATGGCGATGATTGTCGCTTGCTGCAGCTCTTGATCACTGCAATTTGGCTATTCCCGTTTTATTCTTGAGACGAAGCAATCATCGCGACATTTGATATCCGTCAAGTGGATAGGCAGGGATATCAGGTCTAATACTGGTGAATAGCCGATCCAAACTCACCACAGCAGGGAGCCGTACGCCATGTATAAGAAAATACTTGTCGCCATAGACCTATCGAAGGATTCACAGAAAGTTGTCGATGCCGCCGTTCGCGTGGCATGCATCGCTGTTTCCGATAGGACGAAGTGGGATGAACAAAATTCTGGTAGGAAGCTGGCGTGATGACAGCGATGGCCCTATGCAAGTTATTTCAGTGCAATTGGTGGGTCACTTTTCGGTGCAATTTAACACGCAGGTGTTTGTAGCGCTATGTGTGTATCTGCTGTTGGCTTATTTAAAACATGTGCATGGGTTTACTCATATCCTTCAGCAAATGTGCAGACTTATTCATCTGAATCTGTTTGCAAGAAGCGGTCTAGACAACCTGTTTAGACCGCCTCCGAACATACCTGTCGAAGTGCCGCAAATGGCATTGGCGTTGTGAGAAAAATAAGCGGGACAGCAATGGGACAGAGTAAAATGGGTAGGTGTCTCAGTCCTGTTAATTTATGGGTGTTATACAGATTAATGTAAGTCTTATTTACTGGAAGAAGGATACTGGCTATGGCGGAAAACAATAACCAGACACTCTCATCAAGGGCTACTTTACCCGATTTATGGCGACGATTGCCGATAGTTGTTCGAGCACCAGTCGAGGATTTTCTTGTCTTCGCAATCGTTGGGTCGCTGATATGGACGGCAGTGCTGATCCTGATTCCAGCACCCTGGTCGATCGTAATTATGGCGATCGTGTTGGGATTTTACCTGAAGTATTTCAGTGGCAGTTGGTGGCCGGCATTACCGAAGAAGTTGGTTTTCGGGGCTATATGCAAGTGCCCTTGGAGCAAAAATACGGTCCCGGTATTGCCGTCTTGCTGGTTTCCCTGGTTTTCGTTGTCGCTCACCTCAACCAGGCCTGGGCCGGCGGAATTCTAATTATCCTGTTCGGCATCAGTATTATGTGGTGTGTTCTGGCCAGAGTCTGTGGTTCGCTTATTCCCGGTATTATCAGTCATACCGTTACCGACATTATCAATTTCTCCTATTGGTGGACAGACGTGGCCGGCGAGTTTGACAAACGGCCCATCACCGAAACCGGTCTCGATTTACATTTCTTCATGGCGGTAGCAATTTTGATCTCTTCACTACTGTTGTTTGCCCTGGCTGCAAAGAAAACCCTGATTGCTCGTGGGGAGTTCGGGAAAACTAAGGAATAGTAGAGAACACGCTATCGCCTACCGGGTTTGCCGGAGGTCGTTGAGTACCGGCGGGGACTGCCGGCTTGGGTGGTCAGCTATTTCCATATAAGCTGTGGAAGTGGTAAGCCTCATTCACCCCGATGTCGCTGGAAATGCGCATTGGGAATGGCTATTGGGGATTGCTTAATTGGACTGGCTGATCTAGCCTGACATGCCATGCTGTAACTTGTTTGATTTTCTCTTTCCAGGCAAAGAAGGTCAAGGCAATGAAAAAGCACCGCGTCACTCCTGTAATCGTTTTACTCAGTATTTTCACCATACTTATGCCGTCGTTTGGCGAAGCCCAGCTGCCAGCTTCAAGCGCAGCCGACTCCATTTGGGTGTTGCAGATAGAGGGGGCGATTGGTCCGGCTACCAGCGATTATATCGTTCGAGCTGTTCAGGAAGCACATGACAGCGATGCGTCGCTAATCGTTATTCAGATTGATACGCCGGGTGGCCTGGACACCGCCATGCGAGAAATCATTAAATCAATTCTGGACTCATCTATACCTGTGGTTAGTTATGTTTTCCCTAACGGTGCAAGGTCAGCCAGCGCCGGTACTTACATCCAGTACGCCAGCCATATTGCCGCTATGGCGCCGGCTACCAATCTCGGTGCTGCAACCCCTGTACAGATTGGTATGCCTGGTACTCCCGGTGGCCCCGATGA
>JADFIJ010000072.1 GCA_022566775.1 Pseudomonadota bacterium | reverse complement strand
CGTACACCCAGACCAGGACCGGGAAATGGATGTCGATAAACCATGTCGTAGGGAAGACCGAGCTCCAGGCCTATCTTGCGCACTTCGTCTTTGAATAACTCCCGCAGCGGTTCGACCAGTTGCATCTTCATATCGTCGGGCAGGCCGGCAACATTGTGATGGGATTTTATGAGGTGAGCCTTGCCTGTCTTTGAGCCGGCAGATTCGATCACATCCGGATAAATAGTTCCCTGCGCCAGCCAGTTTACATTCTTCAGTTTTTCAGCTTCTGCCTCGAACACTTCGATAAAGGTATTACCGATAATTTTCCGCTTCTGTTCCGGATCATCGACACCGGCAAGCCTGGAGAGAAACAATTCCTGGGAATTCACGCGGATCACACGCACGCCCATGTTTTTGCCAAAGGTGGCCATTACCTGATCGCCTTCATTCAGGCGCAGCAGGCCGTTGTCGACGAAGACACAGGTCAGCTGATCGCCTATGGCCTTGTGAAGCAGTACCGCTACCACAGAAGAATCGACGCCACCGGAAAGCCCCAACAGCACCTTATCGGTCCCGACCCTGGCTTTAATTGTAGCGATGGCATCTTCGATAATATTGGCGGATGTCCACAGGGCATCACAGTTGCAGATCTCTCGCACAAACCGTTCCAGAATGCGCAGGCCTTGCAGGGTATGCGTTACCTCCGGGTGGAACTGAATACCATAGAACGAACGCGATTCATCGGCCATGGCAGAGATAGGCGCACTTTCCGTGGCCGCAATAACTTTAAAATCGGGCGGCACCGCGGTGACCTTGTCACCATGACTCATCCATACATCCAGTTGTGGCTCACCGGAATCCGTAATCCTGTCTTCGATGCCATCGAATAATCGATTGATCGCAGTCACATCGACCTGGGCGAAGCCAAATTCAGATTTAGAAGACGCCTCTACTTTGCCGCCAAAGTGCTCGGCCATGGTTTGCATGCCGTAGCAGATACCAAGAATCGGCACACCGGCTGCATACACATAGGCAGGTGGCCGTGGCGATTCGGACCTATTGGCAGATTCGGGACTACCGGAAAATATAATGCCCTGGGGTGCAAAGCTCTCGAACGAATCTGCATCGGCGGCATAGTCCCAGATTTCACAATAGACCCCCAACTCGCGAACGCGTCGCGCGATGAGTTGAGTGTATTGGGAACCAAAATCCAGAATCAGAATCTTCCGGCTGTGAATATTAGCTGATGTCATTAACATCCTTATTTAAAATTTTCTGGAAGATTCTGCTACTGGACCGACGCAAAACGAATGAGTCATTGGCTGCGAGAGGCGAGGCAAAAGCGGTTCGAAAAGCGGAGCGTACACGTAGTACGCGAGCATTTTCTAATCGCTTTTAACGAAGCATCTCGTAACCAAGGGCTTATTCCCTCCTATGAAACTCGGTAGTTAGGGGCTTCTTTGGTGATGCTCACGTCGTGGACGTGGGATTCCGACATACCCGATGCCGTAATCTTGACGAACTGGGTCTTGGTGCGCATCTCGGTGATATCGCCACAGCCGGTATAACCCATGCTGGAACGGAGCCCGCCCATTAGCTGATGCACAATCGCCGACATCGATCCCTTGTAGGGCACCCTGCCTTCGATGCCTTCGGGAACCAGTTTTTCGGTACCCGACTCGATGTTTTGAAAATAGCGATCGCTGGAGCCTTGAGAATGTGACATGGCACCCAGGGAACCCATTCCACGATAGGCCTTGTAGCTTCTGCCCTGGTAGAGTTCAACTTCACCCGGAGCCTCCTCTGAGCCGGCCAGCAGGCTACCTATCATGACCACGTGGGCACCGGCGGCGATTACCTTGGCGATGTCGCCGGAGTAACGAATACCGCCATCGGAGATGACACACACTTCGGATCCCTTCAGCGCCTCCACCACGTTGGCCACGGCGCTAATCTGCGGCACCCCCACACCGGTCACGATGCGGGTAGTACAAATTGAGCCGGGGCCGATGCCCACCTTGACCGCATCTGCTCCGACTTTTGCCAGAGCTTTCGCCGCATCGGCGGTGGCAATATTACCCCCGATGACGGCAATTTCAGGATGCTTGTCTTTAACATACTTAACCTGGTCGATCACTCCCTGATGGTGACCATGGGCAGTATCGACCACCACCACATCGACACCCGCCTCGATGATCGCGTCCATGCGCTCGACAGAATCGGCACCGGTGCCAATGGCTGCCGCCGACCGCAATCGACCCAGACTGTCTTTGCAGGCATTGGGAAAGTCTTCTGATTTTCGAATATCCTTGAGGGTAATCAAACCGCGAAGTTCGAAGCCACCGTTCACTACCAGGATTTTCTCGATACGGTGGCGGTGCAATAATTCCTTGACTTCGTCCAGTGAGAAATCTTCACCCACAGTCACCAGCCGTTCCTTCGGCGTCATGATCGATGCCACATCGGCATCGAGATTTGCTTCGAAGCGCACGTCCCGACTGGTTACGATACCTACCAGTCCACTGCTGTCCAACACCGGCAATCCGGAGATGTTGTGCTCCGTCATCAGCGCCACCGTATCGCGGACGGTGGCCGTTACCGGAATCGTTATTGGATCCTTGACGACACCACTTTCATATTTTTTAACGAGGAGCACTTCCCGGGCTTGCTTGTCTACGCTCATGCTCTTGTGAATCACACCGAGGCCACCTTCCTGCGCCATGGCGATGGCGAGCCTGGATTCGGTGACCGTATCCATGGCGGAAGAAACCAGTGGAATATTCAACACAATAGCTTGTGTCAATTTAGATTCGAGTCTTACGGATTTTGGGAGAACGTTGGAGTGAGCAGGCAGGAGCAAAACATCGTCGAATGTTAGAGCCTCTTCAGCAATACGTAACATAAGATTTACCACCATCCACAAAAACGGCATTATACAGATAGAGTCTGAGCTTGTATAGAATTGTGGGCTCGGCAACAGGCCTGCTGGCCGAGTCTGATAAAGACAACTTATCGCGAAAACTGATCCACTGCTATTCGAATTCGACGCGAGCGACGGCAATACCATGCTCACCGGACACCGAGTAGAGCAGGTATATATCTCCATCTTCCTGATAAATAGCGGGATCACGCAATTGATTAACCCGCTCATCGATATAACCACGGCGCGAGGCTTCGATGGGAAGATTCACCCCTTCGAATTCGGTTTCAGGACGTAATACTTCCACCGGCTCCGATTCCTTCCATCTCATCCAGTCACCATCCATGGCGATGACGGACATGAAGACGCGCTCGGGCGCGTGACCGGCCTGGGTCCAGAATACATGTAAGTTGTTGTCCCGGATCAGCAAGGCACTATGGCGCATATTGTCATTAAAAAACCGTGGCCCGGGCTCAAAGTCCGTCAGCCCATCCCGTGACCGATACAGATAGCCCGGCATGGACAAGGCATAGTGATAGCCGCGGTGCTGAATGACCCGAAAATACGGTCGACCCAGCACCTCCGGTTTACCCTCGAAATTGATGCCGTCTGACGATAAGGCCACCCGCGTCAATTGCCGACCCACATCACGGCCATGGATATACATGATGATCTGCTGGTTCTCCCGGTCGATATGAACATCGGGTGAGGCGATGTGGGCGTACAGGGCGGCGCTGCTGCCCTTTGCCGGTGAGCAGGGAGGGCAGGTGGTGGGAAAATGACTTTGCTCCAGTTGCAGTGAGCCTGGCTCGTACATAGTCCAGGGGCCGGTCACCGCATCGGCGTAGGCGAGGCGGATGTAAGTGCCGCGATGATCGGCAAAATACAGATAGTACGCACCCAGGGGATGATCGATCCAGTCTGGCACCTTGATCAGCGACGGGCCCTGAATATTGCTACCCATGCGCCCATCCATATGCGGCACGATGATTGGGCCATTGCCGAGCCGCGTAATGCGGGGGGCCGCGGAGGTATCGGAGAACGCCATATTGGCGAGGACAGCCGCTGTCATCACGGTGCCGAGCAGCTTACAAATAAAGTGTTCCATGGCCAGTTTTGGTACTCCTGATAGCGCTACAGGGACTACTGCAGGGACCATAATAGAATATCAACTGGCTCATGTTTGCAAGAGCACCTCTTTAATAATAATGTGATGCTCAGGCTTTCGCGCGGCCCTCGACGGCTGGATAGCTTATTTCAGCGCGGACTGTTAATCAAAACTTGCATCCGACCGTGACAGAATTTAACCTGCTCTTTTCCTGGGCCAACAAGCCTGGCTACCGGCCTGATAAGCAACCATGAATACAGAACAAAAACATCCTGGCTCCTCACTTCGGGCTGTCATCGGCGAACCGACCCTGCACTTCTTCCTGATCGCTGCGGTTATTTTCGCACTCTACGCCATTACCCAGGGCGGCAATGAATACCTGCTGGAAATCAGTCAGCGGGAAATCGACGCCAGGATATTCCTCCAGGAGCTGAGTCGAGGTGAAGAACTATCCGCGGAGCAGCGCCAGCTAATTACTTCAACCTACGTGGAAGAGCAAATTCTGGTACGCGAAGCCTTGTCGATGGGGCTGGATAACGACGTGCGCATTCATGACATGCTGGCCCAGAAAATGCGCCACGTATTGAGTGCCAACGTAATCCAGCCCAGCGCTGAAGAACTGGCGGAATTTTATCGGCGCAATCGCCCTCGCTACGAAATCATGGCAATGGTCACGGCGGATGAAGTGGTTTTCAACAGCACTGAACCCCTTGCTGCAGAAGTGATGGCGCTGTTACAGAGCCAAGCGGAGCCGGATGCCCTGCTGGCAGTCGAAGCAGGAACTGTTTCGGTATTACCACGGGTGAATCCTGTCGATCTCAGCAATATTTTCGAAGATGCGTTTTCGCAAAATGTATTTGCTGCCAGTATTAACCAATGGATTGGTCCCTTCGCCAGCAATCGTGGCCAGCATTGGCTCAGGGTGACACAGAAAGTCTCAGCACGGATTCCGCCCCTCGAGGAGATTATTGACCGGGTACGACTGGACTGGATCGGCGCAGAAGAGGAGTTGCGATTACAGCAGGAGATAGACAAATTGTGGGAGCGCTACTCCATTGTTATCATTGATGATGTCTGATCTTCGCGGGCGCTGCAGACTGCCACGTCGCCTCTCAACCCAGCTGTTTCTCATTTTTCTTTGTCTGTTGAGCGCACAGACCAAGGCACACGATATCGATGTCACCGGTGTAGCCCGCGTGTTCATCGATGAAATGCCTAACAATCAATATCGGCTGTCCATCGTCGACCGGCAAGTCCCGCCCCTGTATAACATCGAGCGAATCTTGCCGGCACGCTGCGTGGGTCTCGCCCCCGGGAATTTCAGCTACAGATTTCAATGCGATCCAGCGTTGAACGCAGACGATCGCATCTCCTTTCCCTGGTCTTTTCAGGGCGTCGTGCTGGTCGCAAACTGGCAGGACGGCAGCAGTGTCTCCGGTTTTTTCCCCGGTGATGGGATCAGCATCGAGGTGCCACTGAGCGAATTAAAGGCTGGCGCCGGCTCGCTGGGCAGTCTTGCTGCCCGTTATCTGCAACTGGGAGCCGAACACATTTTGTTCGGTATCGATCATCTGCTGTTCATCCTCGGCCTGTTGTTGTTATTGCAGGGATTTTGGAAGCTCATACAGACAGTCACCGCCTTCACCATCGCCCACAGCATCACCCTCGCCTGCGCCGCCTTGGGCATTTTCCCGGTACCAAACGCGCCCATCGAAGTGCTGATCGCACTATCGATCATGTTTCTCGCCAGGGAAATCATCATGGGCCAGAGGGGGCGGCAGACACTGGTACATTCCAAGCCATGGGTGGTTGCCTTTGCCTTCGGTCTTATTCACGGCTTCGGTTTTGCCAACGCCCTGGGTGATATCGGTCTCCGTGAGGCGGATATTCCACTGGCCCTGCTATTCTTTAACCTGGGTGTAGAAGCGGGTCAGGTCGCCTTTATTTGTGTGCTCATCGTGGTTAACTTGCTGATCACGAAATTTCTCGCAGATCTACTGCGTAGTGCTCACCGCGGTCTGGCCTATGGCCTGGGGGGGATCGCCACATACTGGTTCGTCGAACGCCTGCCTTCGTTGTTCCTGGTTTAAGGCCATTATTGGGGATGTCTTGAGAACTCACAGCAACATGGCGCCAATACAAAAATTTGATGTTGTCGTGGTTGGGGCAGGATTCGCCGGCATGTATGCGCTGCACTACCTGCGCAATCTTGGCTTCTCGGTGCGGGTGTTGGAGACTGGTGAGGACGTCGGAGGTACCTGGTATTGGAACCGCTACCCCGGCGCTCGTTGCGATGTCGCCAGCCTGGAATACTCCTATCAGTTTTCGGAAGAACTGCAGCAGCAATGGCGCTGGAGTGAGAAATACGCCGCCCAGGCTGAAATCCTCGAGTATGCCAACCACGTTGCCGATCGCTTCGACCTACGCCGGGACATTCGGTTCAACACCCGCGTCAGTGCCATGCACTTCATCGCAGCAAATGCCGGCGCTAACAATCGAGGCAGCGGCGGCGGGGACAACTGGCGGATCACCGCCGATAACGGGGAAATCTTCCAGGCCCAATTTTGCATCATGGCCACCGGCTGCCTGTCCAGCTGTAATATTCCGGATTTCCCCGGACTCGACGATTTCGAAGGCCCGCTATTGCATACCGGCAAATGGCCACATCGGGAAGTAGACTTCGCCGGCAGGCGCGTGGGCATGATTGGCACCGGTTCGTCAGCGATCCAGATAGCGCCGCTGATTGCGCCACAGGCCGACTCCCTGACGATTTTTCAGCGCACCGCCAGTTATTCCATCCCGGCACACAATGCCACCATGGATGCCGATCATGAGAGAACAATTAAGGCAGACTACGCCCGCTTCCGCGCACAAAACTCGCAACGTTATGCCGCTCTGGACAATAACCCCAATTCCCTGTCCGCACTGGAAGTCTCCGCAGCAGAAAGAGAGTCAAGCTACCAGCAACGCTGGGAAGCGGGAGGCCTGCCCTTTCTGGCCAGTTTCAACGATCTGGCTACGAGTCTCGACGCCAACAAAACTGCCGCGGAATTTATCCGCCGCAAAATCCGCGGCATAGTCAAAGACCCCATCGTGGCCGAACTGCTGTGCCCGCAAACCGTAATGGGTTGCAAGCGACTGTGTGTGGACAGCGACTATTACCAAACATTTAACCGGGACAACGTCAGCCTCGTCGATGTCAACGCCTGCCCCATCGAGCGCATCACCAGCGCCGGTCTCGAGACCGCGGAGAAGGAATATAAGTTCGATATCCTGATTATGGCCACCGGCTTCGACGCCATGACCGGCGCCTTATTGGGTATCGATATACGCGGGCGGCAGGGCCTGAGCTTGCAGGAAAAATGGCGGCATGGACCGAAAAACTACCTGGGGTTATCGGTACATGGATTCCCCAATTTCTTCACCATCACCGGCCCCGGCAGCCCTTCGGTATTGGCCAATATGATCGTAGCGATCGAACAACACGTGGAATGGATTGGCGATTGCCTGCAACAACTGCGTGCAAATTCGGTATCTACGATTGAAGCCAGCAGTCAGGCTGAGGCCCGCTGGGTCAGGCTGGTTAATAAAATAGCCAATAAGACCCTGTTCCCCAGCGGCTGCAATTCCTGGTACACCGGTGCCAACATCCCCGGCAAACCCAGAATTTTTATGCCTTACCTCGGCTATCCGTCCTACGTGGAGAAATGCGAACAGGTGGCGAGCAACGGCTACCACGGATTTGAATTAAGAAGCCTCTGACTAATTATTCAATATCTCTGCGGGCCGCCCCCCACGCAGAATAATCTAAAAACCCAGTTCGATGGCTTAAATTATTGCCGAAATTCTGCTTTAATCCAGATCTTCCGGGTGTTCGCGCTTAGCAAAGCGGGAGCGCACGAATACATGACACCGCCAACCTGAATCGAGATTTATCATGCAAAAGCGACACCGCCTCAAATTCTTCTTTCTCGCCACCTTCCTATTCTTCGCTGGCGGCGCCATCGCCGATATCTGGGACGAAGTGGAACACGGCTACGCCGACAGCGACGGCGTCAAGATCCACTATGCGACCGTGGGTGAGGGTCCATTGGTGATCATGATCCACGGCTTCCCGGATTTCTGGTACAGCTGGCGCCACCAGATGGAAGGCCTGAAGGATGATTTCAAGGTCGTCGCCATCGATCAGCGCGGCTACAACCTCAGCGGCCAGCCGGAGGGCGAAGCCAACTACAATATGCGCTATCTGGTTGGCGACGTAGCGGCTGTCATCAGGCATTTCGGGGCAGACAAGGCCACCATCGTCGGCCATGACTGGGGCGGAATTGTGTCCTGGCAGTTCGCCTTTGCGCTGCCGCAGATGGTAGACAAGCTGGTCATCCTCAACCTGCCCCATCCCAATGGTCTGGCCCGCGAGTTAGCGAACAACGTGGAACAACAGGAAAATAGCAGCTATGCCCGCACCTTCATCGAGGGCTCGCCGACCGATCCGGATATTCTGTTTGGTGGGCCAATGACCGCCCAGACCCTTTCATTCTGGGTGTCGGACCCGGATGCCAGGGTCCGTTATACCGAGGCATTTGCACAATCCAGTTTCGATGGCATGCTGGCATACTACAAGCAGAACTACCCCAGGGCGGGGAGTAACACGCCGGCGCCACCCCCGGCTCCGCAACTCGACGTGCCATTATTGGTCTTTCACGGCTTACAGGACACGGCCCTGCATTCGGATGGCCTCAACAATACCTGGGACTGGAACGACGGCGATACCACCATCGTCGCCGCACCGAACGCCAATCATTTCGTGCAGCAGGATGCGGCAGAACTGGTCACCAGTACCCTGAAATGGTGGTTGCTGGCAAGACCCTGAGACCTAATCGATTGCTGCACACCCGTGCCGCTGAAGCGCTGCGAGCGATATGCCACGGCGCTTACGGGAGTTATGGATAGTTAAATATTTCATTGACATCTGGCTATTTGCCGGTAAACTGCCCGCAGCTTGAAAGACCGCACTCTATTTATACCCATTTCGAAGTTTTCTAAGTAATACCTCGTCCTGAATTTATAAGTAACGTCCCTATTTCTAGCACGAACTCCTGAATTATCAGGAACAATCATTATATTTACAGGATAATTAGTATGTCTGACAAAATTACTGGAACAGTCAAGTGGTTTAACGAAAGCAAAGGCTTTGGATTCATCGAACGCGAAGGCGGCCCGGATGTGTTTGCACATTTCAGCGCAATCTCAGGTTCTGGCTTCAAGACCCTGGCGGAAGGCCAAAAAGTTGAGTTCATCGTTACCGATGGTCAAAAAGGCCCACAGGCCGAAGATATCGTAGCTCTCTAGAGAGCTCAGGTTTGCAGGGCTGGCCCCGCAAACACTGATCCCAAACGCAATAAAAAGGGGCGAGTTCGAGAGAGCTTGCCCTTTTTTATGACGCCGTATTTTTCCAACGCTGTTTATCGTGCTCGTCGCCTTTGCAATTACGCCAGTTGTGGGGTCGGATGAGAATCCGGATTTACGGGAGTATTATATGTCTCGCCGTGGTCCCATTTTTTTTGGCATGGCGACCTTCGTTACCATGGCACAGATCGCAGATTGGGTAATACTCGGTACACCGATGGGCGCTATTGGTGTGAGTTTTATTCTGATCCTTCTGATTCCGGCATTAACCCAAAACATCTGGGCACACACAGCAGTGTTTATCTTCAATCTATGGTATCTCACCGCCACCGCCGGTTTGATTCCCGATCCATATCGTCTGCTATTCAATCCTATTACGATCTAGCAGACTGTTAGTTGCTGAGCTGGGGGGCCAAGCTCAGTGAGTCAATTAAATTCTGCAGAGCCGCAGGCATCGATTCCTGTTCGGCTATAGATCGAAAATAAGGCAGCAGGGGTTCCTCGCCCAGCGGCACGGGCCGCGCCACGCCATTCTGCAGCGCGGTTAATTTATCACCTTCTATTAACAAGCTGGCCATATGGCCACCATAGTACGCCGATATTCCGGTATCGATCACCAGCACCTTGCCGCCGAAGCGGGGAACGATTGTGCCCAGACCCGGGGTATGACCAACAACGATACGGTCTACATCATAGAAAGCCAGTACCGCCTCGACATGGGCTCGTTCCAGGGCTTCGTCGCCGTTCGCCAGGCCGCGGTACCACAAGGGCCCGCCCTGCATCTCAGACAGGCCCAGCACCTCCTCCAGCGCCCCTCCCAAATCGGAACGAATGCTATCGTTGATCGCGCTAATGCTGGTGCCCAGGACTTCCGGGCTGATGCCACCATGCAAAAACAGGGAGCGATTTATTTTAATCACGGCGTTGTGCGCTCGCACCCAACTCCCGAACTCCCCATCTTCGCTCCAGGCCCTGCGATGCTCAACGAATCCCAGTGGATAGAGACCGTCAAACTCTTCTCTATGGGCATCGTCGGCCACAAACTCCGAATCCGCCGCCAGCAGGCGGGCCACGAATCGTGCATACAGATTATCGCGCAATGTACCTGCGCGCCGACTCCGTAGCGCCTCATATTCGCCGGCATGAACATAGCGCAGATCCCCGAGGACATTCATGGCCTCATGGTTCCCAATCAGGGCATGCACCATGCCACCTTTCCGCCTGGCCTGGCGTTCCAGCTTCTGCATATGCTTGATGATCTCATCGGTATCGGGGCCACGATCCGGCAAGTCGCCCAGCTGCACAAAATGGGTGTCCTCGGCCGCCCAGTTGCCTCTGCGATCGATGAGTCCGGCGGCGGTCAGCACCTTGACAAAATTTTCGTAGTCGCCGTGAATATCACCCACGGCGACGATGCGCGCAACGCCATGCCACTGATCTTCCGCCGTGGCCAGTTGCAGCACACAGCTTGTGAATACCAGCAAAAACCCCAGTAGCGAATTTTTGGTAAACGGCTTCAATTCAGTTCCAGCCCGGCTCTATCAACGACAATCTCTTAAAAGCCGTCGTTCCAATTTGCGTGGGTCGTTGATGATCTCATAAAAATTGTCAACAAATTTTATGGTACGATTCACTGCGCGGCCACCGATGTAAGTGGTGTCGTCAATTATGTTATTTAACGCCTCTTCTGCGTCCTGGTAGGTTTTAATGGCGGCACTGAATATTTCGTCGGGTACGCAGAACCCCCGGTATAAACGCGAGCGGTTGCCACGTAAATTGAAACTCGGGTTTGGCTCCGGTGCGTAACTGGCATCCACAAATCCCGAGGCATCGAAGTCATAGGGTATGGCAAAATATTCACCATCGGCATTCACCAGCAATTTCGAGTTATGACAACATGCATCGTTTTCTGGGCCTCTGATTATTGAATAATCAGTGTTCCCAATCAGAAACATAAACAGCGATACCAACACACCCTGACGCGCATTCAATTCATCCCTGGGAATACCATTCGACTCAACCTTGTCCATGCCGAACCGATCTGCCAGGCGATTCTGATGTTCGATGAAAAAGGCCATGTGAGTGCGGACATCATCTTCATCTTCGCTGTCAACATAGGTCACATTTAACAGCCGAGTACCGAAGTCGTAGTCAGATACCTCACTAAACAGGGTATAAGCCTGCTGCTCCCTGACGAGATAGTCGGTATAGCGATTCTGCCTGCCACATTGAACCACCAATTTCAGGCGATTCTGATTCGCAAACAAGGTGCCTTCCAGCTGTCCACGCTTTAAATCCACCCACAATTGCGAATATCGGCAGTTACGTTTGATCAGGCGATAATTTCCCCGCACCTCCAATACAAGGTCGAGACTCACGGTCGCGCCCGCACTATCGACGTAGCTTAGTACACCCTCATACTCAGTTTCCTTGTCCCGCTCTTTGTCAATGCGACCGAAGGGTGCTGTAATGGTGATATCGAGGCGCTCGGCGGATTGAAAAAGTGGATCAGTTCCCGCCGCTTCGAGCGATAAACTGACCAAGATTGGAAATAACAGCAGCGGTAGACGTTTTATCATGATGTTTTACCTCAAAGCTGCACGCTGTGCGTGATATGGAGTCCCCGCGTGACTATGGCGACCCCACCCTGGGACAGTCACACCTTCAGCCGAGTGTAACGTCTCACCCGAATAGCCGCAACTGCTGCAAATTTGAATTTACTTTCAATAACTTCTTGATTAGCATCGGTGTAGAGGTTGCCGGGGATAATAATGAAAAAGTATCTTTCCATCATCGATCGAAGGACAGCACAGGTGGTCTTGCTCTGCATTGGCGTCACCTATCTCTGTTATGCCTACAATTTCAGTTTCAACCTGAACGTCATGTTTTTGAGTATCGCCGTGATCTTTCCCCTGGTTTTCACCATCAGGGCAGCCTTCAAGCGACGCGACAATGTCATCAGGCTACTCAGCATCTTCAAATCATCCCTGAATGCCGTTTATTACTGCTTTGCCATCAATGCCAAGCTTAGTGACAGCAGTAAGAAGCAGGTTGCAGACAAACTCAATGCTATTTCCATCGCGTTTTTTGGAGTCCTGCGGAGTGAAGAAAACGAGCCGGATAATGTACGTGAGAAAATCGACGAGGTATTCTGCTTCCTGAATGATAACCGGGATTCTATATCCAACAGTATCGCCATCAAGATAATTCGTTTTCTCAAAGACGTGCACGGCAGCATTGAAAATACCGTGGGGATAAAAATGCATGGCACACCGGTCAGTCTCAGGGCCTACTGTCTGATCTTTATTTATATGTTTCCATTCCTGTTTATTCCAACCCTGGTTTACGACCTCGGCACCGAAGCCTCCTGGATTGTATACGCCCTAGGTATCATGCATGGCTTCATCCTGATTTCCCTGTACAACGTGCAAATTGCGCTGGAAAATCCTTTCGACCAGGTCGGAATGGACGATATCAAGCTGGAGGAGTTTCACTACAAGAACAACCCCCCGCTGCTGGAAAAAGCCTAGGGCAGCTCTGAATAATACAGTGATGCTCTAGTTGACCATCACCCGCGAAACTCTGGTAAAATCCCTCGCCGGCAATAGCGCCCTAACCCCCTGCCCTGTACGCTTCGGATCACGCAGAGACCGTATGCCATTCTTCAGAAGTGCCCTTACAAAGACCCTGTGGCTCGCGCTGGTTTTAGTGGCAGGATCGAGTCTGTTCGGCGCCGTAGAGTCCGCCATGCCAGATCTCGTGGGCACTAGCGGCGATGGTTACTCGGTGAAGATTTTCAGCCAGCTATCACCTTTGGAAATCAACCGCATCCATAGCTGGCACATCGAAATCACCGATGCCGACGGCAAGCCGGTAAGCAACGCCCTGATTACCGTTACCGGCGGCATGCCAGATCATGATCACGGCCTGCCGACACAGCCCCAGGTAACCGAGGAAATCAGGGATGGTACCTATCTACTCGAGGGAATGCGCTTTCATATGCCTGGCAAATGGCAGATCGTGATCGACTTCAGGGTCGGCGACCAGGTCCACAGCACCTCCATAGAATTCCAGCTCTGATGAAAAAATTCCTGGTGATACCCTCCCTGCTGCTGGTGGCTGTATTGGCCTGGCGCTATGTGGCGCTGCCACTGCCGGAGCACTGGTCCGAGCAAGAGGTTCGACTGATACAGTCACTGGCGCTGGCGAGCCTGCCGGACCTGCCCCCGGATTCCAGTAATCGCCTCGCGGATGATCCGGCCGCTGCCGAATTAGGCCACCGTCTTTACTTCGATACCCGACTCAGCAGCAACGGCAAGGTTGCCTGCGCCAGCTGCCACCAACCCGAGCTGATGTTTACCGACGGCCTGGCTCTGGCGATGGGGCTGGGCATGGGTTCGCGTCACACCCCGTCCCTGGTGGGTATTGCTTACAGCCCCTGGTTTTATTGGGATGGCCGCAAGGACAGTCAATGGTCGCAGGCATTGGCACCGTTGGAAGCCGCCGTCGAACACGATACCGATCGAGTGGCCGTCCTGCGTCTGATCCTGGCCGACCAGCGCTACCGGGAATTGTATGAAAATCTGTTCGGCCCCTTAGCAGCACCAGATCACCTGCCAGATTCCGCCTCGCCCCTGGGTAACGCCGAGCGACTGGCGGCCTGGAATAGCATGGAGACTGACGCGCAGATAGCTGTAAGCACGGCCTTCAGCAATCTCGGCAAGGCCCTGGCCGCCTATCAGCGCCTGCTGCTGCCCGGCCCGGCAAGATTTGACGACTACGCCACTGCCATCGCCACCGACCCGAGTACGATGCAAGCCGGTTCACTATCCAGGGCGGAGGTAGGAGGACTGCAGCTATTCCTGGGCAAGGCCCAATGTGCAAGCTGCCATAATGGCCCGCTGTTTACCAATCATGAATTTCACAACACCGGTGTCTTCGCTATTGCGGGACAACTGCCCCCAATGGGCAGGTATGATGGCATTCGCACGGCTCGCGAAGATCCGTTTAATTGTCTCGGAGAATTCAGTGACGCAGCCGCCAGTGAATGCATCGAATTACGTTTCGCGCGTGACGAAAACGACCTGGTGGGCGCACAAAAAACCCCGACCCTACGTAATGTCACGCTCACCGCGCCTTATATGCACGGCGGACAATTCAAGACCCTCGCCGAAGTCATCCAGCACTACAACGACGCCCCCACCTCCATGCTAAATCACAACGAAGCCAAGCCATTGGGACTGCGAGCCGTCGAAGCAAGCCAGCTTGAAGCCTTCTTACACACCCTCACCGCCCCGCTGGCCACCGACAAAAAATGGCTGGTTGCACCGGATTACGAGTAGCCTTGCTCCCAGTTCCCAATCTAACTCAGAGTTTTATAATCAATGCCAATGTCGAAGTCGAATGGTTCGAGTTCACGCTGCATTCTCAAGCGATGGGATGCCGTATCCTTTCACATCAGCAATTAAAGCGCCGCACCGAGCGACCGAGGGAGACCGTCTTTTGGGCTCCTGACCGAGCGAGAGCACCCGGGAGGGGTGCAAGCTGCTGAGGTGGAAGGGTACGGCAGCGCTGCGCGCCGTC
>JADFIJ010000071.1 GCA_022566775.1 Pseudomonadota bacterium | reverse complement strand
TATTCCATGCGCAAAGACTACGGCAAGGGCGTCACTATCGCCGAGGTGAATGGCCGCAAGGTGGTCTACATCACTTCGCCGGCATTCTTTCTGACGGCCCTGGACCTGGAAACCGGGATTCCCTTGCTAGGCTTCGGCAAACCAGTGCCCATCGAGGGTTTTCCCCGCACCGGGGTGGTAGACCTGCTGGCCGATCTGGGTCACCCCTATGATCCCGATGACGGCATTCCGCTGGAAACCGGCTACATTACTTCCTCTTCACCACCTATTGTAGTGAATGGCACCATTATCGTCGGCAACTCGGCGGAGCAAGGATATAACCAGTCCCGCATCGAGAATATCCCCGGCGATATTCTCGCCTATGATGCCGCCACCGGTGCCTTCAAGTGGAAGTTCAACGTGATTCCACGACCTGGTGAATACGGCCACGAAACCTGGGAAAACGATGCCTGGCAATGGACCGGTGACGTTTCTTCCTGGGCACCCCTGTCGGCGGATCAGGATTTGAACCTGGTATACATTCCAACCAACAGCGCCACCATCGATTTCTACGGTGGCTTCCGTCCCGGTGATAACCTGTTCGCGGCGAGCCTGATTGCGCTGGATGCAGACACCGGGCGCCGCGCCTGGCATTTCCAGATGGTGCATCACGATATCTGGAACTACGACACGCCGACTGCACCGATACTGCTGGATGTGAATATCGACGGCCGCGATGTGCCGGCTATTATGCAAGCCACCAAGCAGGGTTTTGTCTATGCCTTCAATCGGGAGACCGGTGAGCCCTTATGGCCTATCGTCGAAAGACCGGTGCCAGTTTCGCGGGTGCCGGGTGAAAAGCTGGCGACGACACAGCCATTCCCCACCAAACCCGAGCCATTTGATCTGCAGGGCTTGTCCATCGATGATCTGGTGGACTTCACCCCTGAATTACGTCGGCTCGCAATCGAAGCGGTAGCGGAATTTCAGCTTGGACCGATGTTCAATCCACCGTTGCACTACGATAACGAGTTAGGTAAGACGGCGGCGCTGTGGTGCCCCGGCGGTGGCGGCGGTGCCAATATCACCGGTCCTGCGGCGGCAGATCCTGAGACCGGAATTCTCTACGTCACCTCCAGCACCGGTTGTACCGCCAGGGTACTCGGCCCCGGTGCGGAAGCCGACCTGCGCTGGGAGTTGCCGACAGGGACTACCTTCGCCGCTTACGCCGTGGTGCGCTCGACCTCCCCCGGCCGCATCCAGGGGATTCCAATCACCAAGCCCCCTTACAGCCGTATTCAGGCCATCGACATGAACACCGGTGATACATTGTTCACATTGCCGGTAGGCGAAACCCCGGACAGTATCGCCAATCATCCGCTGCTCGCCGGTGTCGATATCGGCAACACCGGTTCTGGCGCCAAAGCCGCCATGGTGGTGACGAAAAATATGCTGATCTATTCCGGTAGCATCGGTGACGGCACACCACATCTGTTTGCGGTGGACAAGATGACGGGTGAGGAACTGGCGCGATTGGAAGTATCTGCCCTCAGTCGCTACGGCATGATGACTTATCAACACGATGGCCATCAGTACCTGATGCTGCAAAACGGACCGAAGCTGACGGCGATGGCTTTACCGGCAGCGATCGATCACGGTGGTGGAGGCGGCCACTAGGCCGCCCACCCAGGTGCGGTCATAGAGTCACCTGACCCCATTGCTATCTTATTGGTAGGCATTAATAGGGAAAATGTCGAACCGTGGCGGGTAAATAGTCAGCTTCTCCCTCTTGAGTGCAGCGATCCGCCATATGTTGAGCTTTTCCTACAACTAGCCTCCCACTTCTTGTTACTATCTGCCACTGTAATGCCTTGGGTCTGAGATGCCGTCTGTGACGGCACCATCATCGGTGGCCTATAACATTCAATCAATTACAAGAAGGGATATCACACAGCGTAGTTCGCGCCGGTCCTCGGACTGGTCACGAGAAGATACTGAAATGATAAGCCGCCGTTCTTCAGCGCTTTATGTCTGTAACACATTAACCTGCTAAGAACCTGATTTAGGAATTTCCCTATGATGCATAAATTTGTATCTGCAGTGCTACACGCTCGAAATCTGATTTTCGCTTTAACAATTTTCGTTTCAACGACAGTAGTTGGGCAATCTGAAGTTACCATCTCCGGAACATTCTCCGTCCCTGCTGATTCAAGCGGTTTGTTCGAGGTGCGCCTCAACAAACTCGATGGCAGTGACGGCTTCAATGGCCCCTGGGCGGAGGTCAACCAGCAAGCTAAATCATTTCAGGCAACAGTCCCGGCGGGAACTTATGCTGTGCAAGTTACAGCGGAATCGTTCTTCAGCGATGACGGGACGTTCATTGGGGGAGCTGGCGCGTATTTCAGCGCGATCTCTGTTGATGCCAGCAACGGTAATGTCACCGATGTGGTCATACCGGAAGCGCTGGCGAATGGGCAATTATTTAGCCACGATCCCCCTATAGCCTCCTTGATATCCGTTGGAGCAGCCAATGACAGCGGCATTGCCATGATCACAGGTAGCGCTGGCGCCGCCTCCTCGCTAGCAACGATTGGTGTCGGCAACCTGCAGACCGGACAGTACACCATTGGTACCTCCAATGCAGATGGTAGTTTCGAAGTACCGATGTTTGCACCGGAAGGTAGCTACCTCTCGGTTCACAATGATCATACCGGGCTAATGGCTTTTAACGCAGATCCAGCCATTGCACCAGGCACGATTATTCGCGTCCCGGTTTCCGGCGAGCAATCCGGCGCCTTTGCTACTGGCACAAAACTGGCGGCTAATGGTGGATTTGATCCAGTCAGGGTGTCATCGGATGGTGGCGTCGATGTGGGGCAAATTTGGCTGTGGGGAAATCTGGAATCCCGCGATTGGACGGCAGGTCAATCGGGTACATTAAGTGGAACCGCGAAGATTTATTCAAGAAACATTGACGGCAATACTCCGATCATGCACGGCAATCCAGTTTATCTTGAGCGCGTTTTCGATGGCAACGGCAAGCAGGAAATGGCGAACCCGGAGTTCTCTTCTCATTTTCTCACGCCCAGTGGTATTCCGATCAATCGCAGAAACGCTCAGGATCCGGTCGAGATCGGCCAGTTGACCCTGGGTGTCTTTAATCAGACCAGTGATCGCACCGGCGAAACCTCATGGGAACTTGTTTATCAGCTTCCCGTCGATCTGCCCAACGGCGTGTATCAGCTGGTCCTTGCGACAGGGGGTACTGACAGCATTGGACCCATCATATCCGGCCTGGAGCAAGACACACTCTATACCGAAGATGTGTTTCCCCACCACTCCGACCTGCTGTTTGCCACCGGTGGGGCAACCCTCATCAATGTGAATCCCGGCCAATCACCGCGCCTGAGCTGGGTACTGGGATTGAACGATTTCAGCAATGGCACACGCGGTACGGTAGCGCTGGAAGATCGTGATCGCCTGGGCATAGCGGGAAACGTAAAGACAAATTCCAATGATTTCGTGGTGCCGGCTATCGATCCCAGAACTGGCGAAGCCTTTACCTATCGCCTTGAGCCTTTTGCGCCGCTAGTGGGTGCCGGTAACCGTGGCTGGATTAATCCACCCACCATTCCATTCGCTTTCCCATCGGGCCAGCTCAGTGTACAAGTCATAGCGCCCAACGGCTCAGTACAGAATCTCGGCACAGTCCCCATCGCTCAGCCTTACATACAATCGCGATCCTCCAGGTCTGGCCAAGCACTTCCGGGCAATCAACCGAAGCAGTACTACGGCCTGACCACTCTGAACTCGGGCTTTGATGTCAGCTTCGACCAGTATGGTCTGCATACCATCACCATGACCGGGTCTATCGATGACATTTACGGCACCCGGTATGAGGCTGGTGGCACCTATGAGGTCTATGTTGCCAAGGCACTCGACCTGGAATTTGGCGTGTTTCCCAACACACCCTTTGAAGTGGGAGATGTGTTTGCGCCCAGCGTTATCGTGCAGCCCGGTATACCGGCCGACGTCGAGGTGCGAGTGACCCATTATCCTAATTCTGACCCGGAGCAGAAGGTAGAATCGGTAGTCTTCGGCCAGGCCAACCGCTTCGGTTATTTTCATCCCAGTGACAATCAACTGATCACCTTCTCCAGCCCCGGTGAATACCGGGTGGATTACACGGTGAGCTACGTGGATCAAGATGATGGATCGATGTGGATGGGCAGCCGCAGCTGGGGTTCGGTGGTCGCGACTCCCAACAGCCCGATCATCACGCATGGGCGCCGTGGCGGCGATATTGGTAGCGCCGCGACTAGACCACAGTGGTTTAACATTAAGGGCAATAGTGAAGTTGAGGGCTCACACCTTCATTTTCCATTCGCCAATGGCGACGTGGTGTGGATGGAAGACACCTTCAAGGAGGCGGAACATGAGGGTACCAACGGGACCGCGATGCTGCTGATGGCTTCACTTCAGGACCCCAGCGGGACACTGGCTAATTATTTTCGACAACGAGCACCAAAGTCGCCAAATTATATCAGCGTCGGTAGCATCCTTGACTTGGAAGACAGGATTTCGAACGGTGAAATTCCCTTGTTTTCATCATCCAGTACCGATCTCAGCCCTCTGCTGAATCCCGACGCCGTTGGCAATCACTGGGCTTACTTTTACAGCGGCGCGGCAAAACCAGGAGTGGCGGCACGGGAGGCGGTTTCCGAGGACGATACTGGCAATACCTATTGGCGCTTCGACGATTCATATAACCATCAGTTAGGAAATGGCGCGAACGGAGATCTCCCGAACGATTTCAAATTCCTGTTTTCCGGAGCCGTCTATCGAGCACCGGATGATGACTTTTATTATTACGGCGCCTACGGAGGTCTGTGGGTAATGACACCCCATGACGACCCCATCGGGGGACGCACCATGCCCCCTTTTCAGGGTGCTGCTGGCGGTCCCAGTGGCGGCCCGATCATGACGCTTAAGGGGAAGGACATTGACATGTTCTTTCACCCGCTCGGGGTAAGAGCAGGTTCGATACTGGAAGTGGGCGACCTGGCCTCTTTTTCTGGCCAGATTGCGCCAACACTCGATTCCAAGGTGGTGATCACCGTTACCTCCCCCAGCGGTCAGATTAGAAATATTTCCGGGCAGGCGAATCAAGTGGGCTATTTCAATAACCCCTCCAGCTCCTTCGCCGTTGATGAGCCTGGCGTTTACACCGTCGATGTCAGTATCACCCACGATGGCCAGACCTCCGCTGGTCCAGTTGAAGCACCATTTCCCACCGGCGATGTACTGGGGTCCGACGCGGGCCGATTCGAGTTCTACGTGGTCAGCCCTGCGTCCCAAGTAGCGTCGGTAAATCTGGCGAGCCAGAGCATCGTCCAACCCGGTAATGAGATTGTGACCATGCCCTTGAGCGCTGCGGGTCTGAGTAATACCGAGATGCACTACACCACCGTAATGCCTGGATTTATTCTCGATCAGGGTTCATCCTCGAGTCTGAACCACAGTTACGATGCTTCGGCTTTGGCGCAAGATTTTCCGAACATCGATTTAGTGGACGCTGATCAGCGCTATGGTGTGGATACCATAACCTTGAGTTATTTGATCAGTGGCACCAATGAACAAGGTGATACGGAGTACCGTGCGCGCCAGGTACTGCTGCAGGGTGAAGAACTGCTGGCACTGGAGCCTCCGCTGCCGACTACAGCAGCTGTTACATTGAATATGCCAGACACTTCCTTGAGTACTGGTGAGCAGTTAACGGTAAGTTTGGATGTTAGCGGGAATGGTGATATTGATCTCTATGTTGCACTCTTGTTCCCCAACGGGGCTTTCTTGACCATAGCGAATCCGTTAACGCTCAGCGATATTAACGTCATAATTCCCTATACACTGAGCCAGGATGTAACGAATGGACTACATTACTCCATCATTGATACACCGTTACCCGAAGGCGTAGAAGCCGGCGAATATACATTCTTCGGCATCGCCGTAAAGGCAGGCAATAATGTGTCTGTCGAATCTAACTGGTTGTCGGTGGCGCAATTATCATTCACGATTAATGAATGAATATTGTAATGCCGAGCACTAGATGAAGTTTCAATATTTGTTCTGTGGTCTCTGTCTGATTGTTCATGCAGAGACTGCTAGTGCTGACAGCGCCAGCAAGAGCTCGACCATCGCAACCACCCCTGACGGGCTTCAATTGGTGGTTGTCAATACGGATTCGAATTCTGTAACTATCGTAGATCTTGATTCAGAATCTGCCAATCCGATTGAGATTTTTGTGGGTAATTCTCCCCAGACTGTCGCCGTGGATTCTGATGGGGTTTACGCCTTCATTCCCAATCGGTTTGATGATTCTGTTTCCGTGCTGGATCTACAGGACCAGATTATTTTAGGCTGCATTGCCGTCGATGATGAACCGTTCGGCGTCGTAGCAGGACAGCAGCATATCTTCGTTTCCAACCAGGGTTCGAATTCGATATCGGTAATCGATAGAAAAACCTACCTTCCTGTCCTTCGCATAGCAACAGAATTTGCGCCGAGAGGTTTGGCCCTGTCTGACGATGGGTCACAACTCTATGTCACCCATTTTTTCAGTGGCAAACTGAGTATTATCGATATCGAGCTGATGCAGGTGACAAAGGTCATTAGTGTGAGTTCCAGCGCCAACATTTCTCAATCTGTCGAGATAGACAGTGAAAATGCATTGGCCTATCTGCCACAAACACTCTCCAATAGCAGCAATGAGGCATTGCTGTTTGATACCACGGTATTTCCTGTGGTGTCGGTGGTAGATCTTGTGGCAGAGACCGATCTTCGTGGTGAGAGAATCGCCGTGGATATCGTCGATGAGCCGGTCGGGATTCCTATCGATGCGGTTCGCAGCCCTGCTAACAAACTTTATTTGGTAAACGCTGCCAGTAACGATGTGTCGGTCATCGATCTGGATTCGAATACCGCCGTGGCCCATCTGGAGGTGGGTGATAATCCACGTGGTATTGTGCTGTCGATCGATGGCACTCGCGCCTACATCAACAATTCCCTTGCGGGCACCGTGAGCGTAATCGATACCATGAGCGACCAGCTTATCGATGAGTTCCAGGTAAGCCAAATACCGCTGGAATCTGAAATCTTAAACGGGAAAAAGATTTTTAATAGCTCAAACCGGACAGACCTGGCCAGAGATCAGTGGATTTCCTGTGCCACCTGCCACTTCGATGGTGAACATGATGCCAGGACCTGGTTTTTTGCAGATGGTCCCAGGAATACACCCAGCCTCTTGGGTGTAAGTGAAACCCTGCCCATACACTGGTCCGGTGATCTCGACGAGTTGCATGATGTTGAAAGCACCATTCGCAATATTCAGGCCGGCACCGGGCTCATAACCGGCTCGGATAATTGCGATCCTGCCTGTGACATAGCGCCAGCCAATCAAGGCAGGTCCGATGACCTCGATGATCTGGCTCGATACATGGAGACGCTCACCTTCACGTCCGATACCAGCCTCGATACGGGCGGCATGCTGAGTGTGCAGGCGCAGGCAGGCAATGCGCTCTTTAATTCGGCGCAGTCAGGTTGTAGCACTTGCCATCAACCGCCACTCTATACCGACCGTCAGCAACACGACGTGGGTACTGGCGATAGCGCGCTGGAAAAGAAGGGGCTGGTATTCGATACACCTTCTCTCAGGGGCATCAAGAAAACAGCACCGTATCTGCATGATGGTTCGGCGGCTTCGTTGTCTGCGGTGTTGGTAGAGCAAAATCCCGCCGATCTCCATGGGGTAACTTCCCAGCTTTCGGCTACCGACATAGTGAATCTGGTTGCGTTCCTCACGGTACTACCGACTGCCGAGGCAGGTGCTGGTGATCCTGTTTCCTGTGTCGCACCGCCAGCGTCTGCAGACGATGACGATCTCGTTGCAGTGCTTGAACTCAGCTTGAATCATCGCAGTTTCAGCGCGGGAGATGCGCTGGTGTTGAAGCTAAATGTGGCGGGAGCAGGGGTAGTGGATATTTACAGCGCCATCAGATTTCCCGATGGCTCCTTTGTAACCCTGGGTGAAACCATTGCTGTCAGCGCATTGAACCAGGTGCTCAGTTTTCGTGGAGCCCAGCCATTATCTGCGGCCCAAGCGTTTCCCGTGGTCGATGTAGTGCTGCCGGAAAAACTGGCACTGGGTGTTTACACCGCTTTCGGGGTCGTGGTGCGGCCGGGATTCAGCGTCCTCGATTCGGCTAACTGGATCTCGATGGACGAAATTTCCTTCGAAGTGATCTAACCCCATTCCCTAAATCAAAGACCTGACCCCATTCCCCCAGCTGTTTTACCTGAACAAATTCAGATCGATACTATCTGCCATCAGTTTGTAGCCGATATCATTCGGATGCAGATTATCTTCTGTCAGCGCGGGCAGGATGCGGGACGGGTTAGCGGGATCCTGGATGGCTCGGTCGAAATCGATCACGCCATCGAAGGTGCCACCATTGCGAATGAACTCATTAACTTCCTGCCGCACCAGTTCCCCTGCTGGCGTATAGTAGGCCGCGCCTTCGTACGGGGTGAGGGTCGCACCAAATATCTTGATGCCGCGAGCGTGGGCCCTGGCGATAATTTGCTTGTATCCCGCAATAATCTGAACCGCGGAGGTCGGCGCGCCACCGGCCATGGAAGGCATGCCGATATCGTTGATGCCTTCCATCAAGACCATGTGGGTGACGCCGGTGAGCGCCAGCACATCGCGCTCGAATCGGGCCTGCAAATTTTGTCCGAACAGACTATTGCCTTCGGTTGTCACTTGATTGCCGCTAATGCCGGCATTGAGCACGGCATATTTGGCGGTGCTTGAATCTGCAAACAGCCGTCGCGCGAAATGATTGGGCCAGCGCTGATTGCCACTGTCAGTCGAACCCCAGCCATCGGTGATGGAATCTCCAACCATCGCTATGGCCGAAACCGAGTCGCTATTGATCACATCGATCGCCGTCAATAGATTCCAGGCAGTTGTCTCTGCTTCGATTGGCAAATTTACGCTCGCTACATGATTGCCGGATTCGGAGATGTAATTGGTCTGGTTAGCCAGGGCGTGGGCGGTGAGGAAGCCGCTGTTCTCGGGCAGGTAGAGACTGACAGCCAGGTTCGTGAGTTCCGGCACCATGAAGTCGATGGGGTCGCTGATGACTGTCGCGCCGCGCGGGATAATGACTTCGGCCTGGCCGCCAAAGCGCAAGCTCTGGCTGCTGCCAGGGCGAATAGAGGCGCCCTCGGCATGCAGAGCCACCGAGGCTGCAGCAATTTTCATGGCCCGATCGCCGTGGGTGTTGGACAGGCGCAGCCGCAAACTGCTGCCACCGACACTGGTATGAACGATCAGGCGCAGGGTCTGATCTTCTACTGTCGCTGGATCCGCTGCAGAATTGGCCACGGTGCTGGGGCTGGTCGCCCAGGTAGAAACCCATCTGGAATCACCGTGTTCCTGGGCCGATAGCTCG
The DNA here is from genome assembly GCA_022566775.1 of Pseudomonadota bacterium. Classification (GTDB taxonomy): domain Bacteria; phylum Pseudomonadota; class Gammaproteobacteria; order Pseudomonadales; family Pseudohongiellaceae; genus UBA9145. The sequence continues at coordinate 5,538 of JADFIJ010000071.1, read as the reverse complement.
ACGCCCGACAGGCTGATCGATACCAGCAGGACTAAAACCAGATGCAGCATGGATTTGTTAAACAATTTGTCTTTTAGATGTGAGGACATGGGAGTACCTGCGCTTTGTATTTTTATCGGCTTCGAGTAAATCACAGATCGCCCAAAATAAGAATCCAAAACCACGAGTTGCCAGCGAGATCGGGAGTCAGAGCTCTTTTTCAAGGAAGTGAGACTGTGGTGCTAATATGCTGGCTCACAAAGCCGCGCTGCGCCGTTTACAGGAATTGAAAGAGAGAGGTTGTTATGGATTTGTTACCAGCCATAGAAATGGAATCGCCCAAGGGAGCCGAAGTGAATGCCTCGGTGATCTGGTTACACGGATTGGGAGCCGATGGCGGCGATTTTGCACCCCTGGTCCCGCAGCTCGATTTGTCAGATCAGTTCGGCATCCGATTTATCTTTCCCCATGCACCCTCGATCCCCGTCAGCATCAACAATAGCTACGTCATGCCGGCCTGGTATGACATCAAACAGATGGATATCGATCGCCACGTGGATGAAGAACAATTAAGGCAGTCGGCGCGCTGGGTACATCAACTGATTGATAGAGAACTCGAACGGGGCGTGGACAGCAGGCGCATCATTATCGCCGGTTTCTCCCAGGGTGGCGCAGTTTCCTATGAGGCGGCACTGACCTATCCACAGGCGCTGGCTGGAATAATGGCCCTGTCCAGCTACTTCGCTACCGCAGACAGCATCGAGATCGACCCGGTCCAGAACCAGATTCCCATCATGATCTGTCATGGCAGTCTGGATCCGGTATTGCCCGAGTCCCTCGGCCGCAAGAGCCTCGAAACCCTCGAATCCCGCGGCTTCAAACCTCAATACCATGGTTATGCCATGGAACATGCAGTCTGTCCCCAGGAGATCACCGATATCGCAGCCTGGATTAGATCTGTCCTCGACTAGCGTGTCTCAAACAGCTCTGAACCAGGTGGCAAATCCTCTGCCAAAACAAAAACCAAGAAACGGTTGACCTTAGACCTGACTCTAAGGTTTATAATGGCGCTGATTCGGTCAGAAGGCCGTGAGTTCGAGCAAACCAGTAAGAGGATTCCTATGCTGAAGATCAGTGAATTATCCGCCCGCACCGGACTTTCCACGCACACGCTGCGCTTCTATGAGAAGCACGGTCTCATCAGCGCCAGTGAGCGCTCTGAGGCAGGTTATCGCTATTACAGCGACACCGATGTACGGCGGGTAGAATTCGTGCGCAGCGCACGCCACATCGGATTCTCACTGAACGACATCTCGGAGTTGCTCTCCATCCGCGTAGACAAGAGCAGCCATAGCTGCCAGGACGTCACCGATATTACCGAGGCGAAACTCGAGGAGGTGAACACCCGCATAGCCGAATTACAAAGTATGCAGCAGACGCTGCAAATCCTGCTGGATAGTTGCTGCGGTGGACCCGAAAGCGCCACCCATTGCTCGATCATGGAAGCCCTGGAGGCGGAGCAGGAAAGGGAAATTGAGCAAGGACTGCGCTCGGGGAGTCATGGCAGATGAACTTACTCAACATATTCTGGAATCTCGTCATTGAAAGTGCGCCGTGGTTGCTGATCGGCTACTTACTCGCCGGCATCATCAAGCAGGTGATCCCCAGTCGGTGGATACAGAGCCAACTCGCCAAACCTGGCCTGCTGTCAATCGTAAAAGGTGCAGTTATCGGTGCTCCGCTGCCGCTTTGCTCCTGTGGTGTCATTCCCACCGCCCTGGCGATCCGGAAAGCGGGTGCCTCGAGAGGCGCCACTGCTTCCTTTTTAGTAGCAACACCGGAAACCGGCGTAGATTCCATCTCCTTTTCCTATGCCATCCTCGGGCCGGTATTTGCAATCGCCCGACCTGTCAGTGCATTGATGAGTGCGGTGGTAGCGGGGGTGTTGGTCAATGCTACCGACACCCAGGATGTGCTCGAAGTATCCGCCTCGAGTACGGGTGCCTGCTGTGGAGGCAAGAAAGAAGAGCCGGTTAGCCAGACCAGCCTCGGCCAGAGACTGGTCGACGCCGTCGAATATGGCTATGGCAGAATGATTTCAGATACGGCTAAGTGGCTGGTCATCGGCCTGGTAGCGGCTGCGGTGATCACCGCGGTGGTACCGCAATCGTTCTTTTTGCAATGGGGGGACGGTGTCGCGGCCATGCTGGTGATGGTGTTGGTTGGCCTGCCCATGTATATCTGTGCAACGGCATCTACTCCGGTGGCGGCGGGTCTGCTGTTCGCCGGCGTGTCTCCCGGTGCGGCGCTGGTGTTCATGCTGACCGGGCCCGCTACCAATATTGCGACCATGGGTGTGATCAGAGCGCAGTTGGGCAGTCGCGCACTGGCTGCCTACCTGGTCGGCGTCATCGGCACAGCGATTGTTTGCGGTCTCGCGCTCAATGAATTTTACCAGGCCTTTGGCTGGTCATTGCAGATAACCATGCAGGCGCATGGGGAATCCTATGCGCTGTGGCAGCAGTTGACGGCGATTCTCTTATCGGTGCTGGTATTGCGGGTCTGGGTACAGCCTTTGCTGCGAAGAAAACCGAAGCTGGTGGAAGCGCTGCCGGATTAAGCAGGTGCCTTCTTGATTACATGGTGATTCGTGACCCGGTGATCCGCGTCGAGATAGAAAACCTGATCGGACTTGCCGGGGAGAGACTGGAGACAGTGGCGGGTCAGTCTTTCGAAATGCGCGATGAAGCGCTCTAATTGTTTTCCGTTCATGATCCCCCTGCTACTACCCGAGCTCTTTGACCGTGCCGCCAGCTTCACTTCCTGCAAGCTGCGCCAGGCTTTTACCTGTTCGAAAGCTGGCGCTTTCAACAAGATCAGGTGATCGATACAGGCGAACCATTGCTGATAGCTGCCCCCTAATTGCGCGTTGGCGTAAGCTCGCCACAGCCCTTCATGGTCCTCATTTTCTTCGAGCGCATTCACGGCGGCTTCCAACTCTGAATGCAATTGTGGTTCTGCCCCCAGGAACCATCCCTCGACGATGATGAGGTCGGCCCTGCCCTCGAAACCTGGCCATGCGCCGACCGGAACCAGATCATCGATCGCCTTGTCGAATCGAGGTAAATGGACTACCGAGCTCGCAGTCGCTGCCCGCAGGTCGGCTATGGTTGCGATGGCAAGCGCGGTATCGTGAGTACCCGGCACCCCCCGGGTCGCCAGCAGGGGATGAATATCTGCCGCCAGTCGCTGTCGTCGTGTTCGCGACAGGTAGAAATCATCCATGCAGAGGTTGGCGATTCTCCTGCCTCGGCTTGTCAGAACCACCTCGATGAGTTTGGCGAGGGTGGACTTGCCGGTGCCCTGCGCACCACTTATTCCGAGCACCATCGTCGTCGCGGGGGTCCCATCGCCAACTTCTGCAAGCTGGTTTGCGAGTTGGTCGATCAAAGGCAGAAACCAATCGTATGCGTCTCGCCTGTAACTCTCCGGCAAACCCTCATCAACAAGAAAGTCTGCCACGGTGGATTCGTCGCTTGCTGTCATCGTCTGCGGCTCGAAATCGCACGGGTGTGAAACCGTAAGTATCCCATTGCAAGGGGGTAAAAAACATCTCGATTGTAACAGGCGGGGTGGCGGATTGAATTTGCCGACAAAGCCAATTCGCTGTGATAGGATTCTTGATACGCAGTCCATCGCAACCTTGGTATCTACAATGCCACGCCAATGTTGTCAGCCTGTTTTATTCACCTGATTCAGATTTTTACGCAGTATGACCTCTTCATTATTGCCGGAAAGACCGCTGTCAATTTCGCCGACCCTGGCTTCTACCATAGGTCTGGAAGAGGCGGTCATGCTGCAGGTGCTTGCGGACCTGATAAGCCACGGCGCGACGGTAAAACGTCCGCAGGCGAAAAGCCTCGACTGGCTGGAACTGGATGATGGCAAGTTACAAGAAGCCTTTCCTTTTTGGGCAAGCGTTGACATCAGGCGGGTGCAGGCCAGTCTGCAGAATCTGGGCCTGTTGCTGATCGACCCGGACCCACAGGCTTCCAGCAATTATTTTTTTGCCATCGATGAGGTCGACGACGGGAATGTCGCCGCCACGAAAACCAGGCCATCGCAGCGGTCCGGTGCGGCGATCGCTACCGGCACAGCATCACTGATGCCACCGAACTGGCAGCCGGATGACGGCTGGATGCAGCAGTGTAAGCAACAGGGAATACCGGAACAGTTTGCCCGCTCACTGGTGACGGAATTTGTGGCCTACTGGCGCGAGCGAGGTGAGGCGCGGTTCTCCTGGGGCAGCGCCTTCTGCAAACACGCATTGAAGCAGTGGCGGGAAGAGCAGACGCGAAGGGGTGCCTACGAGTTGGCCAGCGTCATGTGCGCCGAATGGCAACCGAATGCCGACGCCGTGGGCATCTTGGAGATTGCCGGTGTCAATCCAAGTTTTATCGAGGACGCGATTCCGGAGTTCGTCTTGTATTGGCGCGAACGGGGCATAGTGAACGGTGCCTGGAACACGAAGTTTATCGAACATATCAGACGCCAGTGGGCGAAATTTTCAGCATCGTTTGCCTATGATGACATACCGAGGCAGATTGGCGCTGACTGGCAGCCCAGTGCCGACTTTTATGAAATACTACAGCTGGCAGAAATCGAAGCGGACTACGCCCGGCGTAAGATTCCAGAGTTCGTCATGTACTGGAAAGACAGCCAACAGGTCAAGCCTTCGTGGAATACGATATTTCTCCAGTTCATAAAGAAAGATTGGGCAAGACAACTAAAGCAGTTGGATGGTGCGGACAAGACCTATGCAGAAGATCAATCAATTGCTGGATCGAACCAGCAAAAAGTTAGAGAAAAATTCCAAAAAATCGCCGACAGAAGTTGGGCAGAATAAGCCCGTTGCCGCGGTTGTAACGGATCGGGTTGCGGAGCCGGAAGCAAATTTCGGTGATGAGGACGGCATGGATCATGTCGACGCTATCAACCAGATCTTCGCGGAGTTCGAATTTGCCTACCACAACCAGTTTCACAAGGCCTTTGCCGAGGCCGAGAGCCTGGTCATCGCGAAGAAATATTGGCTCAGTAGCCTGGAAAATTTCACCCCCTTGCAGATCGTTCAGGCGGCGAAGCAGGTCATCAGGACCCAGGATTATTTGCCGTCTATTGCCGCCCTGATACGCGCCTGTGAGCAGGGCCTGGATCTCTTTGGCCTGCCCCCGGCCAGGCAAGCCTATCTGGAGGCCTGTGCCGCGCCATCGCCCAAACGCGAATTTCACTGGAGTCACGAGGCGGTCTACCATGCCGGCAACGCAAGCGGCTGGTATCTGCTGGCCAACACGGCGGAAGCCACGGCGTTTCCAGTGTTTGACTACCATTACGCGCTCTTATGCCAGCGGGTCATCAGAGGCGAAACCCTGAGTATTGAACTGCCTACACCCCTGCCCGAAAAAATTGAGCGCAAACTGGATAAGGCAGAGACCAAGGCACGTTTCGCCAAGCTCAGAGAGGAGCTAGGTTTGTAGTAAGGATCTGTCCCTGAGATATCCC
>JADFIJ010000070.1 GCA_022566775.1 Pseudomonadota bacterium | reverse complement strand
GCCGGCCACGCTTGCACTTTGCTTGGATCGGGTAGTGCTCAGGGCGCCGGCAGTCCCTATAGCTGGCAGTACCTATTGCTAGCAGTACCTATTGCTAGGAGTACCTCTATGCAATTAGTAAACCAACACCGATGGGGCAGCTAGATGGGCTCTACAGAGCGATTATTCGGTTAACTTGAGCCGGGAAGGGCAGTTTAGCAAGACGGTCCAAGGGTATGGTGCACCAAAACGGTGCATTATGCAAGATGAGGGCAGTGTCCTGGAGTCACAGGGCTCTCATATTAACGGTTCCCCCTAAATGTGTGACGAATTCGGCCTGCAGTAATGGTGATTAAGGTCGTCGATAGGGCGTAATCGAGCCCGGGTAGGCGCTACCCGGGCTCGATTCGGAGACTAAGTTTCTCAGGACCTGCCGGCGATTTAAGCCAAGGCTTCCTTGGTGGTCTTGATAATCACCGCGGCCACTTTATAGGGGTCGGCGTTCGACGCCGTTCGACGATCTTCCAGTCGACCCTTCCAGCCATCCTGCATCGTCGTCAACGGGATACGGATCGATGCGCCGCGGTCAGATACGGCGTAGCTGAACATGTCGATCGCTTGAGTCTCATGTTCACCGGTCAGACGCTGGTCATTGTCGGCACCATAGACGCTGATATGGCGATCTATGTTCTTGCCGAAGTGTTCACAGATTTTGGTAAATATGGATTCATCACCTACATCTCGCATGGCGGCGTTGGAGAAGTTTGCGTGCATGCCGGAACCGTTCCAGTCCAGGTGTTTACCCAGTGGCTTTGGGTCGTAGTTGATGCTCAGGCCATAGCGTTCGGCCGTGCGCTCTAACAGGTAGCGGGCTACCCAGACTTCATCGCCGGCTTGCTTGGCACCTTTGGCGAACACCTGAAATTCCCACTGCCCCGCCGCAACCTCGGCGTTGATGCCCTCCAGATTGATGCCGGCTTCGATACACAGGTCCAGGTGATCTTCGACGCAGTCCCTGCCATAGGCGTTGCCAGCACCAACCGAACAGTAATAAGGACCCTGTGGGCCGGGATATCCACCGGGTGGAAAACCTGGGGGCAAATTAGTCTTCAGATCCCAGAGAAAATATTCCTGTTCGAAACCAAACCAGAAATCTTCATCATCGTCATCGATAGTGGCACGGGCATTGGATTCATGTGGTGAACCATCAGAGTTCATTACTTCACACATCAGCAGGTAGGCGCTGGCGCGATCAGGATCAGGATAGATGGCGACTGGCTTCAACAAGCAGTCGGAGTCGCCACCAGTAGCTTGTTCAGTCGAGCTGCCATCGAAGTTCCACATTGGGCACGCCTCCAGGGTACCATCGAAGTCGGCTCTTACCAGCGTCTTGCTGCGCAGGCTTTGTGTTGGCTTGTATCCGTCCAGCCAGATGTATTCCAGTTTAGATTTCATTTTCTGTGGTTCTCCTAAATCACTTATTTACATTGCGATGACGTTTGCTCGTTTCTCTAACTTCCGTTTGCATCAAAAAGTCTTAACAGCCGACGCTGCACACGAAGCAGCCAATCTCCAGTTCCGATCACGAGTTACAAGGGTTTGCCCTTCGTGGCGAAGACACTATCCGCCGAATTCTTCCTGACTTGCCTTGTGCGCTTCGGAAGGAGCAAAATATATGCCATTAAAGGGGTGGCTGCAAAGGCTGATTTTACGGTAGGCTTGCCGGTACAGAGATTAATTACGCACTAATTGCGTGCACGAGCAAGATTACCGCACCAATAAAGTGCTTTTCCAGTGAAATACCCCATAGATCGGCAATATTCCCCGCCTGGCTCTCGATCCTATTTCACCTCCACGTCAATAGAGTTTATCCATGTTGTTCCTGATTAAGATATTTCCTGAAATTTCCATCAAGAGTCGACCCGTACGCAAACGCTTCATACGCCAGTTGCGGAAAAACATCAGAGCCGTGATCAGACCGTTAGACAGTGCTGCCACGGTGATCGGCGAGTGGGACATCATCGAGCTTAGAACCGACGTCGGCGATACCGCGTCCGGACGGGATATCATGGTCGAGCAGTTGACCCGCATCCCGGGTATTGCACTGGTGCAGGAAGTGGAAAAGTTTCCACTGCCGGATATGGACGGCGTGCTGGCGCTTTGTCTGCGCACGTTCACGGCAAAACTAGTGGGTAAAACCTTCGCGGTGCGTTGCAAACGCAGCGGTCGACATGCTTTCAAGTCCGTGGACGTCGAAAAATATGTGGGGGGCGGCTTGAACCAGCAAACCGAGGCGGCGGGAGTCAAACTGGTAAACCCGGATGTCACCGTATCCCTCGAAATTCGCCAGGACCAACTCTTCATTGTCAGCGAGCAACACCAGGGTTTGGGTGGGTTTCCACTGGGCTGCCAGGATTCGGTGCTGTCCCTGATCTCGGGAGGTTTCGATTCCTCGGTATCCAGCTATCTTTGTATTAAACGGGGACTGCAAACTCACTATTGTTTTTTCAATCTCGGGGGTAAAGCCCATGAGCTTGCGGTGAAGGAAGTTGCATTATTCCTGTGGATGAAATATCACAGCAGTCACCGGGTTAAGTTTATTTCTGTGCCTTTCGAGCCGGTAGTGGCAGAGATTCTCAAGCGTATCGACAACCCACAGATGGGAGTTATATTGAAACGAATGATGTTGCGGGTAGCCGACAAAATCGCAGCGCAGATGCAGATTAAAGCGCTGGTGACCGGGGAGAGTGTGGCACAGGTTTCCAGCCAGACCTTGCCCAACCTGGCGGTCATCGATGCCGTCGCCGAGACCTTGGTGTTGAGGCCTCTGTGCACGGTCAACAAACAGCAGATCATCGATATTGCCCGGGACATTGGGACCGAGGAGTTTTCCAGGAATATTCCCGAATACTGTGCCGTTATTTCGAGGAACCCAACCACCAGGGCGAAACTTGAGCGAGTCGAACGGGTCGAGACCCGCTTCGATTTTTCCATACTAGATGAAGCGGTCAAAAACGCCAGGCATCAACTCATTACCGAATTGGCCGAAGACTTCGAGCGGGAATCGGCGGATGTAGAAATTGTCAGTCAGATTGACCCGGAGCACACCATCATAGATATTCGCCATCCTGCAGAATTGGAAGCCAGGCCGCTGGTGCTGAGTCGGTCAGAGACGCCGGCAGAGGTGCTGAATATTCCTTTCTACCAGTTGCGTACGAGTTTCACCAGGTTGGACAAGCGCAAGCGTTTTCTATTGTTCTGTGACCGGGGCATGATGAGTAGATTACATGCTGCGCATTTACTAGATGAAGGCTTTGCCAACGTCGCGGTGCTGGATTTGTCACCTGCTGTTGCCAGGAAGCAGTAATTCAGAGCCAGTTCCCGGAATGCACTGGTGAAATAGCAAGAAATGCTCATTATTCGTGGCGGTCTCGTGTATACTCGCCGCCTTTTGCGCACCTCCTGAAATGAATTTCCGCGCCCGGCGAAAAATCGCCGCCGGCAGCGTCATTCCTTCTCGGGGCATAAGCAGTAGACGGTTGAAACCTTGTGATTGAGAAAATACGAAACATAGCCATCATCGCCCATGTTGATCATGGCAAAACCACCCTTGTCGACAAATTATTGCAGCAATCTGGCACCGTAAAAACCAGGGGCAAGCAACTGGTACGCATGATGGATTCCAATGACCAGGAGCGGGAGCGAGGCATTACTATCCTTGCCAAGAACACCGCCATTAACTGGAACGGCTACCATATTAATATCGTCGATACGCCAGGTCATGCAGACTTTGGTGGCGAGGTCGAGAGAGTTCTTTCCATGGTCGATAGCGTGTTGCTATTGGTGGATGCCGTCGACGGGCCAATGCCGCAGACTCGCTTCGTGACCCAGAAGGCCTTTGCCCAGGGTTTGAATCCCATCGTGGTGATCAACAAGATTGATCGCGATGGAGCCCGTCCCGACTGGGTGGTGGATGAAGTATTCGATCTTTTCGACAAATTGGGGGCGTCCGATGAACAACTGGACTTTCCCATCATTTATGCTTCAGCGCTCCATGGCGTCGCTGGATTGGAGCATGAATCTATGGCGGACGACATGTTGCCGCTGTTTACTTCGATCGTAGAAAACGTACCGGCTCCGGAAGTTGTTATCGATGCCCCGTTACAGATGCAGATCAGTGCGCTGGACCACAACAGTTATGTTGGTGTCATCGGCATCGGTCGTATTAGTCGAGGCAAGATCGCCAGGAATCAGCAGGTGGTGATCATCGATAGCGAGGGCAAGCAGCGTAAAGGCAAAATACTGCAGGTCAAGAGTCATCTCGGTCTGGAGCGCATTGATGTAGAAGAGGCTCACGCCGGTGAAATTGTCTGTATCACTGGCATCGATAATTTGCATATCTCCGATACCATCTGCGATCCGGACAAGGTGGAGGCCATGGCTCCGCTGCAGGTGGACGAACCCACCATCAGTATGACTTTTCAGGTTAACGATTCCCCCTTCGCGGGTCTGGAAGGTAAGTACGTCACCACTCGAAATATCAAGGAGAGATTGGAGCGCGAGTTGCTCCACAATGTCGCCTTGCGTGTAGAGCCCGGTGACACGCCGGATAAATATAAAGTATCCGGTCGCGGCGAGTTACATCTGTCGGTGCTGATCGAATCTATGCGGCGTGAGGGTTTCGAGTTGGCGGTGTCCCGCCCCGAGGTAATTATTCATGAGGTCGACGGGGTCAAACAGGAACCCTATGAATCACTGCTTATCGACTGCGACGAACAGTATCAGGGTTCTGTCATCGAAGAATTGGGACGGCGTCGGGCCAGGATGCAAGACCTGAGTCCCGATGGCAAGGGCAGGGTGCGCCTGGAGTTCCTGGTGCCGACCAGGGGCCTGATTGGATTTCGCTCTCAATTTCTGTCTATGACGTCGGGGACCGGATTGATGACCCATGTATTCGATCATTACGGAGAATATATGGATACCGATTTGGCGAGCCGCAGTCGTGGTGTGTTGGTGTCCATGGTCAAGGGCAAGACCCTGGGCTTTGGCCTGTTCAATCTGCAGGAGCGAGGCAGACTCTTTGTTGGACCCAACACCGAGGTGTATGAGGGTATGATCGTCGGTCTCCACAGCCGGGATAACGACTTGGCAGTGAATCCAACCAAGGCCAAGCAACTTACCAACGTGCGGGCGTCGGGTACGGATGAGCACATCGTGTTGACGCCGCCGGTGGTGCATTCTCTGGAGCAGGCGATGGAATTTATTGCCGATGACGAACTGGTTGAAGTAACACCCGATAGCATTCGTCTGCGCAAGCGCTATCTCACCGAGAACGAACGCAAGCGCATGAGCAGGGGACTGACCGCGCGGGGTTAGGGATAATAATTCCTGTGTCCTAACAAGGACTGGTGCCTTACAATGGGCGTACCCGTTGAAATGCAGGCGGCGCTGCCTAAGCCCCATTGCAGAAGGAATGGCGAATGTTGGTGCTCTATCCTGAATTGAAACCCTATCGGCGGCACTCGCTCAGGGTCTCTGAACTGCATGAACTCTACGTCGATGAGGCCGGCAATCCTGATGGCATACCTGTACTCTTTGTCCACGGTGGCCCCGGTGGTGGCTGTGATGCCAGCTCCCGCCGCTTCTACGACCCTGCGCTCTATCGCATCGTTACTTTCGATCAGCGCGGCTGTGGTCGATCTACCCCCCACGGCGAGCTGGCAGAGAATACCAGCCAAAACCTGATCGCAGACATAGAGGCGATCCGGGTTCACCTCGCCATCGACAGTTGGGTTCTGTTTGGCGGCTCCTGGGGTTCTACTCTCAGCCTGTTGTACGCACAACATCATCCAGAGCGGGTAAAGGCGCTGATCTTGCGAGGGATATTTCTCTGCCGACAGTGTGATTTCGATTGGTTATACAAAGAGGGAGCGAACCGAATATTCCCCGATTACTGGGAGGAGTTCATAAAACCGATTCCCCAGTCCGAGCGGGATGACCTGGCCCAGGCCTATTATTCTCGCTTGCTTGGCGATGATGAGTTGCTGCGCATGGGGGCTGCCAAAGCCTGGTCGGCGTGGGAGGGCAATTGTTCCAAACTGCGACCTAGCCCAACTACGCTCGCCAAATTCACCAAGCCCCACAATGCCCTGGCGCTGGCCCGAATCGAGACACACTATTTCGTTAACAAGGGTTTTATCGACGAAAATCAAATCCTCAATAATATGCAGCCGATCAAAGACATACCCGGTCGAATTGTCCACGGCCGCTATGATATGGTTTGCCCCCTCGACAGCGCCCTGAGTTTGCATCAACAGTGGCCCAACTCGGAGCTTGTCATCGTGCGCGACGCTGGCCATTCCGCTTCGGAGCCGGGCATCGTCGATGCGCTGATCATAGCGGTTGCCGATATTGCCAAACAGTTGAAGTCTGCCAGTTAGCCTAACGGATTCTCAAAACCCTGCGCGCGTTGCATTTAATTAAGTGGAAGCTGTGAGTGCGGGGCCATTTTTGGAGTTTCTTTTGAGTGCGGCATACGTGTAGGACGCAAGCTCGGAGCAGGGGGGTTATTTTGCCGTTCCGGTGGGCCAGGGATGGCCCAATCGAACGGAAAAACAGTACCCCTTGCCAAGCCCCGTCCTACGCATCAACTACCTATACAGAACTCAATAATCCCAGCCCTAAACCAGGAGTCCTAAATCAGTCCGGGATTCTCCAGCATCAGAGCTAAATTCAATCGCAAGTCTAACGTATACTGAAGCTCCCCAAATTGGGAGTGATATCAGAGGGCTGGTTTGCCTCGGAGTGGTTAATAGGTGATTGCACTGATTCAGCGGGTCAACTGGGCCCGGGTAAAAATCGAGGGCGAACTTCATTCTGAGATTGCTTCGGGATTGCTTGCATTTATTGGTATTGAAAAAGCTGACACAGCAGAGCTCGCGGAAAAGCTGGTGGATAAGATACTCGCGTATCGTGTATTCGCCGATGATGACGAGCGCATGAATCTTGATTTGAAAGCCGTCGGCGGCGACTTGATGCTGGTGTCGCAATTCACCTTGGCGGCAAGTACGGATAAGGGTCTGCGACCCAGTTTTTCTTCTGCCAAGCCTCCGGAAGAAGCCGAGAAGATTTATCAGCACCTGGTGAGAACGGCAGAAACTCGGCACCCAAGCGTTTGTGACGGCAAGTTTGCGGCGGACATGCAAATTTCACTTGAGAATGACGGGCCGGTGACTTTCATCCTGAAAGTCTGATATTCAAACATTCATCCCGCTAGCAGAGCTGCCCTAACTCGTCGCTTCATCGTCTTTCTGTTTGCGTTTGCCGACGAGTCTGCCGGCAATAATTCCCAACTCAAACAGCGCCCACATCGGAAACGCCAGCATCGATTGGGTAAATGGGTCCGGCGGTGTCAGCATCATCGCTACTATGAAACACCCTACCACCACGTAGGGGCGTTTCTTGGTAAGTGAGTCGGGATCCGCCAATCCTACCCAGATACACAGGAATACCGCAATCGGTATTTCGAATGCAAAACCGAAGGCGAAGAACAGGGTCAGCGCAAAGCTGAGAGTACTGCTGATGTCCGGCGTAACCTGAATACCTTCCGGTGCCACCGAGATAAAAAATCCAAATATTATGTCGAACAGAATATAGCGTGCGAAGGCGATGCCGGAATAGAACAGAACGACGCTGGAGATAAACAAGGGAATGGCGATCTCTTTCTCGTTCTTGTAAAGCCCTGGTGCGATAAAGGACCAGAGCTGGAACAGAATATAAGGCGCAGCCAGCATAAAGGCGACATAGAAGGTCAGCTTGAATGGCGCGAAGAACGGTGCCGTCGGATCGATGGCGATCATGCTGGTATCTTCCGGCAACGCCGAAATCAGAGGTTCTGCCACGTAGGTATAGATATCGTTAGCGAAATAGAAAAGCCCCAGGAACAACACAACCAGCACCACAAGGCATTTCATGATTCGATCACGAAGTTCCACCAGATGATCGACAAGGGTGAGTTCTTTCTCGTCTTCAGCCGATGTCATTTGCTTGAGTCTTGGGTTGCGGTTTTTGGGGCTTCGTCGGAATTTTCGTCTAGCGCCAATTTGGGGTTCTTGCCGCTGCCATAGATTTGTTGCTTGACACTCTCTATTTGTTCGCCTACCTCTTCCACGCCCTCTGTTAATTCTTGTTGCAGAGACTTCTCGGGCTTCGTGTCGTCATCTTTGTCCTTTTTGTAAGATTCTTTCGATGCCCCTGGATCGAAGTTGTCTGTGTTGACGATACTGTTCATAGATTTCTCTGCGTCCTTCGCTACATCCTGTATCTTGGATTTGGCATCCTCGATGTCCTCCATAATAGATTCATTATGCAACTGTCTGCGGATTTCATCGGCGTTGAGTTCTCTCTCGATCTCAGCCTTCACCTTGTAAAAACTGCGACGAAAGCGACCAATCCACAGCCCTGCGGTCTTGATCGCCGATGGCAGTTGCTGCGGGCCTATCACTATCAAGGCAACAATGCAGACTAGAAGAAGCTCAGTTGAGTGCATATTGAACATAAGTTGGAATCTGGTGACAGATGAAGGTCGATAATTGAAAATGGCAACAGTTGGCACCGTAGAAAATTGCCGGCCCAAGATCCCTTGGCTGGGAGCAGGCGCCGGGAACTGCACATACGGATGCCCTAGTCGGCGTTAGTCTCTTCTTTCTCCTTCTCCTTCTCCTTCTTCTCCTCCTTCTTGGCGGTAGCGTCGCTAGCTTCGTCGCTGGATTCCTCAGGCTCTTCTGAACTCTCAGATTCCTCGTCGGTTGACTCTTGTTTGGATTCATTGTCTTTCATGGCGCTCTTGAATCCCTTCAAGGCACCACCGAGATCTGAGCCAATGTTGCGCAATTTTTTAGTGCCGAATAACATGACCACGATCAGCAAAATGATCAGTAGTTGCCATATTCCAATACCACCTATACCCATAATAATCCTCCAAAGCCGGTAAAATATTTATCGATTCACCGGGAACGTGTTTGTCGAGATGCCTTTTCCTCAAGGCCGGATATGTTAAAACGTTTTTCAAGTTCTTCCAACACCTGATCCGAACTCAAACCTAGATGACTTAACATTACCATCGTGTGAAACCATAGATCGGCGGTTTCCTTTATGACAGCCTCTTTAGCAAGGCCGTCTGCATGTTCACATTCTTTTGCTGCCAGTATTGTCTCAGTAGCTTCTTCGCCTATCTTTTCGAGAATTTTGTTAAGACCTTTTTCATGGAGACTGGCTACATAAGAATCCGCAGCCGAAGCTGACTTGCGTTGTTCCAGTATTGCCGTAAGTTCTGTTAGTACTTCGCTCATGGTCGGCTTGTGTGCCTGAGTTTAATCCTAAACTAAAATCACTACTTATCAAACTACCCTGATCAGATTCTACCCCGCCAAAGCAATGGTTTTACTTGTACATCAGCCCGGGAGCCTTTAATACCGGATCCACCGTTTGCCAGCTGCCACCTACCAGTTTTTGATAGAAACAGCTTTCACGACCGGTGTGACAGGCGATGCCACCTATCTGCTCGACCCGATAACAGACGGCGTCATTGTCGCAGTCCAGTAATACATCCACAAGTTTCTGAACGTTGCCAGACTCTTCGCCTTTACGCCAGAGTCGCGCCCTGGATCGAGACCAATACACCGCTCGCCTCTCATTTACCGTTGCCTCAAGCGCATCCCGGTTAATCCAGGCCTGGGTGAGTATGCGGCCGCTACTGGCATCCTGGGTCACTACCGCTACCAGACCGTCAGCATTCCAGTTGATTTGATCAAGGTAGGAGGGCATCAGCTTAGTATGCTACTTCACCGTTTAAAACACAAAAGATAAAACCCGGCCAAAACGAAGGCTAGTGTAACTACCGGCACCGTCGACATGGTTTCGAATACCGCCGGTACCAGGGAGGCAGCGGCTATTATTAGGGCGGCGATTCCTGCCATCTGTGAGCGGCGCCGCTGGCGCAGCATTGTCAATTCAGTCGCCGCTTGTTGCTTGAGTAGGGTTCGATTTATTTCGCCAAGCTGGGTGCTCTGAGTAATTGCCTCGATCATTAGCTGTGGAAGTTCGGGTAACTGTTCTATCCAATTGGGGATATTCTCCTGAATCTTGGTCAGCAGAGTGAGCGGATTGAGGCGCCTGGCATTCCAGCTTTCAAGATACGGCAACGCGGTTTTCCAAAGATCAAGATCAGGATAAAGTTGCCTGCCCAGGCCTTCAATGTTGAGCAGGGTCTTCTGCAGTAATACCAGCGCAGGTTGTACCTCCATGTTGAAGCGACCCGCTGTTCGAAAAAGTTGTACCAATAGCAGTCCGAATGAAATGTCTTTTAATGGTTTTTCGAAAATGGGTTCACAAACGCTGCGTATCGCCGACTCAAATTCATGAATTCGGGTGTCGGCGGGAACCCAACCACAGGCAACATGTAATTCTGCCACCTGGCGGTAGTCTCGGCGAAAGATCGCCAGCAGATTTTTCGCCAGATATTCCTGATCGTTGTTACTCAATGAGCCGATGATCGCACAGTCTATCGCAATGTATTGGGGATTTTCGGGATTCTCCCTGGAGACAAATATATTGCCCGGATGCATGTCGGCATGAAAAAAATTGTGTTCGAACACCTGCGTAAAAAAGATATCCACACCGGTTTCGGCTAACACCTTCAGATTGATGTCATGGGCCTTAAGAGCGGCGATGTCGGCTACAGGAATGCCATGAATGCGTTCCATTACCAGAATGTCTTCTCGTGTGAAATCCCAATAAATTTTTGGAACGTACAACACGCTGGAGTTTTCAAAATTGCGCTTTAGTTGAGTCGTATTTGCCGCTTCTGACTGCAGATTCAATTCGTCAAAAATAATCTGCTCGTAATCATTCACTACTTCTACCGGTCGCAGGCGTTTTCCTATCGAGGTCTGAGATTCGATCAGATGGGCCAGCCATTTCATCAGTTTTATGTCGGCGCCGATGGTTTTTCTGATTCCCGGTCGCAGTACTTTGACGACGACCTCTTCGCCAGTGAGTAGCGTGGCCTTATGTACCTGGGCGACGGAGGCGGAGGCAAATGGCGCTGTTTCCAGATCGCTGAATATCGAGTCGGTGCTCACGCCCAGTGCTTTCTCTACCAATGACTCGATAGTGGGAGAAAGGAATGGAGGCACGTTATCTTGCAGCGTTTGCAACTCGTCCGCGAGATCGGTATCGAGAAAATCGCGCCGGGTGGAGAGTAGCTGACCAAATTTGATGTAAATCGGACCTAACTCCTCCAGCGCCAGTCGGAGTCGACGATTCCTGTTACCTTTCCGATGGGCGCTGAGCGCCCACAACATCAGGTAGGGAGAGAGTAGTAGTCTTATCCAGGTAAAGCCTGGTTGATGTTTTGCGAAGTCATCCAGCCCATACTTGGCGATAACACTGAGGACTTTAAAAAGGCGGGGCAGATGAGACACGGTGAAATTATGACAGTCACGGTTTTTACGGCTTGCAAAGATACCACCCCGAAGTCCCACCCACAAGCGTGGGTTTGGGAAATTAGCACTGAGTTTTCAATCGCTTAGTAGATTGTCGAGCCGCTCGTTAAGCAGTCGAGCCCGGGCCTGGATGCGGTCGATATCGAGCTTGAGTCGATCGAGGCCATCACTGAAGGCAGCCACCTCATTCCTGTCGGGCAGCAGATGCGTCTCTTCCCGCAAATAATCATCGATATTGCGGCGTACGCTGGTGTTGGCATGTTTTGCCCACCTGCGGCTGCTGTCGGCGACTTGTTCCAGTTCATTGGTAATCACATCGCCGAGAAAGGGCGCCAGATAATCTTGCCAGCGCATATCCAATTTCAGCATCGTGCCGTAAAGCTCTTGCACCAGTACGGCGTCGCCGCTGATCGATATTGCCGGATTAGCAAGCGCTCTGCTTGAGTTGTCCGTAAACAGCATGTCCACCAGATCGACTGCCCTGCCTACGATAACCGCATCGGCTTGCAGACCCACATATTCGCTGCCCAGGCTGCTGAGGCGTATAGCGCCCCCGTCGATGCTGCAGCATATTGCCGTCGTCGGTGCGGTGCTCTGTACTTCGATAGTCTTGCCATCGAAAGGGGCCAGTTGTGCGGCAAGATAGGGGTCGTTCCTGAGCAACTGGTTGAGAATTTTCTCTACCGGCAACAGAGCTAGTGATTTGAGAATTTGAATCAATGACTGACCTGGGAAAAATAATCTCTAAAACGACAGGGGTTTAAAGCCTATATGAATTGCGCAGATTCCGCTCATCACATTGTGATATTTACATTTTTCCAGCCCCGCCTCCTGCATCATTTGCATGAGAGACTCCTGGTCCGGATGCATGCGAATAGACTCGACGAGGTAACGGTAACTGTCCCCATCACCGGTTATCAGCTTGCCGGCAAGTGGCCACAAATTTGTGTAGGCATCATATGCCTTTGCCATGAGTTTATTCGTTGGTTTTGAAAATTCCAATATTAGCACCCGGCCCCCTGGTTTTAGCACCCGGCGCATAGATTCCAGCGCGGCATCCTTATCGGTGACATTACGCAAACCATAAGCAATGCAAACACAGTCGAAGGAGTCGTCAGCAAACGGCAGCGTCTCGGCATTAAGCTGTGCGAAGCTTACGTTACTGCTAATGCCTTTATCGATAATTCGATCGCGACCTATCTTCAACATGGACTCATTGATGTCGGCGAGAATAACGTGGCCTTCCTCGCCCACCAGCGGAGCGAAGCGAATACTGAAATCGCCGGTTCCGCCCGCCAGGTCTAACACTTTATGGCCGGCACGTAGCGCACTCAATTCAACGGTGAAGCGTTTGATCAGTCGATGGGATCCGAGCGACATCACGTCGTTCATTATGTCGTAGCGACTGGCCACCGAGCGGAATACCTGGCCGACCCGTTGCTGCTTCTCGGCAACGGGCACCTTCTCGAAACCGAAGTGGGTGGTCTGGTCCCCTGCCCCGGTCTGATCTGAATCCCCGGGTCGGGTCGATGTGGACGAGTCTGAATTGGGGTTATCTGTCATCTGCAATTGCTGGTGAATGGGACACGGATTTACTTCGACGGAGAAGGCGTAAAGCTAAGCACTTGCGTGTCCGCCGGCAATGAATCCCGGCTCGCGCCCGCCTCCGTGAGTCTGTTCAGGTAGCGCTGCCAGAGATCTTCCTTGCCTCTGCAAAGCTCCTTCAGATAGGTCCAGCTGTATATGCCGGTGTCGTGGCCATCATCGAAAGCTAACTTAATGGCGTAATTTCCAACCGTTTCAAGGGATAAAATTTTCACCCTGCGTTTGCCGACCTGCAACACTTCCTGACCCCTGCCATGGCCTCTTACTTCGGCAGAGGGTGAATACACACGGAGAAACTCGGCGCTGAGCTCACTGGCGGAGTCCTTGCCATAGACCAGCTCCAGAGTACCTGATTTCCTGTGTAGTTTGACATCTGTGGGTAGATCGTTGTCCATGTTTTTCAACAGCTTGTCAGGGCATCACTGTATTACTCAGAGCTGCCCTAGAGAATGTACCTGCTCAGGTCTTCGTCCTTCGCCAGTTCGTCCAGTTGTTTCTCCACATAGGCCGCATCGATCACTACTTCTTTGTTGTCACCAACCGCCATGTCAGACGCAGAAAATGATATTTCCTCCAGCAATCTTTCCATCACGGTGTGCAGCCTCCTGGCGCCAATGTTTTCCGTTCGTTCGTTAACCTGCCAGGCGATCTCGGCAATTTTGGCTATGCCATCCTTGCTGAATTTGATGTGTAAATCTTCGGTGGCAAGCAGAGCCTGATACTGCTCTGTCAGCGAGGCATCCGGCTCTACCAGAATTCGCTCGAAATCTTCTGCAGTCAGTGCATCCAGCTCAACGCGGATGGGCAGACGGCCCTGAAGCTCCGGGATCAGGTCTGAAGGCTTGGACAAATGGAAAGCGCCAGAAGCAATAAAGAGGATATGGTCGGTTTTGATGCTGCCATATTTGGTGGTAACAGTTGAGCCCTCAATTAAGGGCAATAAATCCCGTTGTACTCCCTCCCTGGAAACTCCGGCGCCGCCCTGATCGTGACGATTGGTGACCTTGTCGATCTCATCGAGAAAGACTATTCCGGTTTGCTCCGTCGCTTCGATTGCACGATTTTTAATGTCTTCTTCGTTGATGAGCTTTGCCGCCTCCTCATCCTTCACCACCTTGTAAGCGGCCTGCACGGTCATGCGGCGGGAGCGCTTCTTGCCGCTGTTCATACTGGAGAACATGCCCTTCAGTTGGCTGGTCATTTCCTCCAGCCCGGGGGGCGCCATGATTTCGATGCCAGCGGCTGGCTCGGCTATCTTGATTTCGATTAGCTTGTCATCGAGTTCGCCCTGACGAAATTTTTTCCGAAACACCTGGCGGGCACTGGATTGGCCGCCTTGGACCGTACTCTCATCGCTGCGGGCCTGGGGTAACAGCACATCGAGAATTCTTTCTTCCGCAAGATCTTCAGCCAGGTGCTGCACCTTGTGAATCTCCGCTTCTCTAATCATCTTCACCGCCACATCGATGAGATCACGAATGATAGAATCGACATCGCGGCCTACATAACCGACCTCGGTAAATTTTGTCGCCTCAATTTTAATGAAAGGCGCCTGTGCCAGTTTCGCGAGTCGGCGCGCAATTTCAGTTTTGCCCACTCCAGTGGGCCCAATCATTAGAATATTCTTCGGTGTGATCTCGTTGCGCAGGTCTTCATCGAGCTGCATGCGGCGCCAACGATTACGTAAGGCGATGGCAACGGCACGCTTGGCCGCGTTCTGACCGACGATATGTTTGTCGAGTTCCGAGGTGATTTCTCTGGGAGTCATCAGCGAGGAACTCTTCAGGGGCATGGTTTTCAAGACTGCAGTTGTTTGGGACATCGGGGCTACCTGTAATCAGTTTTTGCGGTTGGCATTATCAGCTCAGGCAATGTCCAACTCTTCGACGGTGTGATTTTGATTGGTAAAAACACAAATATCGGCGGCGATACAGAGGCTTTTTTCCACAATATCCCGGGCTCCGAGTTCGGTGTTCTGGATCAGCGCGCGAGCGGATGCGAGAGCATAAGGG
>JADFIJ010000069.1 GCA_022566775.1 Pseudomonadota bacterium | reverse complement strand
ACGCAGTTCCCTGCTTGCCTCGAAATGATACAGATCCCCAGACAGGATCAGTGGACCAAAATTGCTCAGTTCCAGGTATAGAACCTGGTGTCCAGGAGTATGTCCGGGAGCGGAAATAATTTTCACGCTGCCGTCGCCAAAAACATCGTGATCCCCATTCAGGGTTCGGCGCTTCGCGTCTATGAGGTCGACATATAATTCCGGTCGAAACACCGGGTTGTCTTCCGCATGCTCGAAGGCTGCAACGGCTTCGGCTTCCTGAATCAGCAAGGTGGCTTGCTTAAAGGCATTGGCGGCGCCGACATGGTCGTAGTGCATGTGTGAGAAGGCGACGAAATCTATATCTGCCGGACTAATATCCATGGCCGCAAGCTGATCCAGAAATGATTCCTCGTAGCGAGTATTGCCATCAGTCCTGCCTACATCCGCGAGCGGCAGGCCGGCATCCCAGACCATGAGATGCTCATTGTGCTGAATCAGGTAACAGGGAACGAACAACTCTCGCACCGAGGTTTCTTCATTGCTCAGGCCGAAGGCGCTGATATCGTCAAAAGACAGGTGCCCACATTCGAATAGGGTGAGTTTCAGTTCGGCGTGAAGTGTATTCGATGTCAGTAAAAGCAGAAGGGCCAGTAATCTACACATGGGATTTTCTCTTATCTATGGGAACACCGGATTATACAAGAGGCGGTTGCGACCATAGCTGTAGTGTCAACAGTTAGTGTCGGAGTATACTCCCACAGCAATTGCCGGCAACTGTGATAGTGCCAGCCTTCAGTCCATGCCCGAGAAATTTCTACCTTGTCCACCCGTCCGCCCAAGCAAATATCCCGTCCCTCAGCCTGGTTAGGCCGAGACATGCGCAAAGATCAGTCGCAGTGGTTTTATCAACTGACGGCAGAAGATGTTGAAGATTTGGAAAACGCCGCGCGACATTACCTGTCCCTGTCGCGTGATATCGGTGAGATCAAGCAGGAAGATTTTCCCCTCAATCATTTCAAGCAACATTTAGGGAATTTAAAAGAGAAACTATTAGCAGGTGTGGGAGTGGAATTGATTCGGGGCTTGCCCGTCGCGTCATACAGTATGAAATTTGTTGCCACCATCTTCTGTGGCGTCGGTGCACATCTGGGCAGCGCCCGATCACAGAATGCTCAGGGCCATATTCTGGGGCACGTTAGAGATGTCGGCCTCGATGCCAGCGACGTCGGTACCCGCATCTATCAAACCTCGGTGCGGCAAACCTTCCATACCGATTCCGCCGACGTAGTTGGCCTGCTCTGCCTGCGGGCGGCCAAGAAGGGGGGTGAGTCCCTGTTAGTCAGCGCCGAAACACTCTATAACCAGATGCAGCAGCGGCGCCCCGATCTGGTGCCCCTGTTGTTTGATGTCGTCGCTACAGATCGTCGCGGAGAAGTACCGGCAGGGGAGAAACCTTTTTTTGAGATCCCGGTGCTTAGTTGGTTCGAAGGGTTCTTGACCGTTCAATATCAACGCCAGTATGTGGACAGCGCCCAGCGCTTTGCCGACGCCCCGCAGTTAAGTAAAAAGCACATCGAGGCGCTGGACTACTTCGACAGGTTAGCCAACGACCCCGAACTCCATTTCTCCATGCAACTGCAGGCGGGAGACATGCAGTTCGTGTACAACCACTCCCAGCTCCACGATCGCACCGATTTCACGGATTGGCCCGATCCAGATAAGCGCCGGCATTTGCTAAGGCTATGGTTATCTATCGAAGGAGATAGATCCTTGCCCGAGTGCTTTCGGGCGAGATATGGTTCCATAGAGGTTGGACAGCGTGGCGGCATCGTCACCGAGCACACCAGTTTGCATGTGAGTCTGGATTAGGGCGGGTATCGGAGCCTTCACTGTGTATTCTACACCGCAGTCGATTCTGCCCGCTTGCGGGACACGAAAATGGGAGCAGGCCAGACAGAATTTTGCACATGCGCGCTCGAAATTAGCTGGACTGATCCCGGTAGATATCCACAAATCGCTTCAGGATCAGCTGTGCCTCTGGCGTTTGCTCGTTTTCCACGGCCTCGATTAATTCCTGCGCGGATTCCGGCGGGAAATAACCGTGGTCCTTGTAGATGTGTATACGCACGATGAATCCCTTGGCGTCCCCCTCTGGGTGAAACTGTGTCGCATAGATATTGCGCTTTAATCGAAACATCTGCACCGGGCTGGTGCTATTGGTCGCCAGCAGGACGCTGCCCGGTGGCACCGAATCGCAGGCTTCCTGGTGCCCGCAAAGCACCCGGAATGAATCAGGAAATCCTGCCAGCAAGGGATCTCGTTTGCCTGCATCTGTGAGCGCCACATCTACACCCCCTACCGGCTCGCCATATTTCGTAGAGATATTGACACCACAATAGCTACCCAGCAAACCACTACCCGAGCAGCATCCCAGGAAGGGAAAATCCCGCTCCACAACGTCGTCAAACAATTTGTTGAAATCCGCTTCGATCTTACGCTGGATTTCACTTTTCTCAGGCTTGGGTGTGCTGACGTTGAAGGGGCTTCCGCCCACGATAATTGCCCCAATCTCATCCAGGTCGATGTCGGGCAAGCCGTTCTTTTCGGCTCGCAGGCGGGTGACCTCATCGTCGCGTAAACCGCCATAGAATTTGATGCTCTCAAATTCGTTGTCAGCGGTTTCATCCTCTGGGCGCAGTTGAATGATGAGAAAGGGTTTCGACATGGGTACGAGCTCCGAAATAGTCTGTGCAAGCAGGCGCAATTCCTAAACAGATGACAAGCCGGCTGGCTGCATGGGTGATCCAAGCCCCACTCTTTTTCTGTGTGCTTAATTCAAAAAAACCATCGCAAAGGCAACGGCAGCCACGAGAGCATAGAGTGCTTTCGATAACCAGAACATGACACTGTCCATGTAGAGTTTGAGATTCGGCTCGGCTAAATCTGTCTGATGCGCCAGGCTCTCAGCAATTTTACCACTGGCTTCGGCACTGACCAGCACCTGCGCTAAAGCCTGGTTGGTAAGCAGACCGCTAGTGGCCAGGGCTGTGCTCAGGGATTTGCCATCTTGCACGGCTGTCATGGCATCTGCGGTGGCGCTTCTATAGCTCGGTGTCGATATCAGGCCCTGCATCGCTCGCAAAGCTGTGGCGGCGTCCACCCCCGCGGCCAGTTGCCAGCCGAGTAGATCGAGCCAGTGGATGGTGAAGCTCCATTGAAATACCTTTCTGCGTTGCCAACCGAATTTCCAGGCCAGCCCTAACCACCACCAGCCATTCTGCGAAGTGAGTTTGGCAATCAGCCACAGAAAGTAATAGCTACCTATACAGGTAAGCGTATTCAGAAATAGTATGCCAGTTATCCTGCCGGGCTCGGCGAGCCCTGCGGTGATCGATCCGGCCAACCAGCCAACTAGCAGCAACAGGTACAACACGCCCCATCTCGATTTCATTTCTTGTAGACGTTGTGCACGATGCTCGCTCTCGGTGGCCAGTCGCTGCAAGGCGGCCGGCAGGTGGCCGGCGTTGTCGGAGGCGGCGAGGAAAATTCCTTGCGTCGCAGTAATTAGGCCATAGTGGCCCATGGCCCGAGCCAGGGATGTGCCTTTCTGCAGTAATGCCAGGATGACGGGGCTGGCGGGATGGAGACTGATACTGGATTTTTCCCAGGCTTGTACGGTGGCGATACCCGCAGAAATCAGTGTGCTCAACTCACGGATTTGCTGTGGGGAGAGGGGTGGATATTTGTGGGCTGGTTTCACAGAGTCGCGGCTTGTCGGCTTAACTGGGGCACCTATGAATAATACAGTAGTGTTCGGCGGGTCCAGAAGCATTTAGTTGCAAGGCACACATCGCCGGCAAAGCTTCCGCTCCCTGCCTTGATTGCAGACCCGCCTGAAAGCCTGAGTATCACTGTATTATTCAGAGCTGCCCTTGTTGTTATTGGTGCATCGATTTGCTATAACCCGGGCGTCTATGGGGAATTGGCAACTCGAGACAGCTCGGATCTGGATTCCTATTAGAAATCGCCCGCTGTGTTTTGCTCAATGACACTGCGCTGGCGAAAAAAACCTGGCAGGAGAAGCTATGATCAACTTGGTTAAAAAAATATTCCTGGGCAGCATCCTCATCGCTACCACCCTGACTGGCGCTCATGCCCAGGACAGCCTCTCCATAGAGCAGGTTAAAGATGGGCTCTATGCCATCTTCGGCAGTGGTGGCAACGTCGGCGTGCGGCTTACCTCCGAAGGCGTGATTCTGATCGACGACAAATATCCGCGGAATTTTGACGAGATCCAGCGCCTGGTTAGCCAGGTCAGCGATCTGCCAGTCAAGTATGTCATCAATACCCATCACCATGGCGACCACTCGGGCGGCAATGTGGGGTACATCGATATCGCAGAAATCCTCATTCACCGCAATGCCAGGGACAATATGATCAGGGGCAATCAGGATGCAGCGCCGAGATTGGTTTTCACCGATGAGACGGCTATTTATCTTGGCGGTGTCGAGGTGCGGGCAATTTATATGGGCCGTGGACACACCAATGGTGACGCCGTCATTTATTTTCCTGACCTGAAAACCGTGCAAGGTGGAGATTTACTGCACGGGATCTCGCCGTTTATTGACTACGGAAATGGTGGCAGCAGTCGTGGCTGGGTCGCTACCATAAACAATATGCTGGAGCTGGATTTTGACACCGCCATACCCGGACATGGCGGAATAATGGATCGCGACGATGTAGTGGGTTTTCGTAATCAGATGGAAGCGGTGCGCGCTCGCATGGCGGACCTGATCAGGTCAGGCATGCCCAAGAATGAAGCCTCGGTCCGCATCAAGCTTGAAAGCCTGAGCTGGACCATGCGCGAAGAAGGCCTGCTGATGCAAAGAAGCATTCCCGGACTGTATGACGAAGTTGCTGCCGAATTGCAATAGAGAGCGGGATCAAACCTTGCGGTCGCGCCCTTGCCAATAGGGTTTTCTCAGTTCTGTTTTCAATATTTTACCCGATGGGTTGCGCGGTAGCTGTTCCAGCCAGTCGATTGAACTGGGACATTTGTAATGCGCGATCCGTTGTCGGCAGTACGCGATAAGCTCAGCTTCGCCAAGACCAGGATCGGACCGGCAGATCAGGGCCTTCACCGCTTCTCCCCAGTCTTCATCGGGTACGCCAATCACCGCCACGTCGGCTACACCGGGGTGGGCCATTAACACGTTTTCTATTTCCGCCGGGTAGATATTCTCTGCTCCCGAGATAATCATGTCCTTGACCCGGTCGTGAATATACAGATACGCATCTTTCTTATAGCCGACATCGCCGGATCTAAACCAGCCTTCGGTGTCGATAGCCTCTGCCGTGGCTTTCTCGTCCCGCCAGTAACCACGCATCACCTGTGGGCCACGTATCCAGATTTCTCCCACTTCGCCATCACTTAATTCTGTGCCAGTCTCGGTGTTCATGATCTTAATATCGTGGCCGTTGGAAGGTTTGCCAACTGAGCGCAGTAATTCAGCTTTGGGTCCACCGGGATCGTGGTCACATGGCTCCAGGCGCGTAACCGATCCGGTCGTTTCTGTTAGGCCATAGACCCCATAGAAATTTGCCTGAAAAGTCTCGATTGAATCTATCAGGACTTGCTCCGAGATGGGGGATGCGCCGTACACGATGACTTGCAAGCTGGTGAAATCGACCTCTTGCACACCCGGCTCATCCAGCAGGAACTTCAGTACGGCAGGGACAAAAAGCGAGTGGCTTACGCTGTGGCTGGGAATAGTGCGCAGAATCTCCTGCATATTTGCCTCTTTCAGCAAGATGGTCGTAGCGCCCGCAATGAAGCCGATCATAGCCCAGCCGCTGCCGGCAATATGAAACAGCGGCATACAAACCTGGTTCACCGAGGAGTCAGAATAGTTCAGGGCCTCAAAGCTGCCGCTTATCCCAGAGATCAGATTTGAATGGCTGCTTTCAACGCCCTTGGGCAAGCCCGTAGTGCCCGAGGTATACAATTGAAAACAAGTGTCATCGGGGTCTGCCGGGTAAGCGGGATCCGAGCCTGGCTGGTCGCCGATCCACTGCTGATAAGAAGGATAGGCAGAATCTCCGGGATCTCCCAAAACGACCACATGTTCCAGACTTAACTTTATGTCTTTGAGCAGGGGCAGGAATTCTTCACCAATCAACAACACCTTGGCCTGGCTGTGGTGGAGAATGTACTCCATCTCCGGCGCCGCGAGGCGCCAGTTCACAGCCACGGTAACGGCATTTAATTTGCTGGCGCCGAACAGGTAAGTGAAATATTCCGGTGTGTTCTTGTCCAGGTAGGCAATCCGGTCCTGGGCTTCAACGCCCATCTCCTGCAAGGCGTTGGCACACTGACAGGCCTCATGGTCCAGCTCGGCAAAGGTCCATTTCCGATCGTCACTAGCATAGACCAGAGCGACCTTGTCCGGTCTCTCCCTACGCTGATGTCGAATGATTTCACCGAGTGTTGTTATTGCCATTTCTATTCCCGGTAACGTAAAGCATTGTGATAAATAGCCTCTTGAAGCTTGTTATAATTATTGTAATCGCGATGCAGACCTATCGGGCTAGCATCCGGGTTCTCATGGCTGCGCAAACCCTACATAGTTTTCAGCCAGAGTAGCAGCTGCCGCGGGGGAGTTGCAGATGTAATTTAACTCGGACAATTGCAGCCTGCGCTGAAAATCGTCATGGTCTGGAAATTTGTGCAGCAAAGATGTCATCCACCACGAAAAATGTTCACTGCGCCACACCCGTCGCAAACAGATTTTGGAATATTTGATCAATAGTTTTTCATCATTGTGCTGGTATCGACGGGCCAATGCTGTGCTCAGCACATCCACATCGGCGATAGCCAGATTGAGGCCCTTGGCACCGGTGGGCGGAACGATGTGGGCGGCGTCACCGGCTAGAAACAGTTTTTCGTATTGCATGGTTTCGCAGACGAAACTTCGCATCGGGGTAATGCTTTTTTCCAGGATCTTCCCTTCCTGTAGTTGCCAGCCGTCCGGGCTGCCAAGTCGCAGCTGCAGCTCGTGCCAGATCCTGTCATCTGACCAGTCTTCCACACGATCGTCCGGCTCGCACTGAACATAGTTTCGAGTGATGGTGGTGGAACGCATGCTATGCAGTGCGAAGCCCCGTGGGCTATTTGCGTAGATCAGTTCTGCCGAAGAGGGTGGCGCTGCCACCAGAATCCCCAACCAGGCAAACGGATAGCTGCGTTCAAAGGTTTTGAGAATGGCTGCCGGTAGGGACGGGCGACTGATGCCATGGAAGCCATCGCAGCCAATCACATAATCGCATGTCAGTTCCTGTGCCATGCCTTCCCGTCGAAATTCGATGCGCGGTCGCTGCCGATCGATATCGCAAATTTTCACCTCTTCAACTTCAAATAGAATTTCACCCTCGGCAGCGAATCTGGCAGCAATCAGATCTTTGACTAATTCCTGCTGACCGTAGACCGTAATACCCTTGCCGTCGGTTAACTCGTCAAAATCGATACGATGGCATTGATTGTCAAACCGCAGCTCGATGCCGTGGTGTTGCAGGCCTTGTTGTTGCATGCGCTCGCCCAGGCCCGATCGGTTCAGCAGGTCGACGCTGCCTTGCTCCAGTACACCAGCCCGGACCCGATTTTCGATATAGCGCCGGCTGCGGTTTTCGAGGACGACGGATTCGATGTTGCACAGATGCAGCAAATGGGAGAGTAATAAGCCGGCCGGTCCGGCGCCGATGATGCCTACCTGTGTCTTCATGAAACCATAATACCGCAATGGTCTAGCGCAAATTCCAATAATCCAGCCATAACAGCATGGTTATACTGGTTCAAAGCGCTTTCTGCCGCATTTGTCCCTCGAATAAGGGGCTCCAATCGATACCCCTCTAGGATTGGCTTTTGGCTAAATCACCAGCTACCTGTTTAACACTGTCCATGAAT
This sequence comes from Pseudomonadota bacterium, assembly GCA_022566775.1. GTDB lineage: Bacteria > Pseudomonadota > Gammaproteobacteria > Pseudomonadales > Pseudohongiellaceae > UBA9145. The sequence continues at coordinate 7,251 of JADFIJ010000069.1, read as the reverse complement.
AATTGCAGGTCGGTAGACATAATTTTGTCGGCGCGGGTGGTCAGGCCTACCGGTCCCAGCGTTTCTTTAACATCCAGGGGAATTTCCTCCAGCTTTCCCTGCGCCACATCGATGGCAATAACGCCATTGGAAATTATCCAGACGGCGTCGGTTTGCTGCACGTAGTTTCTACCGAAGGCATCGGATACCGTCTCGATGGTTTGTGGCAGTTCATTGATACCGTGAGTCATCAATAGCCTGTCTACGGTGGGGCGAATAATCGACTCCCGGGTAGGGATTAATACCACGTATTTTTCTATGCCATTGAGGCTAACACCATGCCCATTAACCGGGGCCGTAGCGGCTATCGCTCGCAGAAGGGGATGTTGAGGACGCACGACGACACTAATGTATTCCGAGTAGACGTGCTGGAAGCTGAGGCCATGCATGACAGAGGGGTCTGCCATTCGACCCACAACCAGATCCAGTTCTGCCAGCCGCAGGCGCTCCAGTAAAACCGTGTTAGGACCCGCAAACAGATGCAAGTTAGTGCTGCGACCGGACTGCTTGAAGCGAATCACCGCCTCCGGCATCAGCTGGGCGGCGACGGTAGGCAGTACGCCGATTGACAGGAATGGCTCACCCTCTTGCTTGGCCCGGCGGATATGATCCAGGCCCTGTCGCAGCTCCGAAATGCTGCTGCTGGCGCGCCGGTGAAATATCTCTCCATATCGGCTGAGTTCCATCCCCCGCTTATTTCGCTTGAAGAGTTTTACCCCCAGCAGTGTCTCCAGCTCTCGAATCGTCTTCGACAAGGCTGGCTGACTGACGGCGAGAACATCGGCGGCAAGAACGATCTTTCCCAGTCGCGCTACTTCCAGAAAGCAGTGCAGGTGTCTGAGCTTCAGGCGCTTGTCAAAAACATCGTGTTCATTCATGGCTTGGTGTGTTGGTCCCGGTGGGGCGAGAATAGCACATACATAACCATATGGTTATGTATGAGGGCTGCAATTTCAGTTTACTTGCCGTCACGCTAGCCCTTTACTTAGGGCATCACTGTATTATTCAGCCCTGGTCCCTGGCGGGCGGCTCGAGACGGAACACGACCCTACGGTGGCAGCTTTACACTCTGTGGGGGACCGCCACCGAAATTCTCTATCCGCGCAGTTTCTATATAGGAGGAATGCATCTTGTCGCACAGCAAAAATGAAAGCCCGGACAGCCTTTTAGGCCTTGGCATGAAAACGCGTCGCGAGGTACTGGGTGAGGAGTACGTCGATGCCGCCATGGCCAGGACCACGGATTTCGACGCAGACTTTCAACACTTTATTACTACGACTGCCTGGGCCAGTGTCTGGAGCAGGCCAGGGCTGAGCCGACGGGATAGAAGCTTGATTACTATTACCCAGCTCGCGAGTCTGGGCTACCAGGACGAATTGGCGCTGCATCTGCGAGCTTCCGTTAATACTGGCCTCAGCCGCGATGAGATTAAGGAAGCGTTGTTGCACGTCGCTGTTTATGCCGGCGTGCCGGCGGCGAATATTGCATTTAAGATCGCCAAACAGGTGTTTGCGGAGACCGGGTCGCCGTCGCCAGCCTGAGCATCACTGTATTATTCAGAGGTGCTCAAGTAGACAAGCCGGGGCGAATAGACCACCCTGAGCGCTGCCGCAAAAATCACCAGGGCTCACATTGAGATTGCAAATATGACTTCGCGAGACTGGTCACAACACCCGCCTTATCTTTGTCCTGACTATCAATCTTCGGTGTTACGTGGCCCGACCAGGCCGCTGCTGAAATTGGCTCCCCTGTACCGGCAACAACCCAGCATTGCCGGGGAACTGCTCGGCAGGCTCACCGATGTTTATCAAACCCGGGCCATAGACTGCGACCTCACCAAAAACGGCCCACTGGGAGGTGAGCCTATCGGTGAACGCATTATTGTCAGCGGTCGGGTCATGGATGAGACCGGTAGCGCCGTTGCCGGGGCGCTGGTGGAAATCTGGCAGGCGAACGCCAGCGGCCGCTATCTACACAAGGTAGATCAGCACCACGCACCGCGGGACCCAAATTTTATCGGTGCCGGCAGGGTAATCACCAACCGTGATGGCCACTACCGTTTTTATACCATCAAGCCGGGCGCGTATCCCTGGGGCAATCATGTCAATGCCTGGCGTCCTCAACACATACATTTTTCGGTGCTAGGCGCCACCATCGCAACGCGCCTGGTGACGCAGATGTATTTCCCGGGAGATCCCCTGCTGGAGCTGGATCCAATTTTCCAGGCGGTACCGGCGTCGGCGCAGACCCATTTGATCGCGCAATTCGATCTGGGGCTAAGCCAGGCCGATTTTGCCCTGGGCTATCATTTCGATATCGTCCTGGGCCGCCCCGGGACACAGCCGGCCGACACGCAGGGCTAATGCCGATCAATTAAGGATAACGACTGTGCCCACCAAACCCAAGCTCAGCCAGACACCCTCCCAGACTATAGGGCCCTTCTTCGCCCAGGGTCTGACGGCGGCACAAAGCGACTATCCCTTCGACAGTATTATCGATAACACTATTACCGGGCCAGGCCAGGCTGTTCACATCAAGGGAAGGGTCTTCGACGGTGAGGGCAAGGCGGTCGATGACGCCTTGATCGAAATCTGGCAGGCCGATTGCGAGGGTCAATACGATCAGAATAATTTCTGCGGCTATGCCCGTTGTGGCACTGATTACCGAGATGACCTGCATTTCAATTTTAAAACCATTAAGCCGGGCAGCTGCGGCGTGGATCAGGCGCCATATATTACCGTGATCGTGTTTATGCGGGGGCTGATGACACACGCTTTTACCCGGCTCTATTTCGACGATGAGGCGGCAGCCAACGAACAGGATTTCGTGCTCCGGCAGCTGCCTGAAGATCGTAAAGCGAGCTTGATGGCGAAGCGAATAGCAAGCGAAAAAGGTTTGACTTACGTCTTCGATATTCATATGCAGGGTGCCGATGAAACCCTCTTTTTTGACATCTAAATAGAGTATTTGACTCATGGTTAGTGTATTCGATTCGGAAATTTCGGCGTCGGTATTTGCCGATGATGAAGTTAAATCCCTGTTGTCCGATGTTGAGCAGATCCGCAGCGCACTGGAAGTCGAAGCGAAGTTGGCGCTGGTGCAACAAGCCCTTGGAATCATTCCCGAGGGTAAAGGCGACATGATTTCCCGACTGTTGAGCACGCTGGAGTTGCAGCCAAAACTCCTGGCGACGGCATACGCAAAAGATGGCATCAGCACCCCGGGCCTGGTCAGGTTAATCCGTGAGCAACTGCCCGCTGAGCTCAGTGATTTTCTGCACTGGGGAGCGACCTCCCAGGACATCGAAGACACGGCATTGGTGCTGCGACTGAAATCACTTGCTTCGATTATGGAATCCAGGCTCGACGTACTGATAGCCTTGTTAGGACAACTTACCGAGTCTCATCGTCACACCTTGACGGTGGCGAGGACCAGAACGCAGTGGGCAACCCCTACCGTATTCGGTTTAAAAACAGCCAGTTGGCTGGCACCGATGAAGCGGCAAAAAACGCGACTTCAATCCCTGCTGCCCCGGCTACTTGTGGTGCAACTGGGCGGTGCCGGAGGTACCCTGGCGGCCATGGGGGTTCGGGGAACCGAGGTCGGCGAGGGATTGGCGGCGGCGCTGGATCTGAATTACCCATCCATGCCCTGGCATAATCAACGGGATAACATCGTCGAATTCTCTAATTGGCTGGCCATGACCTCGGGTATTATTGGCAAGATGGGCCAGGATTTTTTGCTCTTGGCGCAGTCTGAAGTCGCCGAAGTAGGCTTTACCGAGGGGGGTGGTTCCTCCACCATGCCACAGAAATCGAATCCCGTTGTCGCCGAAAACCTGGTGGCGCTGGCAAGATTTGCCAGCACTCAAATAGGCACCGTGCATCAAACCTTGTTGCATGCAAATGAGCGCGATGGTGTGTCCATGACCCTGGAAAGCATGTCCCTGCCCGCGCTCATCAGTGCCGGCGCCGCTAGCCTGCGGTTGGCGATCGCGAGTCTTAATCGCATCGAGATTAAGGAAAAAACCATGCTCGCCAACCTGGAAAAATCTAATGGCATGGTGTTGGCGGAAGCAGCGGTTTTTGAATTGAGTAAATTTATCGACAGGAAGCAGGCAACAGAAATTGTCTATAAAGCTTGTCGTGATGCCAATGAAAACGGGCGCCATCTGATTGCCGAGTTAAGCGAGTCAAGTGATGCTGAAGTCAACTGGGAACAGCTAAGAGACCCACAAAATTATCTTGGTGTGGCGCAAGAATTTATCGATAGCGTGTTGGAAGATGGTGCAATTGAAGGGCATTGAAGATGCATGAAAACGTGGTCGCGAGTATTAAATCTGATGCCATGGCCCCGGTACAAATTATTGCCGTGGCCATGTGTGTCGTCATCAATATGTTGGATGGGTTCGATGTTCTGGTGATGGCATTTACCGCCCCGGAAATCGCCAGAGAATGGCAGTTAGAGCCACAGTCTTTGGGCATACTGTTCAGTTCCGGGCTGCTCGGAATGGCACTGGGATCTCTGTTTATCGCGCCGCTGGCGGACCGGGTGGGTCGTCGCCGAATAATTCTGCTTTGCCTGCTGACTATTAGTCTGGGCATGGCGGCATCGGCGTTCATGAATTCCGTCGCCAGCCTGGTCAGTACCCGCATTGTTACCGGCCTGGGTATTGGTGGCATGCTCGCCAGTATCACCACCATCACCGCCGAATACTCCTCTGATGCCCGGCGCGGGTTTTCCATCAGCCTTGTACAATCCGGTTATCCCATCGGTGCCACCATCGGCGGTTCGATTGCTGCTGTGCTAATCGTTCAATACGGTTGGCGTGAAGTGTTTATGTTTGGTGCCCTGTGTTCGGCACTGATGATTCCATTAGTGTACCTGTTACTGCCGGAATCACTGGACTACCTCATCACTCGGCAACCCCAATCGGCGCTGCTAAGAATGAATGACTTGTTGCGTAAATTGGGAAAAAACCCACTCACTTCCTTGCCGGATCGAGGCGAACAGCGGTCGGTAGGGGGGGTGCCAGTCCTCAGTTTGTTCGCTGCGAATCTGACGCGGGCAACGGTCCTGCTGTGGCTGGCCTTCTTCATGGTCATGATGAGCTTCTATTTTGTTTTAAGCTGGACACCTACCTTATTAACCGAAGCTGGACTGAATGTTGAGCAGGGTATTTCCGGCGGCGTGCTGGTGAATATCGGCGGCGTCATTGGCGGCGTATTCCTGGGTTACTTCACCGCCAGATTCGCAGTGACTAAGTTAGTCGCCGTGTTTATGGTGATGTGTGCAGTTGCCATGGTCGCCTTCGGACTATTGATCAGTGGATTAACCCTGATGCTGATTTTTGGCTTTGTCATCGGTTTCTTTATCTTCGGTTCCATGATCGGGCTCTATGCCATCACCCCGAATATCTATGCCACCGAAATTCGCAATACCGGCATGGGATGGGCGATTGGTATTGGCCGAATTGGCGCCGTGGTCGGCCCTCTTATCGCCGGTTTTTTATTAGATCGTGGCTGGAGTGGCGCAGATTGTTTCGTGGTGTTCGCGGTACCCTTGATATTCGCTATGTTTGCGGTGCTGTCCATGAAGCAGTTAGACTGATAGAGACGGCCCTGGTATCCATTGTTGCTTTCCACATCGACCTGCATATGACCCACTTCAGCTACAGCGATTCTCCCTACCCGATTCGAGACGATATCAAACTGGAGCACCGGCAATATTGGCAGCGGCTTGCGGGCGCCGGCTCATGGTGGAGTGGCGCCGAGCGGGTCGCGATCGCCGCCGAGAGCAGACTGGCGAGCCACTGCGAATTCTGCGTCGAACGTCGGCAGGCGCTATCGCCCTACAAGCTGCAAGGTCAACACCATAGCGCCGGAGATCTCGATGAAGTGGCGGTGGATGCGGTGCATCGTATCGTCACCGATCAGGCTCGTATTAGTCAGAGATGGGTAGATCAAATTGCCGACGACGGCCTCTCCAATGAGGCCTACGTCGAACTAGCCGGCGTCGTCGTGGCTGTGTTCAGCATCGACGAGTTCAATCGTGCCCTGGGTCTTGACCTGGAGCCGCTGCCAGAGCCCGTGGCCGGCGAACCGAGTCGATACCGGCCATCCCAGGCCGTCGGTGGCACCGGTTTCGTGCCGATGATCAGCGCCGATGGTGCCACCGGCGCTGAAAGCGACCTGTATCGAGGCAGCAGGGGGGCCAATGTGCTGCGCGCCTTGAGCCTGGTGCCCGATGCGGTGCGTGATTGGCGGCGTCTTGCTTCTGCCCAGTATATTTCTGTGGAAGGCATGACAAATTTAGTCAAGCAGGACGATCGCGTCATTAACCGCATGCAGATGGAATTGGTGGCGGGTCGTGTCTCTGCTATCAATGAGTGCTTTTACTGAACCAGCGCACATGCCTCGATGCTCCGTGCGAGCGCGCTGACCAACCATACCGAAATTGATCTTCAAGGCATCAACGGCGATGCCTCGGCGGCAGCGGTAGGTGTGGAATTCGGCGCCGAACTCATGCAGCTTGGCGAAGCCGTGGCGAGGCGGGATGAAGCCCTGTTAAGCACCGCACGGCAACAATTAGTCGAGCTGGCCGGCGCGGCGGTGCTGGTGGATGCCGCCGGTGTCGCCGCCAATTTTCAGCGCATGGTGCGCATCGCCGATGCCATGGGTATTCCGGTCGATGATATGACCACGGAGTTGGGTCAACAGGTGCGGCAGGAACTGGATCTTGCCAGGTACGAGACCGCACAAAATTCGGCCGTGAACACATAGGGATAGAAGTATTTGTGCCCTAGTTGTCTTTATTCCCCCAATTGGGAGGCATCGATGAAACACACTTCAATAACCATAGCCCTGCTGCTGTTGTTTGCCTGCACCCAGGATTCACCCCCGGCAGCAATCTCGATTAGCAGCTACGACTGGCCCAATTATGCGAACGATCCAGGCGCTTCCAAGTACGCCGATCTTGAGCAGATTAACGCCGATACGGTAGCGCAACTGGAGATCGCCTGGGTATGGGAGTCCGTCGATAACGCTGCGGTAGCGCAGCGCCCTCAGTTTGTTCCCTCCGGTTTCAAAGCCACGCCAATCAAGATCGGGGACACACTCTACGTCAGTACGCCGCTGGGTCATGTGGTGGCTCTGGATGCTGCCAGTGGCGAACAGAAGTGGGTGTTCAATACCTTTACCTGGGAACACGGTC
>JADFIJ010000068.1 GCA_022566775.1 Pseudomonadota bacterium | reverse complement strand
ATCCCCGCAGCGGCGTCAGGGATTTTGAATGGGTGAATGACCTGGCCGAAAGCGCCGGATTAACTTTGCTCGAAGACAACGCCATGCCGGTAAATAATCAGTTTTTGGTTTGGAAGAAAACCAAATTCGAATACGGAGTTCGGTAACTTCTGTAGAGAACGCGCTGGATTACCAAGCGATGGGGTGGCATATCCTTCTGCCGCAGCAATCAAGGCGCCGCACCGAGTGACCGAGGGAGACCGTCCTTTGGGCTCCCGACCGAGTGAGGGAACCCGGGAGGGGGGCAAGCCGCGGAGGCAGGAGGTTATGCCAGCGCAGCGCGCCGTCACAGGGCTCCCAAAGTTTTAGTACCTGCCAAAATCGCCGCAAGCTAATGCGCCTGATCCCAGTTGTCACCCACACCGATATCCACCACCAGGGGCACCGCCAGCGAGGCCGCCGAGATCATTCGAAATTTTACGCCCGCCGCCAGCAACTCCAGGTCTGCCTCTCGCACCTCGAATACCAGTTCGTCGTGAACCTGCAATAACATCCTCGCATCCAGGTCACCCATGGCCAGCCAATGATCGATATCGATCATCGCGCGCTTGATGATGTCCGCCGCCGAACCCTGCATGGGGGCATTGATCGCGGTGCGTTGTGCCGCCTTCCGGATCATGGCATTGCCGGCATGGATATCGGGCAGATACAGGCGGCGGCCGAAAATTGTCTCGACGAAACCCTTTTCATCGGCGAGTGCCTGGGTCTCATCCATGTACTTGCGTACACCCGGATACCTTTCAAAATACCTGTCAACATAGCGTTGGGCATCGTGTCTGCCGATTTTAAGTTGATTGGCCAGGCCGAAAGCAGACATGCCGTAGATCAAGCCAAAATTGATTGCCTTTGCGCTGCGCCTTTGCTCGGCACTCACCCGATCCAATGGCACATTGAAGACCTCGGCGGCCGTGGCTTTATGCACGTCCAGGGCCTGGGAAAATGCACTCAGCAAGCCCTGGTCCTGCGACAGGTGGGCCATGATGCGTAATTCAACCTGGGAATAATCGGCGGCAAGGAGCTTGTATCCCGGATCACAGATGAAGGCCTGCCGTACTCGCCGGCCCGCTGCGGTGCGGATAGGAATATTTTGCAGATTAGGATCGATCGATGACAGCCTGCCGGTCGCTGCCACCGCCTGCTGAAATGAAGAATGGATGCGTCCGCTGGTGGCATTGATTTCCAGGGGCAACTTATCAGTATAGGTCGACTTCAGCTTACTCAAGGATCGGTATTCGAGAATCAACCGGGGCAATTCATAGTCTTCGGCTAACTCCTGCAACACCGGTTCTGCCGTGGAGGCTTGCCCCGTTTTCGTTTTTTTCAGTATGGGTAAATGGAGTTTTTCATAGAGAATACTCTGCAGCTGTTTGGGAGATCCTACATTGAATTCCTCTCCTGCAAGCTCATACACCGCAGCCTGCAGTGTTTCCAGTTGCCCCTCCAGTTCCTCGCTTTGCGCCGCCAGCGATTTCTTGTCAACACGAATACCATTGCGCTCCATCGTCTGCAACACGTGCACCAGAGGCAGCTCATAGTATTTGTACAGCCCCTGCAGATGCCCATTCAGAGTTAGCTCACGCTCTAGCAGCTGGGATAATCGTAATACCAGGTCCGCTTTTTCGGCGGCATAGCGGGTAAACTTTTCCAGTTCTACCGCATCGGGGGTAAGTTTGTTCTTGCCTTTGCCGAGTAAGTCACCCAGCTCCTGGACCGAAATCTTGAGATAGTGCCGGGCGATGTCTGGCAGTTTATGACGGGTGGCAACGGAATTCAGGACATAGGAGGCCAGCAGGACGTCTGACTTGATCGGTCGAAATTCGATGTCATAGTTCTGTAATACGTGGCTGATATGTTTAAGGTCATAGGCCGTTTTTAGAATAGCCGCGTCTTCAAGCATTGGCCGTAGCGCCGTCAAAAGTTCATCGACATGTAGCTGTTGCGGGCATTTTTCGCTCTGGTGGCCGACCGGGATATAGAATGCCTTGCCCGGGTCGACGCTGAGGGCCACTCCCAAAATCCGGGCATCCAGAAAATGGCTTGCCACGGTTTCGATACTAATACTGATGCGCCGCTCTGAGCCTATCGCCTGCAGTAGCGATTCGAGGCCATCGAGGGTAGTGATACAACTGTACTCAATGCTATCCGGTACTGCTTGAATCGCCTCCTCGCTGCTAGCGTCGGGGACCGCATCAGCTCGATCTTCGGGCGTCGATTTTATTCCGCCTTTCTCCAGTTCGCTGACCCAACTCCTAAATTCCATTTCCGCAAACAGCGCATAGAGATCCTGCTCACTCGCTTCGGTTTGTACGAGATCAGGGATCTCGAAATCCAGCTCTACATCCAGTTTTATGGTTGCGAGCTCGTATGAGAGCCGCAGTAGATCGATGTTTTCCCGTAGTCGCTCGCCGACCTTACCGCCAATCTTTTCTGCATTGGAGATAACTCCCTCCATGGAATCGTATTCCAGCAACCACTTCACGGCTGTCTTCGGTCCCACCGACGGCACGCCAGGTATGTTGTCTGATTTGTCTCCCATTAGCGCCAGGTAGTCCACAATGCGGTTAGGCCCAACACCGAATTTTTTCTCCACAGCTTCGCTATCCAGCAACTCGTTGGTCATGGTGTTCATCAGCGTGACATGTTCATTGACGAGTTGTGCAAGGTCCTTGTCTCCGGTTGAGATCAATGTGTCTATACCCAACGCCGTTGCCTGTTTCGAGAGCGTCCCGATGACGTCATCTGCCTCGACCTTCTCTACCACCAGCAGTGGCAATCCCATCGCTACTATGATCTTGTGAATTGGCGCGATCTGGGTTCGCAGTTCATCCGGCATCGGCGGCCGATGCGCCTTGTATTCCTTGTAAATATCATTGCGAAAGGTTTTGCCCTTGGCATCGAAGACGATGGCGATGTTGCTATGCGGATTATTTTTGATCAGGCTCCTGATCATATTGATCACGCCTTTGACGGCGCCGGTGGGCTGGCCCTTGCTGCTGACCAGCGGTGGCAGAGCATGAAATGCCCGGAACAAATAGGATGAACCGTCAACCAGGATTAGTTTTTTTAAGTCAGCCAAGCGACCGTCCTTTTCCGGCATAGGGTAGCGAATAAACAGCTGTGTTAATCAATACAGACAACTTGAGAATTTTGCCGCCACATTGCTGATTAAGCCAATATAGCCATCCTCTGCTGACAGCCTCTCCCCGAGCAAGTCAACGACCACTGTTTTCAATTCATATCCGTCCAGCATGGTGTCGATGAGTGCCATGCTGGAAGTAAATTCATGCAACAGGCAATGCGGTCTGTTAACGCTAATCCTCTCTCTCGTGCTGAGTATCTGCCGAATCCCGGGTTCGGTTTCGGGGTCGTTGAGCAGGGCAAATTGATGTTGCAAACCGAATTGTTTTTCGAAGTATTGGTAGGCATTGTGAAATACGACATAGCTATGCCCCGAACTACGTTGCAGCAGTTCGGAGATTTCCCTATTCGTGTTTTCCAGACTACGGCGAAAATGCGCGAGGTTTTGCCGATAGTGACTGCCGTTGGCCTCATCCAGCCGCGACAACCTCTCTGCTACCGCCTCTGCAATCTTCAATGCATTGCCGGTATCTAACCAAAGGTGGGCATCGAGTTGATCGGCGGCGGCATCATACAAAGTCAGGCCGGTTAACTGCAGTGTGTTGAGAGTGATTTCGGCCCTGCTTTCTTGCTCGAAAAAATCCGCCAGATAGATTTCAAAATCGGCCCCGATCCAGATAAGCATATCTGCCTCGCCCAACGCTCTGCGGTCGGAAGGAGACATGGTGAACTGATGTGGGGACTGCTGCCCGCTAACGATTGAGGTCACCACTCCATATTCCTGCACTATGGCCTCGGCGATTAGCTGCAGTGGTCGGATGGTAGTGACTATTGAAATCTCCGCTTTTGCCTTTGCAGGCTCGATAACAAGCAGTGCCAGCAACAGCAACGATGGCAAGGATTTCTTCAGGAATCGCGATGGGAACGGGGAATTTGACATCGATGCTATGATAACCCATTGTCCGTCCTGCTCATATTTTCTCAGCAAGCCGCCTCGATCTACGGTTGCTCTGTGGGCCAGAGATATTCAATACTTAATCAGAGACTCCCTAGCACCTTCCATGCACTCAACATCGCCAAACAACAGCGCACTGATATCAGCCAAGTCGATCTACAAAAGTTTTTCCGGTCACAGGGTATTGGAAGACATCAAACTGTCGATTGAACCGGGGCAGATAGTCACATTAATCGGGCCGAACGGTGCCGGCAAGACCACTCTGGTCAGAATAGTGCTGGGTTTACTACAGGCCGATTCGGGAGAAATTTTTCGCCAGGCTTCTCTGCAGATTGGCTACATGCCGCAGAAGATGCATGTTGAATCCACCATGCCACTCAATGTGTTTCGATTTCTACAGCTTTCCGGGAAGCATGACGACGCCATGGTGGATGAAACCTTAACCCTGCTGCGTATCCTGCACTTAAAGCGACGGCAGTTGGCTGCAGTTTCTGGCGGCGAGTTACAGCGTGTGTTGTTGGCCCGGGCACTGATCCGCAAGCCCGGTTTATTGATCCTCGACGAACCCGCCCAGGGCGTCGATCTCGCCGGCCAGGCTGAACTCTATGCGCTGATCAGTGAAATCAGCAGCAATCAAGGCTGCGGTGTATTGATGATTTCTCATGATCTGCACCTGGTCATGTCGGCCACGGATGAAGTTATCTGTCTCAATCAACATATCTGCTGCCACGGCAAGCCGGAGCACGTCAGCAACCATCCTGCGTATCTCGATCTGTTCGGCGCCAGGGCCTCGCAGGATATTGCCGTGTATACACACCACCACAACCACCGGCACGACTTGACCGGGAAAATCACGCACAGCCACGATGATTGAGTCCTTGATACAGCTATACACCACGGATTTCGTGCTATATGCCCTCGCAGCGGGAATATCTCTGGCCCTGGTCGCCGGCCCCCTGGGGTCCTTTATCGTATGGCGCCGGATGTCATACTTTGGCGACACCCTGGCTCACTCGGCACTATTGGGCATCGCCATAGGCTTGCTTACCAACAGCAACCCGCAGCTCAGCATCATCATCAGTTGCCTGTTTTTTGCTGTGTTATTAACCCTCTTAGAACGACGGCCCGGTGTATCGACTGACACATTGCTCGGCATTATTGCCCATAGCTCGCTAGCTATGGGAGTGGTGGTGCTGGCGCTTTCTGATTCTATCCGAGTGAATCTGGAGGCCTATTTATTTGGTGCTCTTCTTACGATTAGCAGTTCTGATTTACTGTGGGTTGTTGCTGTTGCCGCCTTTGTTTCGCTTATACTCTATATATTCTGGAACGATCTATTATCCGCTACCGTGCATGCTGAAATAGCTGAAATTGAGGGCACTAACGTAAAGCGATTAAACTTGATCCTGGTGTTGCTAATCGCACTGGTAGTGTCGGTTTCGATGAAGATAGTCGGAGTGTTGTTGATCACATCACTTTTGATCATCCCCCCGGCGGCAGCAAGAGGACTGGCGCAGACGCCCGAACAGATGGCGATCAAGGCGAGTTGTATCGGCAGCCTTTCGATTGTAGTCGGTTTGACGGTTGCATTTTTTCTAGATGTGCCGGTAGGGCCAGCGATTGTAGTGACGGCCAGCGCCATTTTTCTGCTGCTTTATTTCTATCCAGGCGTTCAAAAAGTATAGCCAGGGCCAGAAGGTGGTCATCACCACCGCCCTCGAAGGAGCCGGTATGCCCTCAGAAGATCCCGGTCTCGAATTGGTTGGCGAACTATCGCCTGCAACTGCCCGGCCTCGTTAAAAATAGTCAAATGGCTGCTGTGCTCAATCAAATATCCACGGTCTACGCCATCGGCGTGTTCCGAGTGATCAGGCATCTGCCCGACTACAGAATGTGCAACGAAGACCTGGCTAGCCAGATTCGAAATTGAATCGTAGTCTCCGCTTAATCCAATAAAATCCCGGTTAAACGAATTCACATAATTTGCCATGGTCTCCGGCGTGTCTCTTTCGGCATCCACAGACACCATCACGATTCTCAAATCGTCCTTGATTTCAGGGTCATCGAGCCGCTCGTAGAATTGTTTTAGCTCTGCCATTGTCAGCGGGCAGATATCGGGGCAATTGGTGTAGCCGAGGAACAGAATGCTCCAATAGCCGCTAAGGTTTTCCTCCGTAAACGGATTCCCGAACTGGTCGGTGAGCTGAAATTCACTGAGCTGCATCGGCTGCGGATAAACCGTCACGCCAATGTCACGTAATTCAGTCAGCAGCTCCCGTTCTGAACGAGCCAGATACAGAGAAACCAGGGCGATTGCCAGTAAGACGTCGAAAACCACAAACACGACGAGTCCGATTTTGGCATTGAGGCTGAGAGTCATGCGGCCCCCTGGCAGCCTGCTAGAATAGGTAGTGATCGATTACCAGGGCGACAAATAGCAGGGCAAGATAGAGAATTGAATAGCGAAAAGTATCCATTGCTGTAGTGGCTGTTGGCTTCAGCATTAATACGGCGGACCAGTACAGAAAACCACTACCGAGAATGACTGCTGCCCCCAGATAGAGAATGCCGCTCATACCGGAAATGAAAGGCAGGATGCTGGCCATGAACAAAATGATGGTGTAGACGATGATATGCACTTTGGTCACGTGTTCGCCGTGGGTGACCGGCAACATGGGTACGCCGCTTTTTGCGTATTCTTCCTTGCGGTGAATCGCCAGGGCCCAGAAATGAGGCGGCGTCCAGGCAAATATGATGAGCAGCAGAATCAGCGCATCGGCTTCGATACTGCCCGATACTGCAGACCATCCCAGCAGCGGTGGCATCGCCCCGGACAGGCCGCCGATAACAATATTCTGCGGGGTGGCGTGCTTCAAGTAGCCGGTGTAGATGATCGCGTAGCCGACGAAGGAGCCCAGGGTTAACCATGCACACAAGGGATTTACCCAAACCATCAGGATAGTCATCCCCAGCACACCGATTGCAATCGCAAACACGGTGGCGTGCCTGAGATCGACACGGCCCTGGGCCAGAGGTCGGTTGTGAGTTCGCTTCATCAGCACATCGATCTTGCGATCGATGACGTGGTTTACCACCGCACCGGCGCTGGCCACCAGCGCTATTCCCAGGTTGCCCAGGATCAGAATATCAAGCGGCACCATCCCCGGCACCGCCAGGAACATCCCCACCAGGGACGTCAGGATCATGAGCATGACAACCCGCGGTTTGCACATTTCGTAGAAATCGCGCCAACTGCTTGTCATCGAATTTGAAGTGATATCGGTCATGGGCCACACTGTTTAGAACTAGTTGCTTGAATTGGGGCTGGAATTCGACTGGGGGATTATACTCCCGATTTCCTCATCGGAGCTAATATTCGCCAACCCGGCATCGCCCATTTTTGAGCGCGGGCATTCAACCATGTTTCAGGTGCAATCTCAAGATGAACGACTGCGATTCGCGGCAGGCTAATATGAATATCGAGACCCCTGTTACGGTATGGAGATGGCCACATTCGTGAGTGACAGGAAACTGTCAAAAATGCTTGATTTGGCGCAGGTTTTCACCGGTTTTGGCACCAAAATCCCTTGCGATAATGACCAATTTTCTATAGCATGCCGGTGCGCGTGAAGTGGGGTAAAAATCTTCCGTTTTCGAAGTCATGAAAGAGGTGAATTGCCCCACCCGGTTTTGAATAATTATGTGGGTACTCGTCGGGAAAAATACATGCTGAGCCGCTTTATTTCCAGCTCGCTCAACTAACATTGTGGTTGTTTTTGTCGAATTACCCCAGCCTGAATAAGAACTGAAAAACCTAATTCTTCAGCAACAGGCACGACAGTCCAGTTATTGCGGTGCCCGCTGATAGTCGTTTGTAAATACTTAGAAGGAAACCTGGTTTATGACTTTAGCGGTCGTTATTTTCCTGCTGGTTGTTGGATCTGTCATTTTCCATTTCGCCAGCCCATGGTGGTTCACGGACATTGCAGCCGACTGGGGACCGATCGATTTCACGATCGACGTGACTTTCTGGGTCACCGGATTCGTCTTCATTACCATCAACCTGTTCCTGGCTTACTGCATCTACAAATTCAGACAGAAGGAAGGCCATAAGGCTGTTTACGAGCCGGAAAATGCCAAGCTGGAAGTGATCCTGGCCGCGGTGACGACTATCGGCGTGGTGCTGATGCTGGCCCCGGGCCTGTTTGTGTGGGCAACCATCGTCACGGTGCCGGATGAGGCGACAGAAATCGAAGTCATGGGTCAGCAATGGCAGTGGGCCTACCGCTATCCCGGCGCCGATGGCGTGCTTGGCGTAGCAGAAACTGCCCTGGTTACTGAGAGCAATCCCTACGGCATCAACACCGAAGATCCCAATGGCCAGGACGACATAATCGTAGCGGGCCCGGTGATGCATCTGCCCGTGGGCAAACCGGTCAAGGCGCTGTTGCGGTCGAATGACACACTACACAATTACACTGTCCCCCAATTCCGCGTGAAGATGGATCTGGTGCCGGGCCTGATTTCCTATATCTGGTTCGAACCCACCAAAATCGGTCGCTATGACATTCTCTGCGAAGAACTTTGTGGCATTGGTCACTTTGTCATGCGCGGCGCTGTCGTGATTGACACCCAGGAAGACTTTGACAACTGGCTAGCGACCCAGCCCACTTTCGCCGAGACCCAGGTCCCCGCAGCGCCGAACGTAGCCGCCGGCCAGGCTCAGTTCGCCCTCTGTGCGACCTGTCATGGCGCCCAGGGTGAGGGCAATCAGGCGCAGAACGGCCCCAAGTTGGCGGGACAGCAAGCCTGGTACATTGAGCGGCAACTCAAATACTTCAAAACCGGCGTCCGTGGCGGTGAAGGCGACAGCGCCGGTCAGGCCATGGCAACCATGGCACAAACACTGGTGAACGATGCTGCCATTCGCAACATCGCAGCCTATATCGCCACCCTGCCAGATAACGCCGCCCAGACCACCGTGAGCGGCGACATTGAAAATGGTGAGCACATATATTCCCGCAACTGCGCAGCCTGCCATCTGGATGACGCCAGCGGCACCTGGTATACCGATGCGCCCACGCTTGCCGGCATGAGTGACTGGTATTTCGTCACTCAAATTAACAATTTCAAGGCCGGCATTCGAGGACTACACGCGGACGACTACTATGGCGAGCAGATGGTTGGGATGGCAGCCGCCATGTCCGGCCTCGAAGAGATTGAAGATGTTGCTGCCTACCTCAATAGCCTGAGGTAACAAGCCGCAATAATCGGTTTAGCATTGATTGAATTAGTTTGTTTAGCCGCTGCGGCTGGACCCAAAGAATTGAGTTTAGGAGGATTGAATGTCTTACGTACCACTGGCTGATCAGGCGCAGGAGCTCCATCATCCGCAAAGCTGGGTCACCAGATACGTTTGGAGCCAGGATCACAAGGTAATCGCCATCCAGTATGGTGGCACCGCAATCCTGGTGGGGATTGTGGCCCTGGTCTTGTCGTTGCTAATGCGTATGCAACTGGGCTTTCCAGAATCATTCGACCTGATCGATCCGAGTTCGTACTACCAGGCAGTCACCATGCACGGCATGATCATGGTGATCTACCTGCTGACCGCGTTATTTCTCGGCGGTTTCGGCAATTACCTGATCCCGCTGATGTGCGGCGCCAGAGACATGGTCTTCCCCTTCCTGAATATGTTGAGTTACTGGGTCTACCTGCTATCTGTGCTGATTCTAATGGCTAGCTTTTTTGTCCCGGGCGGGCCCACTGGGGGCGGTTGGACCCTGTATCCTCCGCAGGTAAGCATGGCAGGCACCCCCGGTTCCGATTGGGGTATCGTGCTGATGCTACTTTCCCTGGCGGTGTTTATCGTCGCCTTCACCATGGGTGGTCTGAATTACGTGACCACAATACTGCAAGCACGCTGCCGCGGCCTAACCATGATGCGACTGCCGCTGACGGTCTGGGGAATCTTCATCGCCACCATCCTCGGTCTGTTTGCATTCCCGGCATTGTTGGTAGCCGCGATCATGATGCTCTTGGACACGCTGCTCGGTACCAGTTTCTTCATGCCGGCAATCATCGAATCCGGCAGCCCACTCGACTATAACGGTGGCAGCCCGATTCTGTTTCAGCACCTGTTCTGGTTCTTTGGCCATCCCGAAGTTTACATCGTGGCCCTACCTGCATTCGGCCTGGTCTCCGATGTGCTCAGCACCCACGCTCGCAAGAATATTTTTGGCTATCGCATGATGGTGTGGGCGATCATCGCCATCGGTGGTCTCAGCTTTGTGGTCTGGGCCCATCACATGTACGTGAGTGGTATGAACCCCTACTTTGGCTTCTTCTTCGCCACCACCACGCTGATTATTGCGGTGCCGACGGCACTGAAAGTCTATAACTGGGTGCTGACGCTGTGGGAGGGTGATATCCGCATGAACGTGCCGATGTATTTTGCCATCGGCTTCATCTTCACTTTTATTCACGGTGGTCTGACCGGTTTGTTCCTCGGCAACGTGGTGATCGATATGCCCCTGTCCGATACCTATTTCGTCGTCGCTCACTTTCACATGGTCATGGGTGTGTCGCCGGTACTGGTCTTGTTTGCCGCCCTGTATCACTGGTATCCACTGGTGTCCGGCAGGATGTATCACGAAGGCCTGGCCAAGGCTCACTTCTGGTTTACCTTCCTCGGCACCTATGCCATCTATCTGCCCATGCACTACCTGGGATTCCTGGGAGTACCGCGTAGATACTATGCCCTGGGTTCAACGGACTTTATTCCGGCGTCTGCCCAGGATTTGAATGCAGCAATTACCATCGCTGCCCTGATTGTAGGCGCAGCCCAGTTGTTGTTCTTCATCAATATATTCTGGAGTCTGAAGCACGGCAAAAAAGCCGGCTCCAACCCCTGGGGCTCGGCATCGCTGGAATGGCAAACGCCAGATACGCCGCCCATCCACGGCAACTGGGGTGACGAACTTCCAACGGTTTACCGTTGGCCTTATGACTACAGCGTGCCCGGGGCTCATGCAGACTTTATTCCACAGAACACCCCCGAGAGCGAAGAGCCAACCGCCGATGAGCAGCATTTCGACCCGGACCACGACCCATCGATGGCCGACCTGTGAGCCTGTTCAAGCACATCACAGAGAAGCCCTGGGAAAGACCCGGTGTCATTGGCGGCCCCGACCCCGAGACGGCGTTCGATGCCGCTCCGGAGAGAGTGGCGCTGGTGATTTTCCTGGTGGTTGCGTCGGTTATTTTTTCCCTGTTGACGGTGAGTTATTACGTGCGCATGGAACTCCCGGATTGGACGCCGCTGTCTGAACCGGCGCAATTGTGGCTGAACACCGGCCTGCTGTTCGTCAGCAGCGTCCTGTTTCAGTGGGCAAGAAATCTTGTCACCGATGATCAACAAAAATACCTCATGGCCGCTTTCGTCGGTGCCGGGGTCTTCGCCGTCCTCTTTATCGTCGGGCAACTCGCCGCCTGGAATAGCCTGCAGTCGGCAGGCCATTTCGTCGCGTCCAATCCTGCAACTTCTTTCTTCTATCTGCTGACCGGGCTGCACGCCCTGCATCTTCTCGGCGGGCTGTGGGTCTGGAGTAAGAGTCTGATCCGATTACTGTCCGGCTGCGAGGTCCAGGACCTGCGTCTGAGCATCGAGCTTTGCACATTGTATTGGCACTTTTTGCTTATCGTTTGGCTGGTGATGTTTGCAATCTTGTCTAATACCTGACGATTTCAAACCGAAACGAGGGACTGGTCGTCAAGCTTCGGGAATCAAAACCAGGGTTCTATGAAAAATTTTAGAAAATACGGGAAACAGGCATGAGCGAAATAGCAGTAAACGAATTAGTCAGACACGGCGGTCTCGATGGCCTGGCCGACGACTGGTCGGCCGATAAGCAAACCTATCACGTGCCCTGGGGCAAGGCGATGATGTGGATATTCCTGGTGAGTGATACCTTCATTTTCACCTGCTTCCTCACCAGCTACCTTCATGTTCGCCTGACTACGACCGAGCCCTGGCCGGTTCAGAGTGAGATCTTTGCACTGTCCTTTGGCGGTGGTGATCCCATACCGCTTATCTTGATTGCAATCATGACCTTCATCCTCATCTCCAGTTCGGGAACCATGGCGCTGGCGGTTAACTTCGGCTATAGAGGAGACAAGGTTAAAACCTTCTGGCTCATGTGTGCCACCGCCGCTTTCGGCGCCTCGTTTGTGAGCATGCAGGTATTCGAGTGGAGCAAGCTAATCCTGGAAGAAGGCGTACGGCCATGGGGCAATCCCTATGGTGCGCCTCAATTCGGGGCGGTGTTCTTCATGATCACGGGTTTTCACGGCGCCCACGTCACTGTAGGCGTCATCTACCTGTTGTGGGTTGCCTTCAGGGTGAAGCGGGGTTACTACGACGAGAAGGGTTACGAAATTGTCGAGATCGCCGGTCTTTACTGGCACTTTGTGGACCTCGTCTGGGTATTTATCTTCGCATTTTTCTACTTATTGTAAGAGGAGACAGAGATGTCATCTGCTACCGGTCAACAACATCCTCTTGGGATTTACTACAAGATTTGGACACTGCTTTTCGTTCTCAGTGCCTGCTCCTATGCGGTGGATTTTTTCAACGTGCAGGGTGGTATGCGCTGGTTTCTCGTGCTCCTCTTCATGTTTTTGAAAGCCGGCTTCATTATCGCCATCTTCATGCACGTGTTTTGGGAGCGCCTGGCGCTGGCCTTTACTATTCTTGGCCCGCCCACCGTCTTGCTCCTGCTTATTGCCTTCATGGCGATCGAGGGCAATTACATCAGCGGCACCCGCTACCTGTATATGGGGCACGACCCCAACGCGGTGGCTCTCTCGCCAAGTGATCTTCATGGGGCGGAACACGAAGAAGAGGAAGAGCACTGAGTTTCTGCTAGTAAATTGGAGGGGCTATTGGCAACGATAGCCCCTTTTTTGTACGAAAAAGTAAACGCTTACTATCGTCGTATTGGCTATAAATAAGGCGCTGGGCAGATGCTGAGAAGGATTTGCAGCAATATTCCAACATCAAAGAGCGATTGGGGTACTACCTGAGTTGCGAGATGACCAATTGCGTCTGCGGCCGCAGCCCATGCCAGATTGTGAATGATTCGGCAGCTTGCTCCACCAACATGCCAAGCCCATCGAGGGCGAGCACAGCGCCATTGGCCCTGGCCCAACTGACAAACACGGTATCGCTGTCCCCATACATCATGTCATAGCAGCAACAGGCAGACGAGATCACCGCCTTACTCACAGGCGGGAGCTTGCCTTCCAGGCTTAAGGAGGTGCCATTGATCACCAGGTCGAAGCCGGTAGCATCCAGATCCCCAAACCCAAGCGCAGTGACATTCGCCAGATGTTCAAACTCGGTTTTTAACTGCAGGGCTTTGCTGAGAGTTCGGTTGACGATTGTGATCTCCGCTGGGTCTTCAGCCACCAGGGCTGTAAGTGCGCCACGAACCGCACCGCCTGCACCCAACAGCAGAATCCGCCGCCGGTGAATTTCGAAGCGATGATTAAGCTTGATGTCTCTCACCAGGCCAACGCCGTCGGTGTTGTCACCGACCAGGGCACCGTCGACATCGACGGTGAGGGTGTTCACCGCTTGCGCCAGGCTCGCTCTTTCCGAACAGGAATCTGCCAATAAGAAGGCCTTCTCTTTAAACGGCACGGTGACATTAAGTCCGGCTCCGCCATCTGCAAAGAATTTCTGCACCTGAGATTCGAAGTTTTCTGCTTCTAATTGGATAGCGGTGTATTCAAGCTCCAGCCCGATTTGGCTGGCAAACAGACGATGAATTCGCGGTGATTTGCTGTGCTTTACCGGGTTGCCGACAACGGCATATTGAGACATGACTTTGAATCCCTCGCGGCG
This sequence comes from Pseudomonadota bacterium, assembly GCA_022566775.1. Taxonomy (GTDB): domain Bacteria; phylum Pseudomonadota; class Gammaproteobacteria; order Pseudomonadales; family Pseudohongiellaceae; genus UBA9145. The sequence continues at coordinate 1,291 of JADFIJ010000068.1, read as the reverse complement.
CGGTGGTGCTTACACCCAATCCCTTGGTTTCAGGTAATAGCTAGTGAGCCTGGCCTCTTCGCTCCCAGGCTGCGCCTGCCAGTTATAAATCCAGCGGACCACAGGAGGCAGGGACATCAGTATGGATTCGATTCGACCCACGCCAGATTGCAATCCAAACAGCGTGCCTCGATCATAGACCAGGTTGAACTCGGCATACCTGCCGCGGCGATATTCCTGAAATTCCTTGTTTGCTTCCGTGAATTCCATATCCCTGGTACGTGCCACGATGGGCAGATAGGCCTTTAGATAACTGCCCGCCATCGAACGAACGAACTCGAAGGATCGATCGAAGCCGAGCTCATTGAAATCATCGAAGAACAGGCCGCCTATGCCCCGGGCCTCATGCCTGTGTTTGATATAGAAATAATCATCGCACTGGCGCTTGAATCGCGGATAGAGGTCTTCACCGAATTCAATACAGGCGAGCCTTGCCTGGCGGTGCCAGTGAATACAATCTTCTTCGAAGCCATAGTATGGGGTCAGGTCGTAGCCGCCGCCGAACCACCAGACGCTCTCTGCATTTTCCTTCTCGGCAACAAATAATCTGAAGTTTGCGTGGGAGGTCGGAACAAATGGATTCAGCGGGTGCATGACCAGGGAAACGCCCATGGCTTGATAGGCCCTGCCTGCCAATTCCGGCCGGGTCGCGGTAGCTGCCGCCGGCATCGCCTCGCCATAAACATGGGAAAAGTTGACGCCGCCTTTCTCAAACACCGAGCCACCGGAAATCACGCGGCTGATGCCCGAGCCGCCTTCGTCTCTATCCCATTTGTCAGTCATGAAACTGGCCGTGCTATCGACGGCTTCCAGGCCTGCGCAGATCTCGGCTTGCAGATCGAGTAGAAAGTCTTTCACCACCTTGGAATTTACTGCGTCCAGAATATTTTCCTCACACCGTTTAATCAGTAGGGGCCGAAATCAATTGCTCATCGAATCAAAGATCCGCTGAGCAAATCTCTAATTTCTGAGGGTAGGGTGTCGCCGCCCAGATCGCCGGCAACCACGTAGTCAATACTACGCCCAAATTCGGCCTCGAGTTCAGTTCTACCCCGAATCGCCGTCTCTCCCGCCACATTTGCTGAAGTCGAGACGATGGGCTTTCCGAACTGCTCGCATAAGGCGTGCACCAGCGGGTGGGCGCTGACTCGAATGGCAATGGATTGATGTTTGCCCTTGATCCAGTCCGGGAACAACTTGGCCGGATCCGGGATCAGCCACGTCGTCGGCCCCGGCCAGCTGGCTTCGATAC
>JADFIJ010000251.1 GCA_022566775.1 Pseudomonadota bacterium | reverse complement strand
AGATCAGAGGGAAGCGGCCGAGGCAGCCGAGGCTGCTGAAGCCTCAGCCACAGAGACCGTCGATGGGCCTGCCTCTGAAGAGGCAACCGAGATGTCGTCGCAGCCAGCCGAGGCCGCAGTCGAAGAAGCGCCCGATGAAGACGCAGTCGAAGCCGTTTCTGAAATCGAGACCGAAGACGACGACAGCAAAAATTAAGTTCCGAATATGCGGGTCACCATCTTGACCTGCCTAACTTCATGAAGCACCATCAGCCAATACGATGGTGCTTTTTTTTCCCTAAAATTCACAGAAACTGTTCATGTCCCTCGATACATTCAGCAGCAGTAATGATGCCAACAAGATAGCGTCTCTCAAGGTGCCGCCCCATTCGGTGGATGCTGAGCAGGCGGTGTTGGGCGGCTTGATGCTGGATAATACCGTGTGGGACGACATCGTCGATGTGCTGGTGGCAGAAGATTTTTATCGCGCGGAGCACCAGCTAATCTTTGAGGCCATGATGCGGCAGAGTGAGGCTAATAGCCCGGTAGATGCGCTGACGCTGGTGGAATCCCTCAATAGCCTCAATGAGTTGGACAACGCCGGCGGTCCTGAGTACCTGGGCGAGTTGGCAGGCAATGCTCGGGGCACCGCGAATATTCATGCCTATGCAGATATCATCCGCGAACGCGCGATCTTGCGTCGCTTGATTTCTGTCGCTCATAACATCGCCGACAGCAGTTTTAACACCGGCGGCAAGAAAGCCGCGGAAGTTCTCGATGACGCCGAGGAACAGGTTTTCAACATTAATGATGAGCGTGCCAAGGACATTGGACCGGTACACATTACGCCACTGGTAACGGCCGCGGTTGATCGCATCGATGAGTTGTCAGAGCTGGACGGCAACCTCACTGGTTTATCGAGTGGGTTCAAGGATCTGGATGAGAAGACGTCGGGCTGGCAAAAGTCAGACTTGATCATCGTCGCCGGCAGACCATCCATGGGCAAGACTGCCTTTGCCATGAATCTGGTTGAAAATGCGATTATGCACAGCAGTGACGTGGTGGTGGTATTCAGTTTGGAAATGCCTGCCCAGAGCCTGGTTTTTAGAATGCTGTCATCTATTGGAAAAATTGATCAAACGAAATTGCGAACGGGTCAGATGAGCGCCGAAGACTGGCCGGGCTTCAACGATGCTGTGGCAAAACTAAAAGACAAGCCCCTGTACATAGACGACAGCTCCGGGATTACGCCCATGGAAATGAGAGCAAGATTGCGCAGAATCGAGCGTCAAATTGTAAAGGAGAAGAAGAAACTGGGACTGGTGGTGGTGGATTACCTGCAGCTCATGCAGCTAAAAACTACCACCGAAAACAGGGTGGGTGAAATTTCGGAAATTTCCAGATCGCTGAAGCTATTGGCGAGAGATTTCGAGTGTCCGGTGATCGCCCTGTCGCAATTGAATCGGGGGCTGGAACAGCGCCCCAATAAACGCCCCGTGATGTCAGATCTGCGTGAATCGGGCGCCATCGAGCAAGACGCCGATGTCATCGTCTTTATCTATCGCGATGAGGTGTACAACGAGGATTCGCCCGACAAAGGCGTCGCCGAAATTATCATCGGCAAACAGAGAAACGGCCCAATCGGCACGGTCCGGCTCAGCTTCGTCGGCAAGTACACGCGTTTCGAGAACTACAGCCAACCGCGGTACGATGACAGTTACACCCACAGCTAAAACTCACGGCCCCGGTTGATAAGGTGGGCTCAGGACAAGGGAATGGATGAGCCACGTAAAAGAGTTTGGGCGACAATCGACACCCAGGCGCTGCAGAAAAACCTGGCGCGGGTTCGTTCTCTCTGTCCTGAATCGAAAATTATTCCAGTCATTAAGGCCGATGCCTATGGTCATGGCATGGAGCAAATCGCGCGCGCCATAATCAATTCACACACCGCGATAGCCGCCTTTGCCGTTGCCACGATGGCTGAAGCGTTGGCACTGCATAAGTTCGAGCTGGATATTCCGATCTTACTGCTGCCGGGTTTTGCAGATGAGCAAGAACTGGGGCTGTGCATCGGCGCCGGCATTGAAATGGTCGTGCACTCGCCGTATCAAGTCACCATCTTGCAAGATCGGGTCGAAAGTGATGTCCTGGCCGGCGTTCCAAGGCTCTGGGTAAAACTCAACTCGGGCATGAATCGCCTGGGTTTTTCCTCTGCCGAGTGTGTAGAGGCTTATCACACCCTGCGTGGGTTTCCGGAAGTTGAGCTGGTGCTGATGTCCCACCTGGCGTGCGCCGATGACTTGCTCGGTGCAATTGCCAGCGAATTCACCAGCAAGCAAATAGCTGAATTTAATAGGGTAAGAGATCAACTCGCGCAGGAGAGCGGCAGGGCAGTTGTCTGTAGCGTGGCTGCATCGGCTGGCATTCTGGGTTTGCCGGAGACCCACTACGACTATGTTCGCCCCGGTGTCATGTTGTTTGGTGCTTCGCCACTGACCGATGAAACCGGTGAAGAGCTGGGTCTGTTACCGGTGATGACTTTACATTCCCGGCTCATTGCAATTAATGAAGTAGCTGCCGGTGACTCGGTTGGATATGGCGCTACTTATGTCTGTGATCGCGAGACCCGTGTCGGCGTGATTGTCATCGGTTACGCCGATGGTTATCCCCGGTCTGCCATCAACGGCACCGCGGTGCTGATCGAGACGCAGGCGGGGCCGTTGCGCACACGCTTGATCGGCCGAGCTTCCATGGACATGATCACGGTAGATCTCACTGGTATGGATGATGTGCGGGTAGGTGATGAGGTGGTGCTGTGGGGTGTGGGACTCTGTGCCGACGAGGTCGCCAGGCAGGCGGGCACGATTTCCTATGAACTCTTCTGCAAGCTCACCTCACGAGTTGATTTTGAATATATCTGAAGGAGTCAGGAAATAGGGACAGACCACGTTTTTTTGCGCGAACGCACATGCTTGCACGGAACCGAATAAAAACGTGGTCTGTCCCCCCTTAAAATGGCGAAGAACAAGGTAGCATTTGTTTGTACGGATTGTGGTGCTGAACATGGGCAGTGGCAGGGCCAGTGTGCAGCTTGTAAGGCGTGGAATACACTTTCCCGTTTCAACATAGGTAGCAGTAGTTCTCCCGTCACCAAAGCCGACTTTCGCAAGCCAGTTGCTGGCGCTGAAAATTCCAATGTGCAGACTCTGTCTGAGATCGATCTGCAGGCATTTCCCCGTTTTTCCAGCTCGATTGGGGAATTGGACCGGGTGCTCGGCGGTGGTCTGGTGCCGGGATCCGTCATCCTGATCGGTGGTAATCCCGGTGCTGGCAAGAGCACCCTGCTATTACAGGTCATGTGTCAGTTGGCCCGTAGCGGCAGGTCTGCACTCTATGTCACTGGAGAAGAATCGCTGCAGCAGGTGGCTATGCGGGCGCAGCGACTCAATCTTCCCCAGGATAATCTGCAGCTGCTGACGGAGACGAATGTCGAGCAAATCTGTCGGGTGGCACAGCAGCTTCAGCCGGATTTACTGGTAGTCGATTCGATCCAGGTAATGCACAGCGCCGATGTGCCATCGGCACCCGGCAGCGTATCCCAGGTGCGAGAATGTGCTGCCTATCTGATTCAATATGCCAAGCAAACCAATACCGTCCTGTTCCTGGTCGGTCACGTAACCAAGGAAGGCAACCTCGCGGGCCCGAAGGTGTTGGAGCATATGATCGACTGCTTCATCATGCTCGAGGGCGGCAGCGACACCAAGTATCGAGTGTTGCGGGGACAGAAGAATCGCTTCGGCGCGGTGAATGAAATCGGTGTGTTTGCCATGACTGAAACCGGCTTGAAGGAAGTGAAGAATCCATCGGCTATCTTCCTGGCCAGAACCGAAGAAGACGCGGCGGGTTCCCTGGTGATGGTGCTATGGGAAGGCACCCGTCCCCTGTTGGTTGAAATTCAGGCCCTGGTCGATAGCAGCCAGTTGGGAAATCCGCGCAGACTTGCGGTGGGGCTGGATCAGAATCGTCTGTCCATGCTACTGGCCGTCCTGCACCGGCACGGTGGCATCTACATGGCGGATCAGGATGTGTACGTCAACGTGGTTGGCGGCGTGAAGGTTAGCGAAACCAGCGCCGAC
>JADFIJ010000067.1 GCA_022566775.1 Pseudomonadota bacterium | reverse complement strand
CCGTATCAGCTTCGGCCTGGCCCGCCGCCGAATCGGACTCGGGGCTGCCGAAATCATCATCAGATTCCGGTGCCATCGGCGCCGGAATGTCCGCAGCGGGTTCCGGGATCAATCCCTCGTCTGCTGCCGACAGCGGTTCCACCGCTTCGGTAAAAGCTTGATAAAAATCCGACTCTTCCTGATTTTGATCAGACCGTTCTGAAGGTGACAGCTCTGCAGTAGAGAACTGTGCAGATTCGGGCTCCTGTTCGCCTTGCGGTTCAGTATCGGTGTCGATACCTGAATCCAATCCAGAGCCTACATCCAGGCTGATACCTGGGACGAGTTCGGGGACAATATCGGATTCAGTTTCCCCGCTTTTCTCGAGAGAGATTGCCGCGGAGAAGGCCGCTTCTGTTGAATCGATGTCTTCCGAGTCGGATTCTGCAAGTGGCACCTCGACTTCGACTTCGACGTCGACGGATGCTACATCCGACATCGCATCGGTGAGAGCGCTGCGGGTCAGGAAATTAGTTGGATCGAAGTAATCTTGCGGATTATTACCGACGAAGACAGAATCCTCCGCCACCTCATCGGACCGGTCATGGTCCTCATCGACAAAGTATTGCATGGCTTCGAAGACCGTGAGGCAGGAGCCGCAGCGGACTCTGCCCGCCGCCGATTCCAGCAAGCGCGTACTGGTGTTGAAGGTGGACTCACAGCCGGGACATTGAGTAACGTGAAATGCCATTCAAACCTGATTTAAAATTGGGGTTTTTGACGCCGGGGCGCCTCCGATCCAAGGGCCGACACCCCGGGCGTTCAGAGGTGCCCTAGGTGAAATGGTCAGGATAACAGGGCTCAGCCGAATCGCGTACCGCTTAACCTCACCCACTCCATCTCCGATGCCGGTATGTCCATCACGAACCAGCGTTCATAAGCGTTCAGTAGGGTATCGGCTTGTTCATGTAAAAGCCCTGACAAGACTATTTTGCCACCAGGCTTCAGCAGTACCGAGAATTTCTCGGCCAACTGCAGCAGCGGCTCCGCAAGTATATTGGCGAGCAGTATATCCGCTTGTATTTGGGGCAGGGCTTCCGGCAGACAAGCAGTCAGCACGGCATCGTCAATATTGTTGCGATGACTATTGTTCAGGGTTGCCGTGATAGCCTGTGGGTCATTGTCGACCCCGTGAACCCTTTCGGCACCGAGCAATGCTGCCGCAATTGCCAGCACCCCTGAACCGCAGCCATAGTCGATCACTTCGGACCCCTGTAGCTGCGCCCGTGCCAGCCATTGTAAACATAGTGACGTAGTCGCGTGACTGCCGCTACCGAAGGCCAGGCCGGGATCCAGCATAATATTGATAGCGTCGTTATCGGGAGGTGATTGCCAGCTTGGATAGATCCAGAGCTTGTCGCCAAACTGCATGGCTTTAAAGTCCTGCATCCAGCTACGCTCCCAATCCTGGTCTTGCAATTCTTCCACCTGCAATAAGCGCTTATTGATTACGGCGGGATGCTGTTTCAGCCATTTAAGCAGGGCTTCTAAATCCGCAGTCTCGTCGAACAGGCAAAGCAGATAGCTGTTATCCCACAAAGGAGTGCTACCTGGCTCTAATTGAAATATGGCCTGATTTTCAGCATCGAGATAACTAATCGAGATGGCGCCGTTGGCCAGCAAGTGCGGCTCCAGGGCGTCGATCTGATCTGATTGAAGCTGGATTCTAAGTTGTTGCCAGGGCATGAATTGATCGGCGGCTCTTTAGGTGATCAAAATAGATGATCAAATTAGGTGATCAAGGCTCCACGGTGCGCGAACAACGGGATGAGAAAAATCAGGAACTTAATTTTTCTTCAAGGTAGTGAATGTTAAGGCCACCCTTATGAAATTCGGAGTCTCGTACCAGTTCGCGCTGCAGTGGAATATTGCTCTTGATTCCATCGATCAGCAGTTCATCCAGTGCGATTTGCATCCGCATCAAGGCCTGCTCCCGATCATCGCCGTGGCAGATCAGCTTGGCAATAAGAGAATCATAGTGAGGCGGAACGGTGTATCCGCTGTACAGGTGAGAATCGACCCGCACGCCGATGCCACCTGGCGCGTGGAACAAGTTCACCTTGCCAGGAGACGGCAGGAAACTAACCGGGTCTTCGGCGTTTATCCTGCACTCGAAGGCATGGCCGGTGATGGTAATGTCCTCCTGCTTCAGGGACAGAGCCGCACCGCCAGCGATTAACAATTGTTCCCGCACGATATCTATACCTGTCACCATCTCGGTAACCGGGTGTTCTACCTGCACCCGGGTATTCATCTCGATGAAATAGAAAGCCTCATCCTCATAGAGAAATTCCAGGGTGCCGGCGCCACGGTAATTCAAGTTCTTGCAAGCCTGGACACAGGTTTCTGCAACCTCGGCCCGTATCGCAGCGGGGATATCTGGGGCGGGCGCTTCTTCGAGCACCTTTTGATGGCGGCGTTGCATGGAACAGTCTCTATCCCCCAGGTGAATCGCGTTGCCCTGGCCGTCGCCTAATACCTGTATTTCTACATGACGTGGATTTTCGAGGAATTTTTCGAGGTAGACGACGCCACTGCCGAAGAACGATTTGGCTTCTGTCTGGGTAACATAAACGCCTTTTAGCAGGGCGGCCTCGTTGTGCACGACGCGCATGCCGCGGCCACCGCCGCCGGCGGCTGCCTTGATGATGACCGGATAACCGATTTCTTTCGCCAGTGCCAGGGTGCGATCATTGTTGTCATCCAGCGGGCCGTTGGAGCCGGGCACCGTCGGCACACCGGCCTTGCGCATCAACTCGATGGCGGAGACTTTGTCTCCCATCATGCGAATCGTTTCGGCCCGTGGTCCGATAAAAACAAAGCCGCTGTTCTCAACCTGCTCAGCGAAATCTGCATTTTCCGACAGGAAGCCATAGCCCGGATGGACGGCGTCGGCATCGGTCACTTCCATGGCGCTGATAATAGAAGGAATATTCAAATAACTATCGGTGGAACTCGGGGGGCCAATGCAGACAGATTCATCGGAGAGGCGGACATGCATCAGATCTTTGTCCGCGCTGGAGTGAACGGCAACCGTCCTGATTCCCAGCGCCTTGCAGGCACGCAACACGCGAAGCGCTATTTCTCCACGATTGGCTATAACAACTTTTTCAAGCATGAACGCTTCCTGGAAAAGATGGGTTTTGGATTTTAAACCCTTGTTGGTTACTTATTGGTTGATAATATGGGTGGATAATGTGTTAGATGATGACGATGGAAAGCCGGCTGTCAGACGATTCTGATCAGGGCTTGATCGAATTCTACGGGCTCACCGTCCTCGATCAGAAATGCGGCAACTACACCCGCATAATCTGCTTCGATCTGGTTCATCATCTTCATGGCCTCCACGATGCAGACTACATCACCGACCTTAACGTGTTGTCCCACTTCGACGTAGGGCGGCGAAGAGGGTGCCGGGGCGCGATAGAACGTGCCAACCATGGGTGACTGGATGATATTGCCCTCGCTGGCGGTAGCGGCAGCCGGTGCTTCGGCTTCCACGGCGGCGACAGGCGCGGCTGCAATCGCCGCCACCTGGGGGGCGAGAGGCGTTGAGTTTGATGCTCGGCTGATGCGAATGGATTCTTCACCTTCCTTGATTTCGATCTCCGTGATGTCAGAGGCTTCCAGAAGTTCTATCAATTTTTTAACTTTTCTAATATCCATAACCGGTTTCCGCCGAGCCTCGCTAGTCTGCCAGTGTCTTGCATGCCGCCGTGAGCGCAAATTCGTAACCTTGTGCACCCAGGCCAATGACGCAACCCACAGCGATGTCTGAAAAATAGGATTTCTGTCGATACTCTTCCCGTTTAAACAAGTTCGACAGGTGCACTTCGATAAAAGGTATTTCGCTAGCCAGGATCGCATCCCGCAGGGCAATGCTGGTGTGGGTGAAGCCGCCGAAATTGACGATCATGAAGGCAGTCCCATCTTCGCGCGCGGTGTGCAGGCGCTCGATAAGCTCAGCCTCGGCATTGCTCTGCATGGCATGGAATTCATGGCCCGCTGCTGCACACTGCGTGGCTAGACGGCTATTGATGTCATCCAGGGTGTCATAACCGTAAATATGCGGTTCACGGCTACCGAGGAGATTCAGATTGGGCCCGTGCAGGACCAGAATAGACGCCATGATTGTGTTTTCCCCATTGCGGCAGGCAGCTTGCAGATTTTGCAAGTTTCGCTGGTTTTCTGCCTGATTGCCAATTTTAGCCGCATTTTCTCAGAAAATACCGGGTATTTCACTCATTTTGACAAGAAATACCGGAAACGCTCAGGGCTTGAGCCTGTGTTCGGCGCGCTGAGGAGGGTAGCAGAAGCCCCAGTCGGCACAGCCCTGATACTCGATAATCAGGATGCTGTCGGGGCCGGGCACGGTGGTGAGGCTAATATCGACGCTGACATTGTCGTAGTAGGCCACGATCTCACCGAAAAATTCATCGCTCTTCTCCAGCCCTGCCGGCAGGACGAAGTCTACGGCGATGGTCTCGGTCTCCCCATCGCTGCGGGTGAGGCCGGTCATGCTGAATTTGAATGCATGCCGATACAGATAATGTCCACTGGCGAGGATCCAGTCCACCCGAAGCCGACCGGGGCTCACCTCGCTGACGTAAAACGGGAACGCCTCTTCGAGAGGCAAGGGCAGGCGCACAAAATCTAACTCTAACTGCTTGGATAGACCGCTGGCGGGGCGTGGCAGCAACTGCGCCGTGGCGAAGTTGCTACACAGGCCGAACAGAAGCACGGTTGCAGTCAGGATTGGCGTTAGCTGCTTCAAGATCATAGTCATGGGAGCCATGGAGACGGATTTTATATCACAACCAGCCCGGCTAAAACCACTACTGCGCATAGCGATCAAACACCAGGCAGGCATTGGTGCCACCGAAGCCGAAGCTGTTCGACATGATTCGATTGAGCTGCACATCGTCCTGACGCGTCAGCGCAATCGGCAGACCGGCTGCCGCCGGGTCGAGATTATCGATATTGGCCGAAGCGGCGATGAAATTGTTTTCCATCATTAACAAGCTGTAAATGGCTTCCTGTGCGCCGGCAGCGCCCAGCGAATGGCCGCTCAAGGATTTTGTTGAATTGATGGTGGGTACTTTATCGCCGAAGACGTCCCGAATTGCTTTCAGTTCAGAGATGTCTCCGGCCGGGGTGCTGGTGCCATGGGTGTTGATATAGTCAACCTGGCCCTGCAGATTTTGCATCGCCATGCGCATCGCGCGTGCGCCGCCCTCTCCCGACGGCGCCACCATGTCATGACCGTCCGATGTGGCACCGTAGCCAGTGAGTTCTGCGTAGATTTTTGCATCCCTGGCGAGGGCGTGATCCAGTGCCTCGATAACCAGTACCGCACCCCCGCCGGCAATCACGAAGCCGTCCCTATCGATATCGAAGGCGCGGGAGGCTTTGTCCGGCGTGTCGTTGAAGCCCCTCGATAGTGCGCCCATGGCATCAAACATATGGGACATGGACCAATGCTCTGACTCACCGCCGCCGGCGAAAACGATATCCTGTTTCTCCAGCTGGATAAGCTCCAAGCCGTGACCGATGCAATGGGCGCTGGTGGCACAGGCGGAGGAAATCGTGTAGTTGACCCCCTTGATCTTGAACGGTGTTGCCAGGCAGGCTGAAACCGTACTGCCCATGGTGCGCGGCGCGCGATAGGGCCCTACCCGACGCAGGCCTTTCTCGCGCATGATATCGGTGGCTTCCAGCTGATCTTGCGGGGAGCCGCCACCTGAACCAACGACGATGCCGGTGCGTTCATTGGAGACTTGCGGTGGTGTTAGCCGGGAATCGGCAATCGCCTGCTCCATGGCAATGTAACTGTAAGCGGAGGCATCTCCCATGAAACGCAGAATCTTGCGGTCGATCATGGCCACGGTATCGATGTCCACAGATCCACTGATATGGCTGCGCATGCCAATTTCTTCATAGGATGAATTGTGTTTTATGCCACTACGCCCTTCTCGAAGCGAATCGAGAACGGCGTCTTTATCGTTGCCCAAACAGGACACGATACCGATACCAGTAACAACCACACGTCGCATAAATACCTCTGCTGCCTAGCTAGATTCTATTCCGCAAGACTAAAATGCATTTTCTGGAGTGAAAAGGCCAACTTTTAGACTCTTGGTTGTATAAATAGTTTTACCATCGACAATCACCCTGCCATCGGCTACGCCAAGTACCAGAGAGCGATTGATGACGCGTTTTATGGACAGGTCATAGGTCACTTTTTTGGCGTCGGGCAAGATTTCTCCAGCGAATTTTACTTCACCGGAGCCCAATGCGCGCCCCCTGCCAAGGAAGCCGCTCCAGCCGAGGAAGAATCCGACCAGCTGCCAGAGGGCATCGAGACCCAGGCATCCGGGCATGACGGGATCACCGTTGAAATGACAGGCGAAGAACCACAGTTCGGGCTTGATATCCAGTTCGGCAATAATCTGGCCGCGACCATATTCACCCCCATCACTGGTAATTTCCGTGATTCGATCCATCATCAGCATATTGCCGATTGGCAGTTTTGCGTTTCCCGGCCCGAAAAGCCGACCATGGCCACATTCTATCAAGTCGTCCATATCATAGGCGCCCTTGGGGACAAAGTGGTCATTCTTTGGTCTAGTAGATGAATTCATAGATTATTGCCAGCCCCCCTCAGGACACATCAGAAAGCATGCGATGTTATCCTGCCGTAGCCAAATAATCGATAATAAATTGTCCTGAGCCATGACAGCAGGGGCGCTTTCGGGGCGAATATTTATTATGGTGGCAGTTATTTGCTACCATTGCCGCTCGATTTTCAGGTGTTTCAGCTATGATCGTACCCGTAGTGTTGGCCGGTGGAGTAGGTTCGCGGCTGTGGCCACTTTCGAGAGCGCTGCTGCCAAAACAATTTATTCGCTTTCCCCGGCAACAGGGCTCTCTGTTTCAGAACACCTTGAGCCGCCTCGAAGGGCTCGATAATGTAGGCAAGCCACTGGTAGTATGCAACGCGGATCATCGCTTCCTGGTGGCGGAACAACTGCGGCTACTGGGGCAGGAACATAGCACGATATTGTTGGAGCCCGTGGGCAGAAATACCGCACCGGCGGTGGCCATGGCGGCGTTGGTGGCACGGCAGCGGTACGACGACCCGGTAATTTTTATCCTTCCTGCTGACCATGTCATCGAAAACATTTCGGCGTTTCACGCGGCCATCGTTGCCGGTGAGAACCTCTCTCGTCAGCAGTTGCTGGTAACCTTTGGTATCGTACCGGACCTGCCGGAAACCGCTTATGGTTATATTGAGCAAGGTCCGGCACTCGAGGATGAGACGGCGTTTAAGGTTCTTCGTTTTGTAGAAAAACCCGACCTCGACACCGCAAAGTCCTATCTGGCGAGCGGGAGTTATTTCTGGAACAGCGGCATGTTCATGTTCACTGCGTCGCGGTATCTGCAAGAGTTGAAACAAACTGCGCCGGATATATATGCCAGCTGCGTGTCGGCCTTTGCTGCAATCGAAGCCGGCGATGACTTCGACCAAATTCCTGCCGAACTCTTTGCCAGTTGTCGCAGCGAATCCATCGACTACGCGGTGATGGAAAAGACCGACAGCGCTGTCGTGGTTCCCCTGGATGCAGGCTGGAACGATCTCGGTGCCTGGGATGCCATCTGGAAGGCGCAGGATAAAGACGGCGATGGCAACGTCATCAGCGGTGATGTGCTCAGTGTTGAAGTGAAGAATAGCTATATTCAGTCGCAATCGCGCCTGGTGGCGGCAGTGGGGATGGAAGATGTCGTCATCGTCGAGACTGCCGATGCGGTGCTGGTGGCAAACAAGTCGAAAGTACAGGCGGTGAAACAATTGGTGGAGCAGCTTGAGGCGGCAAAGCGAAGTGAAAGCATTAATCATACCCTGGTCTACCGTCCCTGGGGTTCCTACGAATCACTGGCCGTAGGTGACGGTTATCAGGTAAAACACATCGTGGTCAATCCCGGGGCATCGCTGTCATTGCAGCTGCATCATCGTCGGGCCGAGCATTGGATTATGATCAAAGGTGCGGGGCTGATTCGCTGTGATGATGAAGAATTCATGTTGCACGTGAATGAGTCGACCTTCATCCCCCTGGGCAGTAAACATCGATTAAGCAATCCTGGCGCGGAACCGGTGGAGCTTATCGAAGTCCAGATAGGTGATTATTTGGGCGAGGACGATATCGTCCGTTTCGAAGACATCTACGGGCGAGCCGAGTAGATCTAGAGGGCTCACTGGGAAAAATTCAGGAATTCTATGCCATCAATCAATAAATGCCTATTCCCCGTAGCCGGTTACGGCACGCGTTTCCTGCCAGCGACCAAAGCCATACCCAAGGAGATGTTGCCCATCGTCAGCAAGCCACTGATTCAATATGCGGTGGAAGAGGCCATGGCGGCAGGTATAAAAGGGATGGCGTTTGTTACCGGACGTGGTAAACGCGCCTTAGAAGACCATTTTGACATTAGCTACGAGTTGGAGCACCAGATCGCCGGTTCTGATACAGAATACCTGTTGGCAGAGACTCGCCACATTATTGAGAATTGTACCTTCTCCTATACCCGGCAAATCGAAATGAAGGGTCTGGGCCACGCCATCGAAGTCGGTGCCAATCTCATCGGCGATGAGCCATTCGCCGTTATCCTGGCTGACGACTACTGCGTTGCCGAAGGCGATTCCGTGTTGACCCAGATGGTCAAGCTATTTGATAAGTATCAATGCAGCATCGTTGCCATCGAAACCGTGCCGAAGGACGAAACCAGTCGCTACGGCATCATCGAAGGTGAAGAAATAGCCGAAGCTGTCTTCCGTGTCAGCAACATGGTAGAAAAACCTGTTGCGGAAGAAGCGCCGAGTAACCTGGCGATTATCGGGCGCTACATCCTCACTCCCGATATCTTCGACATCATTCGCGAAACTCCGCCGGGTAAAAACGGAGAATTGCAGATTACGGACGCCTTGTTAACTCAAGCGCAACAAGGCAAGGTCATCGGCTACAAGTTCCAGGGGCGACGCTTCGACTGCGGCAGTGTGGAGGCTTATATCGAAGCCATCAATTATACTTATGCCCGGCAACGCGGCTAACACTCATTCTCTGATAAAGTTCGGTATTCATTAACTATTAATTTGGCTACTAATTTGACCATTTATTTAACCCTTTATTTACGAACCTGTTGACAATGGCTTCCGAAATCACCTGCTTCAAGGCATACGACATTCGTGGCCGGATTCCTGATCAGCTTAATGCAGATATTGCATACCGGATAGGCCGGGCCTACGTAGAATTCCTTGCACCGCAGCAAGTTGTGGTGGGCTACGATATCCGGCTCAGCAGCGAGCAACTCTGTGCTGCACTCACCGAAGGGCTCACGGATGGCGGTGCCGATGTGATTGATATCGGTCGCTGTGGCACCGAAGAAATTTACTTCGCTACTTCGTATTTGCAGGTCGGTGGTGGCATCGTAGTGACAGCCAGTCACAATCCGAAAGATTACAACGGCATGAAACTGGTGCGGGAGGATTCCAGACCCATCAGCGGCGATACCGGACTGGAAGAGATTCAGAGAATTGCCGAGCAGAATGATTTTGCCGCGGTGCTTAACAAGGGCTCGGTAAGCACGCAAGATACACAAACCGCGTACCTGGAGCATTTACTGGCCTATGTGCAAAAGGATTCGCTAAAACCGCTGAAAATTGTTTGCAACGCGGGCAATGGTGGTGCCGGCGCCGTCATCGACTTGCTGGAACCACATCTGCCCTTCGAATTCATCAAGGTTCACCATGAGGCCGATGGCAATTTCCCCAATGGTGTGCCAAATCCCCTGCTGAAGGAAAATCGCCAACCCACGATCGATGCGATCAGAGAGCACCGCGCCGATTTGGGTATCGCCTGGGACGGCGATTTTGATCGTTGTTTCTTCTTCGATGAAAATGGACGCTTCATCGAGGGCTATTACATCGTCGGCCTGCTCGCCCAAAAATTTCTGCAAGAGCAGACTGGCGCCAGCATCATTCATGACCCACGACTGACCTGGAACACTATCGAGATTGCCGAAACGCTCGGTGGTAATGCGATTCAATGCAAAACCGGCCACGCCTTTATCAAGGAACGCATGCGCGCCGAAGATGCAGTCTATGGCGGCGAGATGAGTGCCCACCATTATTTTCGCGACTTCTTCTACTGTGACAGTGGTATGGTGCCCTGGTTGCTGGTCGTGGGACTCATGGCCAGGCAGGACAAGCGCTTGTCAGAATTGGTCAATGAGAGGATGGCCGCCTATCCGGTGAGCGGTGAGATCAATCGCAGCGTCGAAGATCCAGGGGCGCTGATCGAAGCGATAGAACAACGCTACAGTGCCGATGCCGAGAGCGTCGATCACACCGACGGAATCAGCATCTGCTTCGAGAAATGGCGTTTCAACCTGCGCATGTCCAACACCGAGCCGGTGCTGAGGTTAAATGTGGAATCCAGGGGCGATGTGGCATTGATGCGAGCAAAAACTGACGAGTTAATAGCGATCATCGAGAGCTGACGTGGGGCGATGCTGCGGATACCGATCGACGAGGCTGGGCCCGAAATGAACATCCTATCCGTCAATGTTTCTCACCCCAGGGAAGTTGAATATCCGGGCTCAATAGAGCTGCTAACCGCTTCGCCGCGCGCAGCGACTTCTAATATAGAGTTGGATAAAAATGTGCCAGGATGCAAACCTGGGAGGAGTGAATAAGTGAAAGCCGCAAAAATTATCGCGATCGTGCTAGTTGTCTATGTGGGGATTGTTATAGCGTTCGAATCTTTGCTTGGCTACTTTCAACCCGCCAACCAGAGCACTCTGGTCATCACTACGACAGACGCAGATGGCGCCAGTCACGACCGGGTTGTGGCTCGGCTGCGTAGCAACGGCCAACTCTACGTCGCTGCGAATCACTGGCCGCGCGCCTGGTTTAGACAGACATCGACAAATCCCGCTGTTGAAATTGAGATGGATGGCGTTCGATCGAGTTATACGGCGGTGCCCGTTGCCGGTGAGGAGCATGATCGCGTTGACGATGACAATGGTCTTGGCTTCGTCTTTCGCGTACTGACCGGTTTCCCGCCGCGTTATTTTGTCAGGCTGGAACCTCGTTAAATTCTGCTGCAAGGAACTGCGAGTTCTATGCGAACCCCCGCGCTTTTCAAACCACTTTCCAGTATATCTTTGGGAACTGGCTACCGAATTCAGAGTTCGATCTCGATAGCAGGGAACAATTCGAGATTTTGCCGCCTGGATACCGGCCAGATGATCCCGATGCCGAGGAAGAAGTGTGGATACCCGTAAAGTAAGGCCAGTCTGCCAATAGGACCTGACTATTGTTAACATCTGGAGGAATCGAATTGATACTTGAAGTTGCGATACTTGACGTGAAACCCGGTCTGGGTACCGAGTTTGAAGCTGCCTTTGCCCAGGCTCAATCGATCATCTCTGGCATGTCGGGGTATATTTCTCATGAACTCAAACGCTGTGTAGAGAATCCAGGCCGCTACCTGTTACTGGTTAACTGGACCTGTCTCGAAGACCACACCGTTGGCTTCCGTCAGTCGAGGGAATATGAGCAGTGGAAAGCGTTGTTGCATCACTTCTATGATCCGTTCCCAACCGTCGAACACTATACCGCAGTCTCCTGAATCGGGAGGCGATTCCAGCCGAGAGGCAACTATCAAATGCAGATGTTAGCGATTCCAGTCGCGGGCCTGCTTTACCAGGCCTGCTGTGGCATCGTCCAGACCGTGGGATTCACTTGGTGCCTCGAATGCATCGAATACCACCCGGGATAGTTTCTTGCCGAGTTCTACACCCCACTGATCGAAGGCATTGATATTCCAGATAACACTCTGCACATAGACCTTGTGTTCAAATAAGGCGATGAGACTGCCAAGGTTGTAAGGAGTGAGGGCAGCCAGCAGCAGGGTATTGCTGGGCTTGTTACCGGCAATGTATTTATGAGGCGACTCCGGGTGGGTTTCCCCCACCATGAGCGCGAGGCTCTGACTGAAACAGTTGGCCAGCAGCGCCCTGTGTTGGATTTCCGCGTCCGCCACGGCAGCGGTGGCAAAGGCGATAAAATCCACGGGAATAAAATCGCTGCCCTGGTGGAGCAATTGAAAATAGGAGTGCTGGCCGTCGCTGCCGACGCCGCCCCACAACACTTCCCCGGTGTCGATACCAACTTCGACACCGTTCACATCGACACTCTTGCCCAGACTCTCCATGTAAAGTTGCTGCAAATATGCGGGCAGCAACTTGAGTCCCTGGCTATAGGGTACGACTGCGGTGCTATGACAATCGAAGAAGCCTCGATACCAAATGGTTATCAAGGCCATCATGACGGGCATGTTGTCCGCAAGATCGGCATTTTTGAAATGCCGATCCATGGAATGAGCGCCGGCCAGAAGCCGGCGAAAATTGTCCATACCGATTGCCAGCGCGATGGGCAGACCGATCGCCGACCACAGAGAGTAACGGCCGCCGACCCAATCCCACAGAGGGAAAATATTTTCCGGATCGATACCGAATTTGGTGGCTGCGGCAGAATTTTCAGTGATGGCCACGAAGTGGTTCCTGATGGCATTTTCATCTTCAATCTTGCTGAGTAACCACCTCCGTCCCGCGGCTGCGTTCTGCTGAGTCTCTTCGGTAGTGAAAGATTTGGACGCGATTATAAACAGTGTGGATTCCGGCTGCAGATCAAGCAGCGTGGTTGCGATGTGAGAGGGATCGATGTTGGAAACAAAATGGAGTTTGACGTGCCCGGTGGCAAACGCCGATAGCGCATCGGTGACGAGGGCAGGACCCAGATCGGAGCCACCGATACCGATATTGATGACATCTGTAATTCTGTTGCCGTCGAAACCGGTCCAGCTACCCGCTTGCACGCGGTTGACAAATTTTTCCATGCGGGCAAGTGTATCGATGACCTCGCTATGTTCGTTGGATTCCCCTGGCTCTCGCAATGCCACATGCAGGGCCGCCCGCTGTTCTGAGTTGTTGATGGCCTCGCCGGCAAACATCGCGGCGATGGCTTCTGGCAATTGCTGCTGGTTTGCCAGATCGATTAGCAGCTTTTTGGTTTCATCATTTAGATAGTTTCTGGAGTAATCCAGCAACAGGTTTTCGTGACGCAATGAAAATGAATCGAATCGATTGTTCGACCCATGGAATAAATCGCTTAGTCGAAAATCGCGCTGTTTGAATTCCTTGCTGTGAGCCAGCAAAGCCTTCCAGGCCGATGTGTCAGTCGGGTTGCTCATGGCGCAGCTACTTTAGCAAACAATCTTGGGGCTAAATACCATTGTCTTGGTGATGTTCAGGCGTATTCTGGTCTGAACTGTCGTATATTGGCGTAGCAGTAGACCTTGCTCGATGTGCCGTTGCCGCCGGATCCAGCACTTCTGAGGCTATTGAACCCGTAACGGAATTTATGTAGTATGCGCGACCTGTGCCGCTATAGCTCAGCCATAATATAGAGAGTAGCAGCTGACCCAGTCAGAAAGGTGCAGACGCAGAAAACACATAATGCCGCTATAGCTCAGCCGTAATATAGAGAGTAGCAGCTGACCCAGTCAGCGAGGCGCACAAAACCTGAAATAATGCCGCTATAGCTCAGCCGTGGTAGAGCAGCTGATTTGTAATCAGCAGGTCCCGAGTTCGACTCTTGGTGGCGGCACCATTTTCCTGTCTCAGTACGTCTCCAGTTGTCTAGCTAATTCACCGAAATCTCTGAAACCCCCGTAAAAACTGCCTCTATCTGTCTGTAGTTGTCTTGACCCATCTACGTATTATAGTACTATGGGTAGTAACACTAGCTTTAAAAACAAAATGCGATGTTACTATGCCGCGTAAAATCACACCTCTTAGCGATACACAGATAAAGCAGGCAAAGCCAAAAAGCCGCGAATATGTGCTTTGGGATGGTGATGGTTGTCAATTGGCGTCGCGAGTTGGCCACGTATTGGCACCCAAAACTGACCACCTTGCAACACAATCCCTACCTATGAATAGGCAAGCAATATGGCCGTTCAGGCCAGAAAAGTTGAAAAATAAGGTGGTCAGTTTCCAACGCCAATATCCTCTCTAACCTGATCAGTTTTGCACGCCCTCGATAGAAATCACGTTGACAGCTGGGTCGGGCTCGGCATGACCTATATGAGGTTTACCGCGTCATATAGAGGTCACCGATTCCCCGATGAAGTTCAACCCATGGCTATCAACGCCTTTCGAACCGCGCTGGAGATTGACCCTGCCAATACGCGCGCGATGGGCATGCTCGGCTGGTTGCTGGCGATGCAGGAGTTTAAATGGAAAGATGGTGTGGCACTGATGAAGAAATCAGTGGCCTTGAATCCTAACGATGGCCTGGTGCAAGCCTTATATGGCTGGCTTCTTTTTCATACAGGCCAGCCGGAAGCAGTTTCGGTCATTGAAAAAGCGTATCGCCTGGATCCGCTGGATCCGGATGTGATTTTCATCAAGTCCGCTCTGTTGACCTGGTTAGGCCAACGTCTCGATGCCATGACGTTACAGGCAACACTCTTACTCCACGATCAGGAAGGATATAGATCCAATGTGCTGGTCGCCTTAGCGTTTGCCTACAATAGACCCATTCTGGCAGAAGAGCGGCTGGTAAGAGCCCGAAAGGTTGCGGGTGCGAACGAGCCCTTCATTAAACTCCTTGAAACCATGATTGCGCTCGGTAGGGGTGATACCAAGCGCTTTGAAGAACTTCGGGCGGAGGTCTTTGATCTGGCCCAGCATACCCCGCTCCAGTTTCTTGGTAATATTCCTTGGACCAAGGATCAAATCGTGGACATATGGAACATCAGGGTAAACCATCGACAGGTCGATTTATTAGTCGGGATATTTCGGCAAAAACCGCGGCTTATGTCTGAAGCGGATTGGAACAGAATCAAAATCCTGACCAGGAGGGATGAGGCCGATATCGGCAGGGGGGTTTTTGCCGCTCTTGAGCGAACCGCTGATGAACAGGAAATTCTGCGTTCACTTGCAAAACAGCCATCAGAAAAGCATCGGCAGATGTATGTTGGCCTGTACAAGGATGAACAGAGTGGTCGCACCGCCAGGCTTGAATGGAATAACAGTGAGTTGATCGTACATTACCCTGAGTCAGATATTACCCGACGTTTAATCCCCCAGGGAGATCACCAGTTCAAACGCCTTGATTTAAAACAGACCTTCGAATTTGAGGTTGTTGACGATCAAGTGACCCAGTTCGTTCGAGATTTTGATTTCGCGTTACTGGTTCC
>JADFIJ010000250.1 GCA_022566775.1 Pseudomonadota bacterium | reverse complement strand
GGGTGATCGTCACTACCATGATCTGGAAGCCAGTGCCAGCAACAGGCTTGCAGGGGCCGGCATCAGGCCAGACTATTTCTCCATATGTAACGCCATCAACCTCGCGGCCGCCGCCGAGGATGAGTCCCATTTTGTCATCCTGGCCGCCGGCTATATCGGTCCCAGCCGTCTTATCGACAATATTCGATTCGAAATAAGCTAGGCCAAGCAGTGCTTGAATACTTGCTGGGCGCAGCGGTTTTCCCAGCGCGCTTGCCGATCCCGTATGTTGAGTAGCCCTGTGCTTTGAGGCATACTACTGAGCCTCTTTTTAGCCTTGCGCGAGTGATTTAGTGGCCATCGATCTTTTAGCCATTGCTTAAGAACCCGGCGTCTCCTCAAGATTACAGGCAGGAAAGAACAATGTCCGAAGACAAAATCTATGAAGTTAGCGCAGCGGCGAGGCATCGCAGCCACCTGGATGCAGACCGCTTCCAGGAACTCTACCGGCAATCCATAGAGTCTCCCGAGGAATTTTGGGCCGAACAGGCAGGCAAGTTAATCCACTGGCATAAACCCTGGAAATCAGTCTGTCGTAGCGACTTTCGCAAGGCAGAAGCGAGCTGGTTTACTGGCGCTAAATTAAACGTAGCCTTTAACTGTACCGACCGGCACCTGGACCGCCGCGGCGAACAGACCGCCATTATCTGGGAGGGTGATGAACCCACAGACGACAAACGCATCACTTACCGGGAGTTACACGCCCATGTCTGTAAACTCGCCAATGCCCTGAAACGCAGAGGGGTGGCTAAGGGTGATCGAGTCTGTATCTACATGCCGATGATTCCCGAAGCCACCTACGCAATGCTGGCTTGCGCCCGCATCGGGGCGGTTCACTCCGTCGTCTTTGGTGGCTTCTCTCCCGAGTCGCTCAAGGACCGAATCCTGGATTCAGATTGCCAAACTGTTATCACCGCCGACGAGGGCGTCAGGGGCGGCAAGAAAATTCCGCTTAAGGCCAATGTGGATGCCGCACTAGAAAACTGCCCCAATGTTCACTCTGTATTTGTGGTAAGGCGCACCAACGCCGAAGTAGGCTGGGTTGACGACCGCGACATTTGCTACCACAAGGCCACCGCCGCCGAGAGCGATCAGTGCGAAGTCGAACTCATGGACGCGGAAGATCCCTTGTTTATTCTGTACACATCGGGCTCAACCGGAAAACCGAAGGGAGTACTTCACACCACGGCTGGATATTTGCTGGGGGCATGTATCACACATAAATATGTGTTCGACTATCATGACGGCGATATCTACTGGTGTACTGCCGATGTTGGCTGGGTAACCGGTCACTCCTACATCGTGTATGGGCCACTGGCGAACGGGGCCACCACTCTTATGTTTGAAGGTATCCCCACCTATCCTGATGCATCCCGGTTTTGGCAGATTATAGACAAACACCAGGTGAATATTTTTTACACTGCGCCCACCGCGATTCGCGCCTTGATGGCCCTCGGAGATGAGCCCGTTAAGCGCAGCTCACGCAGCTCCTTAAGGCTGTTGGGTTCTGTCGGCGAACCCATCAATCCAGAGGCCTGGGAGTGGTACTACCATGTCGTCGGCGACGCCCGTTGTGCCATCGTAGATACCTGGTGGCAGACTGAAACCGGGGCGATTATGATCACCCCCATACCGGGCGTAACTGACTTGAAACCGGGCTCGGCCAGCACCCCGTTCTTCGGCGTGAAGGCGGCGCTGCTGGATGCTGACGGCAAGGAACTTAACGGCGAGGCCACGGGCGATCTGGTACTGTGCCAGAGTTGGCCTAGCCAGATAAGAAGCATATATGGTGACCATCAGCGCTGTATCGACACCTATTTTAAAACCTACCCAGGCTACTATTTCACCGGCGACAGCGCCCGTCGCGATGCCGATGGTTATTACTGGATTACCGGCCGGGTGGATGATGTCATTAATGTTTCTGGCCATCGACTCGGCACCGCAGAGATAGAGAGTGCGTTGGTTTTACATGCCCAGGTTGCGGAGGCGGCGGTGGTGGATTATCCCCATGATATCAAAGGACAGGGAATCTATGCCTACGTCACCCTGATGACGGGCATCGAAGAATCCGAGGAGTTGCGGGCCGAACTGGCTCAATTTGTGGGCAAGGAGATAGGCGCATTCGCCAGGCCGGAGATCATTCAGTTCGCACCGAATCTGCCAAAGACCCGCTCCGGAAAAATCATGCGTCGAATTCTGCGCAAGATTGCGGCCAATGATTTGGAGAATTTGGGGGATATCACCACCCTGGCCGAACCGGCCGTAGTCGATCACCTGATCGAGAATCGCGCGAATCGATAGAGAATTGCATTAGCCCTTATCTATATCTGCCGGGATCGAGGGCGCCCAGTTGAGCACAGAACCGAGTCGATAGAGTGCCTTTTTATGATCCTCACGTTGAAGTGCATATCGATCTCTTATCCACTTATTACAGAAAACAGGTGCCATGTCGAACTATAAAGCCACGATTAAATGGCAGCGTAACGGCGAAGATGTGCTCGCCAACAAATACTCCCGGGCCCATGTCTGGCAATTCGACGGCGGCGCCGAAATCCCGGCCTCCGCCTCGCCCCAGATAGTACCCCTGCCCTGGTCTGTGGCAGAAAATGTGGACCCCGAAGAAGCCTTCGTAGCATCCTTAGCGTCTTGTCACATGCTGATTTTTCTGTCCATCGCTGTAGAAAATGGCTTCCAGATTGAGTCTTATACCGACCACGCACTTGGCCGCATGAGTAAAAACAAGCAGGGTAAGATCGCCATTACCCATGTGCAGCTGCACCCGGAGACCCGCTTCTGCGGTGATTCGCAGCCTGACGCCGAGCGCCTGGCTCACCTTCATCACCTCGCCCATGAGCGCTGCTTCATCGCCAATTCGGTGAACACCCAGATCGACATCATTCCAGGCAGCCTGTGATCAAATTCGAGATTCGAGATTCCCTCGTCCTACGAGGAGCGAATATCCTGGTCGGGCTGTTTCCCCTCACCTTGCGGGGCACGATAACACTGGGCCTCACCGCCATCGTCTTGAAGGTCTATGGCTATGGCAGCATGGATCTGGTGGTATTTTCCCTGACCATCTGCGCCCTGGCTATTCTGATCTTCAGCCTGTTCTGCGCCGTGGTTAGCGGCATCGTCATGCAGCGACGTATTCATAATGACCTGCGACGTCGGGCCGAGGGTCCCGAACCGATTCTTGCGGAAGCGGGATTTCCTAATGAAACCGGATTTTCTCTGCCGACGCCAAACTTCCTGCCACTGGTCAAACTATCCTGGCGGATTGTCTATCCTGACTATTTGCCAACCCGAATTCGAGTGTCTTCCGACCAACGCTTGCTGGAAGAAATCATTCCCCGCAAGCGCTGTAAATCCGATACCGTCATTAGAGCGTTTACGGTCTCGGATGTGCTGGGTTTTTGCCGATATTCGTGGCGACAAACCCAGGACATCTCCTGCATGGTGTTACCCAGGACCAACACCGTTAAGCCCCTGCCCTTGCTGCGCTCTCTCACCGCAGAGGATGGCATTCCCAACCCCAGCGGTGATCCGGACGGCGATCGCATGGAAATCCGCCCCTATGTGCCCGGCGATTCAGTGCGAAATATCATGTGGAAGGTCTATGCCCGCAATCGGCAACTTAGCGTGCGCCTGGCTGAGAAGAGTGTCTTCCATAGTCGGCGCACCGTCGCCTACCTATTGAGCAGCAGCAATGACGAGGCTGCCGCGGCGGTGGCGAGGATCGCACTAGAATCCGGTGTACTGGGGGAGGACTGGGCCTTCGCCGCAGACGGCGCGGAGCAAGCCTGTGATTCGCTGCCGGCGGCGCTGGAAGCGCTCGCCAGGTCAAGAGCCATCGGATCTGCACATGCTTATGGACTGGACCACTTCCTGGATAGCGCCGTTGCCAACGCCGGCGCCCATTGTATCGTCTTTGCCGCCGCCGAACTGGCGCCCTGGCTGGGCCCGTTGAAGAACACAATTGCCCGTTATTCCGGTCAGTTTTCACTGGTACTGGCTACCGATGGCCTCGAGGATATCCCCCAGCCAGGCCTTTGGCAGCGTCTATTCCTGGCCGATGGGCGCAAGCGCAACAAGGAC
>JADFIJ010000249.1 GCA_022566775.1 Pseudomonadota bacterium | reverse complement strand
TGCAAACCAAGGTTGGAGCTACCATGAAAGTGCATCTCCCCCATTGCATCGACTGCCACATGGCGCCCACGGCCAATACCGGCGGCATCGCCGGTGCCTACGGCAGGCTGATCCAGACACCGCCCTATGCCGACGCCGCCGAAGAGCAGAAAAATGCCTACTGGGAGGGCCCCATGCGCTCCCATGTTTTTGATGTGCCTTTGAAGACAAATGTCATGGTCCGAGGCGTGGAGCCAGGGCAGGCCATGCCCATCCCCTATACCAACTCCTGCGGAGTCTGCCACCAGGTGGACGAGT
Source organism: Pseudomonadota bacterium (assembly GCA_022566775.1). GTDB lineage: Bacteria > Pseudomonadota > Gammaproteobacteria > Pseudomonadales > Pseudohongiellaceae > UBA9145. The sequence goes on along the minus strand of JADFIJ010000249.1, from coordinate 3,859 downwards.
TGCCATTCAAATAGGAGAGTCGAACCCTGCAATAGCCCCACAAATGCAGGAAGTGGTCACATGGAATACCTTATTCTAGCTTGCGACACAGTGCTGAGCATGGCCCTGCGGTCGGGACGATTGTTGCTGGTTTACGGGCTGTTGCTGCTGCCGGTGAAGGCCTGGGCATATCGGCCCTTCGTCTCCACCGATGCCGATGTGGCTGCTGCCGGGGAACTGGAAATCGAGTTGGGCTACTTCAACTGGGAGCGCGCCGAGGGTGAGAACACCTACGTCACACCGCAACTGATATTTAATTATGGCCTGACGGATACGCTGGAGTTGATTGCGGAATTTGACCTGGAGCACGACCTGGACGGCAACAGCCAGCTCGTCGATCCAGCGCTGTTCCTGAAGGCGGTGCTGAAACCGGGTGTCCTGCAGGATCGACCGGGAGTGAGCTTTGCAGTGGAGGCGGGATTACTCCTGCCGTCGGCGATCAAGGGGGAAAACCAGACCGGATTCGAGGCAATAGGCATTCTTAGTGGCAGCCTCGAGCGTGTTACCTGGCACCTGAATCTTGGCGGAGGTGTGGACCGAATCGATGGCACAGCCTTTGGGCTGTGGGGCCTGATCCTGGAATATCCCGTGAGCGAAGACCTGAGACTGGTGGCCGAATTCAACGGTGAGAGCTTGAGAAGTGAAGGGGCTGAAAACTCAGTGCTGCTCGGTGTAGTCTGGGAACCATCACCCCTGCCGGATCTGACCCTTGATCTGGGCATACGCCGTGGCACCAGTCGGGCGGCGGCCGATTGGGGGGCCACCCTGGGACTGACCTTCAGCTTTTAGTAATTTACCTATCGACGGATACCGGCGGGGGGGAAGCTTACTCTTGATTAATTGTAAGTCACTCGGTAGATGACCCCCGCCATATCATCTGATATCAGCACGGAGCCGTCGGGCATGTTGAGAACATCTACCGGCCGACCCCAATTGCTCTGGCCCTGCAGCCAGCCTTCGACGAAGGCGCTGGTTTCCGTAATGCTGCGGTTGTCAGCGCCGATCCTTCCCATCATCACCTTGTAGCCACTCTTCTCACTACGATTCCAGGAACCGTGTTCCGCCCAAAGAATGGTATTGCTGTATTGATCGGGAAACATCTCGCCGCGGTAGAACACCAAGCCCAGTGGCGCCACGTGGGCGCCCAATTTGAGTACCGGTGGCGTGTAGTCGTCGGCGCTCTTGCCGGCACCAAAGACCGGGTCGGGCAGATCGCCCTGATGTATATAGGGGAAACCAAAGTGCTGACCGATGCTGCTGATGCGATTGATCTCGCCGGCGGGAATGTCATCGCCCAGCATGTCTCTGCCATTGTCGGTAAACCAGAACTCACCGGTTTGGGGGTGCCAGTCGAAACCGACGGTGTTGCGCACACCGTCGGCGATTTTTGTCAGTTCACTGCCATCGAGATTCATCGAATAAATGGCAGCATATTGCTCTGTTACCTCGCATACGTTACATGGTGCGCCGACTGGCAGATAAAGTTTGCCGTCCGGGCCGATCTGAAGAAACTTCATGCCGTGATGCCTGTCTTCGGGCAGTGAATCATTGACGGTTTCTGTCGGGGATACACCGCTTAGCCTGGAATCTATGCCCGAGATCTTGCTGATGCGATGAATCTCTCCAATATAAAGATCACCGTTGTCATAGGCCACGCCATTGGGCCGGTTCAGGCCTTCTGCCACAGTCACCACGCGCTCGGCGACCCCATCGTGGTCCTGGTCGATAACGGCAGTAACCCTGCCGCGCTGGCTGCCCACGTAAACCACGCCGTCGGCGCCCAGTGCCATCTGGCGCGGACCATCTAATTCTTCGGCGTAGACGGCGATGGAAAAACCGTCTGCCAATACCAGGCTGTCAAGGTCTACTTCCTGGGCAATACATCCGCTCGCAAAAACGGCAATGATTGGCAGTGCTAAATTTTTCATGATCCCTTTCTCCGCGACTCTTTATCCCTTAACCCTATCTATTAAAGTTGTTCATCCAAATAATTTGCAGATTCATCGGCATTCATCAGCGGTACCACCTTGTCCGGGTCCACTCGAATCATCAGGTAGGTGATGTGATCGGGGATGCGAGTGAACTCATGGCCGGTGCCAGCAGGAATAATGAACACATCCCCTGCTTTTAATTGATGACTAACACCGTTACGCACATCTGCTGCATTGTGGCCGGGCCCGTTCAGGGTCATTACGGCACGATTGTCATCGGCTCGCCTGACGGAATCGATCAGCTCCGGACTGGTCATGATATCCCCGGAACCGCTGAGAACGTAATAGACTTCCGTGACCAGGTCATGTTCGGCAACGCGCCCGATGCGTTGTTCGAGCCGACCTCGATGGGCCACGGCAATTTGCACCTTGGCTCTGCCCACATCGATTGAGCGCAGCTGCTGGTCGGTTATGCCCTTATCTCTACCGACTTGCATATATTTACTGATTTCCTCCAGCGACACATATTCCGCTGCGCACATGAGGCAGGACGGTTGCACGTCTTCCTGCGCCGAGAGTCGGCCCAACAGGAATACGACTGGCAATAACAGGAGCAGGGGAAAAATTTTCTTGTTCACGGCATTTTACCTTTGTAGTCATGAAGGCTGGGCCCAGCCCGGCAAGAGTCGGGCAACAGCCTGAAGAAACAGGGGCGCTGGTGCTTGTGTCCGCTTCGCGCTTATCAGCGGGCGTTGGTGGAAAGGAAAGTCAACAACCGCGTCTCTATCGTTTCCGAAACGCCAGGTACAAATAAAATAGTGAGCGATACCAACAGGCATACAGACACACACAGGATTAAGTAGTTTTTCGGTTTCATCGGTTATTCTCCTCTGGGTGCCAATTCGAATACCCATGAATTGCCAGCTTCGATGCCCCGCCTCGTGGCCGCGATGGACTGCGGTGTGGGCGTTGCCCCCTGGTACTTCGAGAGCATCTTGGCGGCAACACCGTCCAGCACTGCACCTTCATGGATCCGCAGCAGTTGGCGGGGGTAACGTGTTTCGCCGATGCGAAGCACGGCAAGGCCGTCACCCTCATCGGCCTGCACTGCCCAGTGCTTCCACAACCTGCCCAGAGCCGAGCTCATATATCCGGATATGACATAGATTTTGCCTTCACTTTCCAGTATGAAGATCAGGCGTGAGCTGAGGGGGTCATCGAGTTGCAGCTCGATGGTAAAAATATCGTCGGTAAAACTCCAGTCCGGTTCCGGTCCCGTATACAGATCACCAGAAACCAATTCTCCACCAGGGAATAGGATCGATGGCCCATCTGCGCTGCGATTATCGAATCTCAGAGTGGCCATGGCGACGGCAGGAATCAGCAGCAGTATTCCCGCAACCTGGAGAGCGATTTTTAGAATTTTCATGCTTGTGTCTCCGAATAGTGTACACGCCAAGAATAAGAGCTAAACCCTGTGAAGTCTATTCTGCTGGGGCAGACAAATATTCTGTGGCCCTCTAAGATGGACTTAAGGGGTATTAACTCTTACTCTCGCTATTCACAAAACCATAAAAACCCAAAGACGTCGTTGCAGCCCAATGACCTGGGACCCCTGTCAGTTCACCCAGTAGAGGAATATGGATGATGAAAGTCCAGAGCCGAAATTTTCGAATACAAACTCTCATATTCAATCTTGTCGCCTTGGTCATGATGATGACCACCGCGGCCACTCATGCCCAACGCTTGCCCGGCACCGAGAACGGTGAGTGGCGCTACCTGGGCGGCGATGCCGGCCATACCCGCTACTCGCCCCTGGATCAGATCAACGCCAGTAACTTCGGGGAACTGGAGGAGGTGTGGGCCTGGCGTAGCGATAACTTTGGCCC
>JADFIJ010000248.1 GCA_022566775.1 Pseudomonadota bacterium | reverse complement strand
AGAAAGCATTTTTCATGCCTCGCCTCGATCGAACTTCATGGCCCTGGGCGGGGGAGACGAAAAATCCACCGAGGAAGCCTACCACCACTACGTTCATTTTCTGGTGAGAAATTTTTCCGACCTGCGCTTACCGCGCTGGTACGAAGAGGGTCTCGCCGGCTACCTCGCGCATATACAAATAGAACGGGGCCAGGCGCAGTTCAAACGCTTTAGCGCGCGCGAGAATGCGTTGTTGGTGCCTCTTAGCGAGACCTTATCCATGGATCGACTGCTGTACCGGGATGAGGCGCTGGCGTCGCCGCGGGTAGTCCAGATTGCCAACTTAAAATCCCAGGCCCTGTTGCAATTTCTAAGGCATGCCTACGAAGAAGAAAGTTTTGTCGATCGCCGTGACGACTTACAGCGTTATCTGCAGTTGCTGCTCGAGGGGCGCAACGCCCGCTTCGCCTTCGACCAGGCATTCGATGTCACCACCGCCCAATTGGATGCCGAGCTGCATGATTATTTGTTAAACAGTAGCCGACCCCGGGGCGCCATAGAGTATGGGGAGCTGAATGAAAACCCGCAATACCGGGCCAGTCAGATAGACGGCGGTGAATTGGCTATCATGCTAGCCGAGCTGGCGCTGAACTCCGGGCGAGCGGAGAATGCCCAATTGTTTTTTCAGACAGCCATGGAACTGGATTCGAGCATTGCGCGTAGCCACTCGGGACTAGGGGATGCCCTGAGGTTTCAGGAATCGTCGCCGGCGGATCAAACCATCGCCGCCTATTTTGAGCAGGCGATTGCCCTGGGGCCGAATCAGCCGGATATACTGATGGACTATGGTGAATACTGGGAATCAGAATTGAATGACTGCGACAAGAGTTGGCCGGCAAGGCAAAGAGCGGATATCGTCGCGGGTATCAGGCTGCATTTCGAAAAAGCCATAGCTATGGCTGCGGAAAACCCGGAAGCCAATCTGGCGATGGGGCAGCTCTATTTACTCGCGGGTGAGAACTGGATCGGTGGCCGGGATTACCAGCGTAAGGCATTTGCCCTGTTGCCTGCAGATACGTTTATCATGGAACAAGCGATCAAATACGCGATCGCCGCCGATGACTATGACGAAGCACAACGCCTGATTAATGAGATGGCGCAGCCCATACATTTTTGGGGTGAGCCGTCTTATGTCTCCGATCTTCGTGTAAGCCTGATGAGAAAGAGGCGAGGTGAGGTTTATGATGCCTGTGCAAGCGATTAGGCGACTAGCAAGGCTGCGCGCAATTCACGGCGTCATAGGAATGTTATGCCTGTGTCTGGCTACAGCCGTCACCGCGCAATCATCCCCTTCCGCAGCCGGGTCTGAATTCGAAGATCCGTTCCTGCAAGCTGTGGCGGTTGCCCTGAGTGTGTATGAACTGGACGTGGTAGCAAATCTCAATGACCGCGATCTCGTTCGTCAGCGCATTAGACGTCCGAGGTTGGGTCGCTTTCCGGACCTGCCCACGGGCGCTCTGCCTGGCAGCGAAGAAATCAGAGTCTGGGAGAGCGAGTATGACGCGGCACAGATTGGCGGCCTCGTTATCCTTTCGAATCCGGATGTAGACGATCTCAGTGGTCTCGATGACTATGTAGACGCCTGGTTCGCTGCCCCTGCCGAGGCGCGAATCTTCGTTTCATTCTACCGGGAAGACCTGGTCTGGGCGCAAAAGATTGAAGCTGTGGCCACTGCCTACGACTACCATGTTAAAATATTTTTTGGCGGCAACGTACTTCCGGCTGCACGCCTATACACCACCGCTGCCCAGCGCCTGGCGATCGATTCCCAGGCGGCCCGAAGATATCGAACCGATGTCACGGAGTTAACATATCTTGGCAAACGTGTGCGCCGCAAAACCAATTCACTGTTCAGGGCTAATGGCGATCGGGCCCTGGCACGAAATGAGCCCCCGGTGTTTCTAAAAGAGACATTGGGTGATGAATTCAATCAGTCGACGATCAGGGAAATTATCGTGCCGGGAGGTGTGGCGCTGGGAGAGACAGCGACTCTGCCATTTGCTATTGCGGCGATGGTGTACTCGGCAGGTAGCATCCATCTCGTCGATGACAGTGGCCGGAATTGGCAGTTGCCGGTAGTGGAGTCAAAGACCCTGAAAGCCCTGTTCGATTTTAGCGTCCGTGCCGACTCGATTCATTCAGATTCGATTGTGGATATCGATGCCGAAGGGCGGGTTCGTATATCGTCGGCCCTGCGCGATACCGATGCGGGTTATGAGATCATGCACGCCGACACCCAGCCATTTGAATACGTGTCCAATCTTTCTGTTAGCAAGAGCGTGATGATAGATATTGGCGTGGATTGGTTTGTTGCGCAGGCAAATAAATCTCTCGAATTCGAAACCGGCTATGAAATTCGATTTCTGTCCGCCAATAACGTGCGGATTGCCCAGACCAGGGTGGCCCTGGCATATGAATATGAGTCTGTTTCCGGCGCCACGACCTACCAGGAGTCATGGGGTCCATACATCAATCGACTCAGTGACAGCCTCGATTATTCGAGTCTCGGTAACAGTATGGCCTCGGTGGCAAACTATGCCGGATGGATCGGCCTGTTTCGCAAGCTGCAGGAGGAGGATGTGCCCTTCATGCGCGGTCGGTACGAGTTCATGAAGATAGACAAGGCTGGGCGTGCCACCCCTGCACACTATTGAGGTGATTGATTTTGAGAGCAGAGGCTCCCTAGTATGTACTTGAACCACTTTCACAGCTTAAGACTCATCCTGCTGATGTTTTGCGTCATCGGGCTCGCGGGCTGTGTCGCCATCGATGTGGAACTGGAGTTCGCAGAGAACCCTGACATTTATAGTCAGATCATCCACCAAACCAGTGATCGGTACAGCGACGTAGAGCCATTACAGCTCTCCCCCGAAATCCTCAGTATGCTCGACGCCTATATAGGACCCAGGGACAATAAAGAGGAGCGTCTTCACAAACTACAGGATATCCTCTACGGCGAAGAGTTTTTGAATATTCAATATGCCGACGACACCACCCATACCGCTGTTGAAGTCTTCGCCGCTAAGCAGGGTAACTGTCTCTCGGTGATGAATCTGTATGTGGCGATGGCGCGCTATGTTGGCCTGGACGCAAATTTCCAGACGGTTGCTGTGCAACCCGCCTGGGATATTCGTGGCGGCTTGCTGGTTTTGAGCCAGCACATCAATGCGACCGGGCGCTTTAACATGAGGCGACGCTATGTCGTGGATTTCACGCCAGAGATTGGACTGCAAAAACTCACTGCATCCATCATCGATGATCAAGAGGCCCGAGCTCTGTATTTTAATAATCTGGGTGTCGAAGCCCTGATCGAACATGATTCCGATCAGGCCTTGATTTACTTCAAGAATGCCTTATTTCTGGATATTGACATGTCGATTGCCTGGAACAATATTGGCGCCACATACAACAGATTGGGTATGCGCGAGTTCTCAGAATACAGTTATCAGGTGGCTTTCCAGAAAGACAATACCAACGCCACTGCGATCAATAACCTGACTAAGTTTTACTACGATTCTGGAAATGTTGAACTGGCAAGGAAGTATGAGCAGGCAACCAAGCAATTCAATAACCGCAATCCTTATTTTCATTTCTCGCGGGGTAATTTAGCCTACAACAGTAATAATCTGAATGCCGCCAGGATCTCTTATCGCAAAGCCATCCGCCTGGATGCACTAGAGCCCGATTTTTATACGGCGCTCGCTCAGGTTTATAGCGAGTTGGGTGACGTAGTCCGGGCCAGGCGTACGGCTGAATCTGCCGAGAAAATAATTGCCCAGAATGCAGAGATTTACCAACCCAGTTCTCAGAAAGTACGGATAATAGACAGCGGTACGATTCTTCGTTCAAGCAGTCCGGGCCTGAGCATAATCCTGGACGGCAGTCGCAGAGTCGATTCCCGCCGCTAGAAATCGATCGGTACTGGTCCTTTGATATACCCACTAAACTTCGCGTTAGCTCCAAAAGAATTTGTATAAAAAAGCACAGCACATCTGTGTAATTTGTCCGCGAATTTGAGTTGCCTAGTCCCCTTGCGCACGCCCATATATCCTTCACTTTAGCCAGCGCTGCGGAACTCGCTTCGCTCAGACAGTCCTCGCTCAAATCTGTCTAAAGTGA
>JADFIJ010000247.1 GCA_022566775.1 Pseudomonadota bacterium | reverse complement strand
TCAAAATGCTCATTTACCCCGGGTAAACTCCGCTTTTTCGCCAGATCTTGCCTTGTCTTGCACTCGACTGAGAGCTTTTCAACAGCTTGCTAACCTGCTAGTGGCGAAAATGTCTGACCGCGGTAAACACCATGGCAATGTCAGCCTCGTCGGCAGCCGCAATCACCTCATCGTCGCGCATGGAGCCACCGGGTTGGATGACTGCGGTAATTCCGGCGGCGGCGGCCGCATCGATGCCGTCGCGAAATGGGAAGAAGGCATCTGAAGCCATCACCGAGCCTTTCACTTCCAGACCCTCATCCGCCGCCTTCATAGCGGCGATACGGGCGCTGACTATGCGACTCATCTGACCGGCTCCGATGCCGATGGTCTGGTGATTCTTGCAATAGACGATGGCATTGGACTTGACGTATTGAGCCACACTCCAGGCAAACAGCAAATCCCGAATTTCGTCTGCGGACGGTTGGCGCGCAGTAACGACTTTGAGATCATCACGACTGATTACATGAATATCTCGGTCCTGTACCAACAAGCCGCCATTGACCCGCTTGTAATCCAAGTCAGCTGGACGCTCGGCGTCCCACTGGCCGCAACTCAGAACCCGGACATTTTTCTTCGCCGCGGTGATCTGCAGCGCTTGCTCCGATACAGTTGGCGCGATGATGACTTCAGTGAATTGTTGATCCACGATCCGCTGTGCTGTTTCTGCGTCCAGTTCCCGGTTGAAGGCGATGATGCCTCCAAATGCAGAGGTGGGATCGGTTTCAAACGCCAGCTCATAGGCGCTTAGAGGGGATTGGGCTATGGCGACGCCACAGGGGTTGGCGTGTTTTACGATGACACAGGCTGGGTCGGAAAATGATTTGACGCAATCCAGTGCGGCGTCCGTATCGGCGATGTTGTTGTATGACAGTGCCTTCCCCTGCAGCTGCGTGGCCGTGCTGATGCTAGCCCCGAGTGGATTCTTCTCTTTGTAGAATGCCGCCTGCTGATGGGGATTTTCCCCATAGCGCATTTCCTGACTCTTGATAAACTGGGTATTGAATGTGCGCGGAAATCTGGAACTTGACTCTGTCCCAGACACCAGCCTGGTGCCCAGATAGTTGGCGATGGCGCCATCATAGGCCGCCGTGTGTTCGAAAGCCTTAACGGCCAGGTCGAAACGGGTTGCCTGGTCCAGGGCGCCTTCTCCTTTGTCGAGTAATTCAATGATTTGATCATAATCACCGGGATTGACGACCACGGCAACGAAGCGATTGTTCTTGGCCGCGGCACGCAACAGGGTTGGACCGCCAATATCGATATTTTCAATAGCGCTGGGCAGGTCACAGTCAGGATTTGCCACCGTTGCCTCGAATGGATAGAGGTTGACTACTACCAGGTCAATCGGTGGTATGTCGTGCGCGTCCATGATCGCCTGATCCTGATCCCGGCGCGCCAGAATACCTCCGTGGATTTTTGGGTGCAGGGTCTTGACTCGGCCATCCATCATTTCGGGAAATCCGGTGTACTCGGAAATTTCCACGGCAGGAATATTATCCGATGTCAGTAGTTTATAGGTGCCGCCGGTTGAGAGTATTTCGATCTTGAGTTGATGCAGGGCCCGGGCGAAGTCGACGATGCCAGTCTTGTCAGAAACACTAATCAATGCTCGACGGATGGCGCCAGAGTTTTCTGAAGTCATAGAATTTTCTTTGCTTAATTAATCTTATAGGGTGGACGCAAGATCAGATCTTCGAGCCGCCCTGAGCAGGCGAGTTCAGTTGACTGACCGTTGTAAAATCAATCTTGTTTCAGTAATCCGTACTGTTTCAATTTGGTGCGTAGGGTACCACGGTTCAATCCCAGCATGATAGACGCCTTGCTCTGATTATTACCCGCGCGTTGCATCACCGCCCGCAATAGTGGCGCTTCGACCTCGGCCATCACCATTTGATGCAAATTCCTGACAGGCTCATCTTCGATATGCGCGAAATAACGTGACAGGGCTATTTCCACATGGAAACGTAGGGAGCGCTGGTCGCTTATCGGCGGTCTGATTTGATCATCGATGTTGTAGCTTGAGTCCATTGTCACTTCGTCCAGTTCACTCATGCGGCAAGCACTCCAGTATTCCCGGCCAGCCAATCGAAGTACTCCCGACACTGGTCCAGTTGCGCAGCTGGCGTTGCCGCAACATTAAATTGTATTAAAAATTCACGACAACCAGGCTCTCCCTTCACGTACTTGGCGACATGCTTACGGGCGTACCATACACCTTTAACTTCACCGTAGAAGTCATGCAGTTTACGCAAGTGCGCGCGGATGATCTGTAGTTTGCTATGTGGTGAAGGTGGTGCAAGTGTCGTCCCGGTATCCAGAAAATGCTGAATCTCCCGGAATATCCAGGGTTTTCCCTGGGCCGCTCGACCAATCATCAAGCCATCGACCTGTGTCTGTGTCAGAACTTGGGCCGCCTTTTCCGGGGAATCGATATCACCATTGGCAATCACAGGTATGCTGACGGCCTGCTTGATCGCGGCAATTGTCTCGTACTCCGCAGTTCCCCTGAACCGACACTCTCGCGTGCGACCATGAACGCTGAGCAGGGCAATGCCGCAGTCTTCCGCGATGCGGGCGACTTCGGTACCGTTGCGGCTCATGGGGCACCAACCCGTTCTGATTTTTAGAGTGACCGGAATTTCGACACTGCTAACTACCTGGCGGAGGATCCTGGAGACGAGCCGAGTGTCCTTCAACAGGGCAGAACCTGCCGCCTTCTTTAATACTTTTTTCGCCGGGCAGCCCATATTGATGTCTATAGCATCGGCACCGCGGCTTGCATTTGCCCTTGCGGCCGCCGCCATCAGCTTCGGATCCGAGCCGGCGATCTGAACCACCTGGGGTCCGGCTATCCTTGGCTTGATTTGTTTCAGTCGATTCTTCTCGTTATGCCAAAGCTCACTGTTACTGGTGAGCATTTCACCGATCGTCAAGCCGGCACCCAGTTGGCTGCAGATTTCGCGAAATGGTGTGTCACTGACTCCGACCATGGGTGCCAGGAATAACGAATTTTTAAGTTGATAGGGGCCGATGGTAATCATTGAAATCGAGCCGATATGGGCGCTTCATGTGGAAGGGGGCACCTATAATAGCCGGGAGCCTTTTTCAGTGAAAGGACTTAGCGCGCATTTTTATAAAAATTCCTTTCATAGCCGTTTCAAAGTCGGCTTAGTTGAAAACTGAAGGGCGTCGAAAGGCGAGAGTATAATTGACGGCATCCGGGCCGGGATCTATCAGGTCCAGTCTGATTCGTACGGGAGTCGCTACTGGCATCAGTGACACAGGCAGTAAGCCCGGGTCCAGATATTCGGCCGGGGAAAATTCTCTTAAGGCAACGACGCCATTGGCGGCCGTATTAAAGCTCAAGATCAAAATCGGGAAGGCCTGAGGAAAGTCCGCGGTGTTTCTGAATTCGACATTGACCACCAAAGCATCGGCGCGCTGAGGGTGGCTACGCACCACCAGATTGTTGCTGCGTATCTCATCGAGATTCGAGTAGACGGGCAGGTCGCATCTTAACCACTGACATCCGAACTCATACAATGGTCGAATCCGGGTAAGCTGGCTATAGACCGCCATCTCCTGCCAGAGAAATTGTGCGGTCAAAATTGCCGTAAGTAGCACCATGGCAGTGGCGAGTAAACCCTGGCGTAACCATTGGGATTCGCCGCTTCCCAGAAGTTCTAGTGGTGTGGATACCTGGTTTAACGCTGCCAGATTCTCTTCCGGTATCGCCTCCAGTGCTTCCTCGTCTCTCATTTCAGCCTCCAGTGCCCGGGCGCGGATGGCTTCGGTGCTGTCAGCCTCTTCTTCTCTTTTGGCTGCATTGGCGGCGCTGAGCACCTCGGCGGTATCGGCTTCGACCTGGCCCGCCGCGGAATCGGACTCGGGGCTGCCGAAATCATCATCAGATTCCGGTGCCATCGACGCAGGAATTTCTGCAGTGGGTTCCGGGATCAATCCCTCGTCTGCTTCTGACAGCGGTGCCATCGTTTCGGTAAAAGCTTCATAAAAATCTGACTCTTCCGGATTTTGATCAGAGGGTTCTGAAGGCGGCAGCTCTATAGTAAAGAACTCTGCAGATTCAGACTCCTGTTCGCCTTGCGGTTCGGTATCGGTGTCGATAACTGAGTCCAAAC
>JADFIJ010000246.1 GCA_022566775.1 Pseudomonadota bacterium | reverse complement strand
ACTTCGATCCCAGGATATCGGCCTGATTGCTTCGCTGGGAATCGCGGAGGTCACACTCACCCGCAGATTGCGAATCGCATTGATGACCACTGGTGATGAATTGGTGCAACCGGGCACCGAGCTAAAACCTGGGCAAATTTATAATTCCAACTTCTACAGCCTGTCATCCCTGCTGCAGGCCTTCGACGCCGAGGTAATCGATCTCGGTGTGGTTGGCGATGATTTTGAAAGCACACGGCAGGCACTGGCCGCCGCGGCCAAATCGGCAGATTGCATCATCAGTACCGGCGGCGTCTCTGTCGGCGAGGAAGATCACGTCAGGGCGGCGGTAGCAGCCGAGGGGACACTGGAGCTGTGGAAGCTCGCCATCAAGCCGGGCAAACCTCTGGCCGCTGGCAAGGTGCGAGGCACCCAATTCTTTGGTTTGCCAGGCAATCCGGTGTCTGCGTTTATCACATTTGTGCTGATAGTGCGGCCTTGTCTGCTGCGAATGTCGGGATGCGACAGCCTGGTCCCAGCCAGTTTTTACCTGCCGGCAGCCTTTGCCCGTCCCGAATCGGGACAGAGGCAGGAGTATTTCCGGGTCACGGTTCAGGCCGGTGAAGACAGCAAGCAATCCTTGCTGCCGTTTAACAATCAAAGCTCCGGTGTCGGTTCTTCCCTCAGTGGTGCCGATGGCCTTGCCATCATTCCTGCCTATACTTCTGTCGCTGTGGGGGATAGCCTGGAATACATTCCATTTGCCGAGTTACTGAACTGAATCCACTCTTCGATGCCACGCGCTCTCCTCACAGTTACCGTCATCACCTTACTGCTACAGGCCTGCCAGAGCGTGGACCAACCGCCGCAGCCTGATGGCGGCGAAGCAGATCGCGACCGGCCCCTGACGATACGGGTCCTCACACCGGCGCGGGTCGAACCCGGTGCTGGGGGCGAGGAACAACGGCGACTGATCGCGGATCTTCTTTTTGAAGGCTTGCAGGCGCTGGACGCCGACCGCCTGTTAACGCCGGTGGATGACAATGCTCACGCGCGCTTCTCGCGCGTGTTGGCTTACGACCCGGACAATGAACTGGCGTTGGAAGGATTACAGAATATTGTGCTGCGTTATCTGGCCCTGTCGGAAGAATCCAGTCGTCGCGGTCAATTCGATGAGGCCGAAATCTTGTTGGACCGGGCTAGCTTTGTGGATGCGGATCACCCCGATATCGCCCAAACCCGGCGTGTGCTACAGACGGAAATGAATTCTGGAGACCTGTTCTTCGAGCTGGATAACCGGGAAATTTCCCAACGCAGCGCAGCAGCCCAGAGTCAGCTCGCAGATATTGCCCATCAGGCGAAGCAGCACGGGGCCTGGTTCCTAATTACTGCGCCAAACGATGATCTGGCGCGCTGGATGTTTTCAATCATGCGCGATGCCGTGGCCGGATATCGACTACGTGGCAACATCGAACTCGCCAGCCGCACCAGCATCAGGCTACGCCTGCCATCAGACTAAGCCAGGGAAGGCTAGGTTCCCAACCCTCTTTCTCTGGCAATGCTTCAAATAGTGTAAACTGCCCCCATGTTTTGGACTAATTTTAGACAGAAGTTACTCGCCATACCCTCGAAGTTTCGGTTTTCAGTTGGCGGCAATACGCGCAGTAGATTGCTTCTCACTGCTTTTGGCATTGTCGTCATCCTGGTGCTGCTGATTGGATTCTACTGGAGCAGGGAGCCCCCCCCGTTTTCCGTCGCCGGCACTACCAATCAGCGCCTGGCTCAAATAGGTAATGCGTATGTGGTTGGCAGTGCGACGACTGCCGCACTGATCTCCGCAGCTGAAACATTGCTGGATAAACCCGGAGGTTATCTGAGCAATGACATGCTGCCGCCCGGTGTTTATCTGGATAATATTCCGAACTGGGAATTTGGCGTATTGGTTCAGATAAGGGATTTGAGCCGATCCATGCGTGAGAGTTTTAGTCGCTCCCAATCCCAATCCACCGAAGATGTTGATCTGATCATCAGTGAACCGCGTTTCCATTTTGACAATGACAGCTGGTTGTTTCCCCCCAGCGAGAGTGAGTATCGGGAGGCAATCGGCTACCTGAATTCCTATCTGTCGCGAATTTCAGATCCACAAAATGTGGATGCCCAGTTTTATGCGCGGGCGGATAACCTCGCCAGCTGGTTGCTGACCGTTGAATCCAGGCTGGGCAGCTTGTCGCAACGTCTCAGTGCCAGTGTGCGCCAGCAGCGCGTCAATACCGACACCGCAGGTGAGCGGGGCGCGCTGCAATCCACACCCACCAGAGCAGAAGTGCGGGTGAAGACACCGTGGCTGCAGATCGATGATGTATTTTACGAGGCGCGGGGTGCCACCTGGGCATTGATGCATTTCTTGCGGGCCATAGAAATTGATTTCGAACAGGTGTTGGCAGACAAGAATGCCACCGCCAGTCTTAGCCAGATTATTCGGGAATTTGAAGCCAGTCAGCGCAGCGTCTCCTTTCCCATTATCCTCAATGGCTCAGGATTTGGATTCCTCGCCAATCATTCCCTAACCATGGCTAACTATATCTCCAGGGCCAACGCCGCTATTATTGATCTGCGCTTGCTGCTGGCGCGGGGATAAACAGCCCTTGAGTAAGAAATTTTCCCTGGCCGGCTATTTTCCCATTCTCGATTGGGGCCGCCGCTACCACAGAGTCAATTTAATAGACGATTCTATTGCCGCCGTGATTGTCGCGATCATGCTGGTTCCGCAGTCTCTAGCCTATGCGCTGGTAGCTGGCTTGCCCGCGGAGATGGGTCTGTATGCGAGTATCTTCGGTCTGACCGCGTACGCCGTGTTTGGCACCAGTAATTCCTTGTCGGTAGCACCGGTCGCGGTTTTGTCCCTGATGACTGCGGCAGCCCTGGGTAGTCTTGCGCTCCCTAGTAGCGCCGATTATATTGCCGCGGCGCTGACCCTCAGCTTTCTCTCCGGTGTCTTTTTACTGCTGTTGGGACTGCTGCGAATGGGTTTCATTGCCAATTTCATTTCCCATCCGGTGGTGAGCGCCTTCATTACCGCGTCCGCAATCATCATTGGCCTCAGTCAGCTGAAACATTTATTAGGCATAGAGGCCGCCGGAACCAATGTTGTCGAACTTCTCACTTCGCTTTCCGCCTCGATCGGCGACACCAATTTCCTAACCCTGGGCCTGGGCCTGGGATCGATAGGGATTATTGTGTGGTGCCGAACCGGGCTTAAGAAATTTCTTAGCGGTCTTGGTTTGGAACTGCGCTTGGTGTCCGCCATTGCGCGCTCGGGCCCGGTGCTCGTGGTCATCATCGTGACGACGCTGGCCTACCAATTTAGACTGGATCAACAGGGAGTGCAGCTGCTCGGAGTCGTCCCCAAGGGCTTGCCCGGCCTGGCCCTGCCGAATCTCTCGCTGGACCTGGTAAACAGCCTGCTGGGCTCTGCCGCGTTGTTAGCCATCATCGGCTTCGTCGAATCCATTTCCGTTGGGCAAACGCTGGCGGCGCGGCGCCGCGAGCGTATCGATCTGGATCAGGAACTGGTGGGGCTGGGTGCGGCGAACATCGCCACTTCCTTCGGCGGAGGCTTTCCCGTGACTGGAGGATTCTCACGCTCAGTCGTAAACTTTGAGGCCGGGGCTTCGACTCCCGCTGCCGGATTTATTACTGCGATCATGCTGCTGGTCGTTGCACTGTTTCTCACACCGGTGTTGTTCTGGCTGCCGAAAGTATGCCTCGCTGCCATCATCTTGGTGGCGATATATCCATTGGTGGATTTTTCGGTACTGGGTAAATCCTGGAATTATTCCAAGGCCGATTTCATCGCCGTTTTCTTGACCCTGGTTCTGACGCTGATTATCGGTGTGGAAACCGGCATTGCGGCAGGGGTAGCGGCGTCAATTCTGATTCATCTCTACAAGACTTCTCAGCCCCATGTCGCCGTGGTGGGCAGGGTGGTCGGTACCGAGCATTTTCGAAATATCGATCGACACAAGGTTGAAACCTTCGACAATCTGCTGTCGGTGCGGATCGATGAGAGCCTCTATTTTGCTAACATACGTTATCTGGAGGAGCTTATCTTTGGCCTGGTGGCAGATAAACCTGCCCTGGAGCACGTCATATTGATGTGCACTGCCGTCAACCAGATTGACCTCAGTGCCCTGGAGACCCTGGAAAAAATCAAC
>JADFIJ010000245.1 GCA_022566775.1 Pseudomonadota bacterium | reverse complement strand
GAATCTTCAAGATGGCAGGCTTCTTATCACCAGTCAGAATCACGGTTTTGCCGTGGACGCAGACAGCCTGCCCGACAATTTGAGGGCGACGCACAAATCCTTATTCGATGGCTCCTTACAGGGAATAGAACGAGTAGATCGGCCAGCCTTTGGTTTTCAGGGCCACCCGGAAGCGAGCCCGGGGCCACACGATGTCGCACCCCTGTTCGATCATTTCATCGAGTTGATGGCGCCGAAAGGCAATAGCAGGGCCGTCGCCAGCAAATGAGCGACCCTCAATCCGCAAACCAGAAATAGCGCTTTATGCCAAAAAGAACAGATATCAGTAGCATCCTTATCCTCGGTGCGGGCCCGATTGTCATCGGTCAGGCTTGTGAATTTGATTATTCCGGCACCCAGGCCTGCCAGGCACTAAGAGAAGAAGGTTTTCGGGTCATCCTGGTGAATTCCAATCCCGCTACCATCATGACCGATCCGTCGATGGCAGATGCGACGTACATAGAGCCCGTGACCTGGTCCATCGTTGAAAAGATAATCGCCAAGGAAAAACCCGATGCTATTCTGCCTACCATGGGGGGACAGACAGCGCTCAACTGTGCGCTGGATTTAAACCGCCATGGCGTCTTGCAGAAATATGGCGTGGAACTGATTGGCGCCAGTGTTGAAGCCATCGACAAGGCGGAAGATCGCGAGCTGTTTGACCGGGCTATGCTCTCCATTGGCATGGCAACACCGGTGCACGGCATCGCACACGACATGGAGCAGGCATATGAAGCGCTTGAAAAGGTAGGATTTCCCTGCATCATCAGGCCGTCTTTTACCATGGGTGGCAGCGGTGGCGGCATCGCCTACAACCGGGAAGAATTTGACGAAATCTGCAGCCGTGGGCTCGAGCTCTCACCAACCCATGAACTGTTGATCGATGAGTCCCTGATTGGCTGGAAAGAGTTCGAATTGGAAGTGGTTCGAGACAAGAACGATAACTGCATTATCGTCTGCTCCATCGAGAATTTCGATGCCATGGGGGTGCACACAGGAGACTCCATTACCGTGGCGCCAGCACAGACGCTAACGGACAAGGAATACCAGATTCTGAGAAATGCGGCTATCGCCGTGCTCAGGGAGATCGGTGTCGAGACCGGCGGCTCCAACGTGCAGTTTGCGATCAACCCCGTCGATGGCAGGCTCGTGATTATCGAGATGAATCCGCGCGTATCCCGTTCCTCGGCACTGGCATCCAAGGCGACCGGTTTCCCCATCGCCCGGGTCGCCGCCAAGCTGGCTATTGGATTTACCCTGGATGAATTACGCAACGAGATTACCGGCGGAGTCACCCCAGCCTCCTTCGAACCAACCATCGATTACGTAGTGACAAAAATCCCCCGTTTCACCTTCGAAAAATTTCCCGACGCCAATGACCGCATTACCACACAGATGAAGTCGGTGGGAGAAGTCATGGCCATTGGCCGGACTTTTCAGGAATCCCTGCACAAGGCCTTGCGCGGACTCGAGGTTGGCGTCTGCGGCTTCGATCCAATTCTGGATGCCGGGCGCAGCGATGCCAAGGAGGTTCTCACCAGGGAACTCACCGAACCCGGTGCGCAGCGGATCTGGTACCTGGGCGATGCCTTCAGGCAGGGCTGGTCGGTTGCAACCGTTTCCCAATTGTCCGGCATCGATCCCTGGTTCCTGGTACAGATTGAAGACTTGATACGCACGGAACAGAGTCTCGCGGGGAAATCCTTGTCAGATCTGGACAAGGCAGCGATGTTCGCCCTCAAGCGTAAGGGCTTTTCCGACGAACGTCTGTCACAGCTGCTCGGTGTCAAGGAAATCGAAGTACAAGGGGCGCGTCACGCCCTCGGTGTGCGGCCGGTCTACAAACGCGTCGATACCTGCGCCGCCGAATTTGCTGCTGCTACCGCCTATATGTATTCCACCTATGAGGAAGAATGCGAGGCTGCACCTTCGACCCGGGACAAGATCATGGTGTTGGGGGGAGGACCCAATCGCATCGGCCAGGGCATTGAATTCGATTACTGCTGCGTTCATGCCGCCCTGGCCTTGCGCGAAGATGGCTATGAAACCATTATGGTTAACTGCAATCCGGAAACTGTATCCACGGATTTCAATATCTCCGATCGCTTGTACTTCGAGCCGCTCACCTTTGAAGACGTGATAGAGATTGCCGAGCTTGAAAAGCCCAAGGGCGTGATCGTGCAGTTCGGAGGCCAGACACCACTGAACCTGGTCAAGCGTCTCGAACAGGCGGGAGTGCCGGTCATTGGCACTTCGCCGGATGCTATCGATCGCGCGGAAGATCGTGAGCGCTTTCAAAAGCTCATTCAAAAACTCGGTCTCAGACAGCCTGCTAACCGCACCGTTCGGAGTGTGGAGGAGAGCATCAAGGCTGCAGAGGAAATCACCTACCCCCTGGTGGTCAGGCCTTCTTATGTGCTCGGTGGTCGAGCGATGGAGATCGTTTACAACGAGGTAGAGTTAAGGCGTTACATGCGCGATGCAGTTAAGGTCTCCAGGGACAGCCCGGTATTGCTGGATTATTTCCTTAATTCCGCCATTGAGATCGACGTCGACCTGGTAAGCGATGGCAAGCAGGTGGTGGTGGGCGCGATCATGCAACACATCGAGCAGGCCGGCATCCATTCGGGAGACTCGGCCTGTTCCCTGCCTCCCTACAATTTGCCGATGGCTG
This sequence comes from Pseudomonadota bacterium, assembly GCA_022566775.1. Taxonomy (GTDB): domain Bacteria; phylum Pseudomonadota; class Gammaproteobacteria; order Pseudomonadales; family Pseudohongiellaceae; genus UBA9145. Next base: position 1,530 of record JADFIJ010000245.1, on the reverse strand, counting down.
TGCAAGATGAAATTCGAGCCCAGGTTTCCATGCTGGCGTTGGAGTTGGGTGTGATTGGACTAATGAATACCCAGTTTGCGTACCAGGATGGGAAAATCTACATCATCGAGGTAAATCCCCGGGCCTCACGCACCGTGCCATTTGTCTCCAAGTGTATTGGGCTGTCGCTGGCGAAGGTGGCGGCACGGTGCATGACGGGTGTGAGTCTGCAAGATCAGGAATTTACTGAGGAGATCGTGCCAGAGACATATGCAGTCAAGGAGGCGGTATTCCCATTTAACAAATTTCCGGGTGTGGACCCGATCCTGGGACCAGAGATGAAATCCACCGGTGAGGTTATGGGTGTCGGCAAAACCTTCGCCGAAGCCTATGCCAAGGCGCAGATGGCTGCGGGAGAAGTCATCGAAAAATCCGGCAACGCCTTTATCAGTGTAAGAGATCACGACAAGCCTTACGTCGTGGAAGTTGCCCGCAAGCTACAGGCGCTTGGCTATGCCCTGGTAGCGACCCACGGCACGGCAAAGGTGCTGGAAGACGCCAGTCTGCCGGTTGCCCGCGTGAATAAAGTCGCCCAGGGTAGACCCCACATAGTCGATATGCTAAAAAATGACGAGATTCAGGTCATCGTCAACACCACCGAAGGAAGACAGGCGATCGCCGATTCTTCTTTGATTAGACGCACGGCCCTGCGGCACAATGTGTTCTGTACCACGACTATCGCCGGGGCGCTTGCAGTTTGCGAAGCGCTGGATTTCGGCGATAAAATGTCTGTCTACACAATCCAGCAGCTACACGCGGCGTTACACTAAATTCGATCCCTGGATTTTGAGAATCAGCATCGAGTATCTGTTCGAGGTTAAAGAGTTATGCAAAAATTTCCCATGACGGTTGCCGGTGAGGCATCTCTGCGCCGGGAACTTAACGAATTGAAATCCGTCAGCCGTCCGAAAATCACGGCGGCGATCGCGGAGGCGAGGGCGCATGGCGACTTAAAAGAGAATGCTGAATATCATGCGGCCCGTGAACAGCAGAGTTTTTGCGAGGGCAGGGTGAAGGAGATTGAAAGCAAGCTATCCAATTCCCAGGTGATTGATGTCAGCAAGATTGAGCCGACGGGGCGGGTAATATTCGGCACCACCGTGACCCTGATTAATCTCAAAACCGATGCCACGGTCACCTACCAGATCGTGGGCGAAGACGAAGCCAATGTATCCGGCGGCAAGATTTCGGTGATCTCACCTATTGCCAGGGCCATGATGGGCAAAGGAGAAGGCGAAGAAATCGTACTGAAGGCCCCCGCCGGCGACATCGAATACGAGATCGACACGGTTAAGCATATTTAGCGCTGGCAGAAAGTCTGAGCTATCCCCACAAATTATTGAGTTAAATCAAAAGATTAAACCAAAATAATAGACTTAAGACGCCTTCTAGTTGATTGTGTGATACGTCTGGGACGCAAGCTTGGAGCAGGGGGGTTATTTTGCCGTTCCGGTGGGCCATCCCTGGCCCGTCCCGCGCTCCGTCCCTGGG
>JADFIJ010000066.1 GCA_022566775.1 Pseudomonadota bacterium | reverse complement strand
TTTTCCTGGTGATGCAGCCGGTCCTGACAGATGTCTGCCGCCAGGGACAGATATCTTGTCGCCGATTCATGGCCTGGATTACTGTCGACGAAGTTATCCAGTAGTTTCACGGCGACAACAAACTGTTGCCGCGATACGCAGGCTGCTACCAGTTGTTCGAGATCAGTTTCATTTTCAAGTGTGAAATCCGTGTCCTGTTTCAGGCCCCAGTGGCACAAGTCCAAAGCTCTCATGGCATTTTGCCGCGCCAGCAACTGCGGGATATAGGGCTTGAGAAAGTACAGGCCAGGCTGCTTGTTGGGCCACCGCGAAACAATCTCAAAAATTGCATCGAACCTGGCCCAGTTACCCAACTCAATAAGGGGCCTGACTAGATCGATGGCGACGTCGACTCGATTTTCCTTCAACTGCCAGTAAGCCGACTCCAATACTTCGTGCATTTTTTCATTGTCGTCATAGAACTGTTTTATCCGTCTATCTTCGGCGCCGAAATCTTTCTCCGGCAGCAAGCTTGCCCGGTGACGATAAATGGTCAAGCCCAGGAATCGGAAATAGACCAATAGGCAATAGAGGCCGAGCGGCAGAAATAGTAAAAATCCGAATACACCTGACAAGGCTGCGGCGTAGAAGGCAGTCACCAGCAGTGCGAATACCAGTGTGGCAAGGAGATAGTGCCTGCCGGTAATGACCATAAAGCCGATGAGTGTCACCGGATTGATGATTTCGTATAAATCTTCATACAAGGAATTGAGTGCCAGCGACGCGGGAAAAGTCAGCGCTACGAAACAGATCAGCAAAAACCCCAGGTAGTCCAGTTCCCGGGAGAACGCGCCGAACATCACACTGCCAAAAAACAACATCATCACCAGCTGTCGACCGAATCTGCCCTTGTCGATCATGGCAACAGAAAGTACGGGCGGCAGCGACTTACCCCGGCAAGAGCTACTGATTATCTCCAGCCCGTACTCGAAAAATATAGCGACCAGTAAAAAGGCGGCGACGAGGCCGACCATGTAGATCGGTGCTCCCTCCGAAAAGACGAAACTGATGATGCTCGCCAGTGCCAGCAGGTAGGTAAACGCGGTGATAAAGATCAGGGCACCAAGGCTTTCAAGATGCAGAGGATAACGGAATATGGATTGCACTCCCACGTCATACTGTAACATGCCTCAGGCCCCACGGCTGGCGGGCCTCGGCAATCACTCAATTCGATTCCAAATGTACTTGCGCCAGACAAGCTCTGGCAGATATAGTTCTCCCTTCACCAGAACATGAAAAAAACCGACTGCCGAAGGAGTGAGCCCATGGGCGACACGAAAAAACCTGATAAAGACGGTGGAACTTCCACGCCAAGACCCCTGAATCCGAAACAGCAATCCAGACGCGACTTCCTCGAAGGTGCGGGCGCTACCGCCGTGGTCACGACGGCGGTGCCGGTGCTGGGCATATCCGCCGCAAATGCGCAGCAGGCCGATAATGCGGCCAGCGTGCCCACCACCTCGATCCGACTCACAGTCAATGGCGTCAGCCACAGCGTCGACGTAGAAGATCGCTGGACCCTGGTAGAGGTGCTGCGGGATCAACTGGATCTGACCGGCACCAAGATAGGCTGCGATCGCAGCGAATGCGGTGCCTGTACCGTACTCATGAACGGTGCGCCGGTGTATTCCTGCAGCCAGCTGGCGGTATGGGCGGACGGCGCCGAAATAACCACGGTAGAAGGGCTGGCGCAAAATGGCCAACTCTCAACCCTGCAGCAGGCCTTTGTCGATAACAATGGCCCCCAGTGTGGATTCTGCACCCCGGGGCAATTAATGACGGCCACGGCGCTGTTGAATAACACGCAATCCCCTGACAGCGATGAAGTCAGGAGCGCCCTGGTGGGTAATCTCTGTCGCTGTTCAAATTACAACGCCATCGTCGAGGCGGTTGTCAGTGCCGGTGAGAAGCTCGGAGGTGTGGCATGAGTGAAGCAAAGTTTTCAGGCCTGGAGCCTCTCAACACCATTGGCAAGCCCACCGCCAGAGTCGATGCCGTCGAACGCGTCACTGGCGAGGCCAAATATAGCCGCGATATCAAATTGCCTGGCATGCTCTATGGGCAAGTACTGCGTAGTCCCCATCCCCATGCCCGGGTTAGGAGCATCGATATTACCGAAGCCTCGCGCCTGCCCGGCGTACGCGCGATCATCACCAGCGACAATGCCCAGATCGTCTGGGGCGCGGGTTCCATATCCGGTGGTCGCCAATACAATGACCCTACCAAGGATGCCACCCTGCATCGTCGCTATATCTTTAATAATCCAGTCAGGTTTGTGGGCGACTCTGTCGCCGCGGTGGCGGCGGTAGACCGCAACACTGCCGAGGCAGCGTTGGCTCTGATCGAGGTCGATTATGAAGAGCTGCCTTTCGTGCTGGAACCGGAGGCGGCGCTGGCGGACGGGGCGCCCGCAATCTGGCCAGAGGGCAACCTGTGTCCCGATTTCAGGAATAACTTCGAGCCCATGGTGTCGGATATTGGCGATGTCGAAGCAGGATTTGCAGATGCCGACCAGATATTTGAAGAACGCTATGAGACCGGCTTCATACACAACGCGCAGATGGAGCCGCGCTGCGCTCTGGCCCATTGGCAAGGAGACAAGCTGACGCTGTATACGCCCTCCCAGGGCATCTCCAATTGTCGCCACGACACCGCCAGGGATCTGGGGCTGGAAGATCACCAGGTGCGCATCGTCTGTAATTACATGGGCGGCGGTTTCGGTAATAAGAATCAGAACCAGGACGCCGACCTGGTTGCGGCTACCTTATCCAGAGTCGCCGCGGCGCCGGTGATGCTGGAATACTCACGCCGTGAAGACTGGCTGGGTGTACACGGCCGCTGGCCCACCGTTCAGTATTACAAGATTGGTACCAAGAACGATGGCACGGTGACGGCCATGCAGATGCGCGGCTATAGCGGCATGGGCCCGTATCGGAAAAACTCCGGTGGCATCAGTGGCATGGATGTCTATGCCTGTCCCAACCGGCTGCGTACGATTTACCCGGTCTATACCAACCGCACCACCTCGGGCAACTTTCGTGCTCCCTCCGAGCCCCATGGCTTCTGGGGCATCGAATCCATGATGGACGATATTGCCTATAAGCTGGGTGTGGACCCGGTGGAGTTCGCCCTCAAGAACATGCGCAGACCCACCGACGACAGGCCCTTTACCAACTACTCGCTGGATGAAGTAATCACCACAGGTGCCGAGCAGTTCGACTGGACCTCCCGTCGCCGGGCCACACCTGGCTCCGATGAAGGGCCGCTTAAACGCGGCTCGGGTTTCTCGTTCATGATGTTCCGTGCCGGTGTTGGCACCAGTAGCGCCATCGTGCGGGTGGACTCCCGGCAGAATTACACACTGTTCGTCGGCGTAACCGATATCGGTCCCGGCGCCAAGACCACCATGGGTATGATCGCCGCCGAGGAACTGGGCGTGCCCCTGTCGCAGGTGGAGGTGGTTTCCGGCGATACCGATCGCTGCCCCTACTCGGTAGGCGAATCCGGTTCTCGCACCACAATTCAGACCGGATACGCCGTGGTGCAGGCAGCCAAGGAATTGAAACAGCAGATCGCCGCGCAGGGAATGCCCAGTGGTAGTGAGGTGTTGATTGCCTCGGCGACACCGGTGCCCAATACGGACGGCAAGACCCGCCAGTGTTTCGGTGCTCACTTCGTGGAAGTAGAGGTGGATACCAGAATCGGCACCACCCGCATCCTCAAATACACCACCGTGCATGAGTCGGGACGCATCATCAATCCGACCACGGTAAGAGATCAGATTCGCGGCGCCACTATTCAGGGCATTGGACAGGCACTGCATGAAGATCTGCTTTACGACCCGGCCAGTGGTCAGCCGCTGACGACGGGTTACTATCGAGCGCGCCATTTAACCCATCTCGACATACCCGATATCGAAGTCACTTTTATTGAGGTGGATGATGGCTACGGGCCTTTCGGCGCCAAGACCGCAGGCGAGGCGGGAATCATTCTGGCCCCCGCTGCCGTGGCCAATGCAATCGCCAACGCCATCGGCAAACGCATGACTTCACTGCCCATATCCCGGGACAAGATTCTGGAGGCGATGGCATGAAAACACTAATCAACATCAACGCCAGCTCCATCAGCGATGCGGTGGCGGCAGCGCAACAGGCTCTCGGCAACGGACAATCCATTGCCTTCTCCGGCGGCGGCACCGATCTGCTACAACAGATCAAGGATGGCACCGACCGCAGCGATGTGATCATTAATTTGCGTACTGTTACCGACGCCAATCAGATCACCAGTAACGGTAGCGGCACCGCTATCGGCGGGCTAATCACCCTGACCGATTTGAGTGCCAGCGACGTCAGCGCCGTGCTCGCCGAGGCGGCGGCCAGTGTGGGAACACCACAAATTCGCAACGTAGCAACGCTGTCCGGTAATGTGACCCAGCGCCCCTGGTGCTGGTATTACCGCAATGGCTTTAATTGTTACAAGTCCGGTGGCAACGAGTGCTTCTCTGTTGTAGGCGAGAACCAACAACACGCGATTTTTGGCGGTGGGCCGAGTTTTATCGTGCATCCCTCCGATATCGCCCCGGCACTGGTAGCGCTGAATGCGAGTTTCATTGTTAGCGGTCCCGCTGGCGAAAGATCGCTATCGGCGCAGGAATTTTTTGTCCTCCCAAGCCAAAACCCCCTGCAGGAAAATGTACTCGCCCCGGGTGAGTTACTCAGCGGCGTAAACATTCCATCCGCCCCGAGTAATACCGTGAGTACCTATCACAAGATCATGGACCGGGAGGCCTGGACCCACGCCGAAGTCAGTGTCGCCGCAGTGTTAACACTGGCTGGCAATCGCGTAGAGGCAGCCAGCATCGTTCTCGGTGGTGTCGCCACGATTCCGTGGAAGCTCGATGCAGTGGAGAGCTTTCTCGTCGGCAAGGAATTGACCGAGGCAGTGGTCCGGGAAGCGGGTGCGCTGGCGGTAGCCAATGCCCAGCCACTGGCAAAAAACGGGCATAAAGTGCCCATGACCAGTGCCGCCGTCGAGCGCACATTGATGTCCCTGGCAGCGGTCTGATGAATCGCCGCGACTTCCTGCTTTTTCGTACCGAAGACGACAAGACGGTCGCGGATTTATCCTGCGAGAAGCTATTTGTTTACTATGAAGGCTTGAATTCCGGTTTTCACCAGGCCCTCGAAGAGGCGGGCACGCTGGATGATGCCGACTGGTGGGCCGGTGAGCCGCCGCTGAAAATTAATAGCAGTGATCCTGAATCATTTTTCCGTAGTGTGCTGGCCGATCTCAGGGACATCGATTCCTTGCGGGTGCTGGATATGGAATGGTTGGCACAAGGCGATTTTAGAATTCGGGTAGAAACCCTGCTGACGGCGTTCAAGGCGAAGGGCGGCGATGTTGTGTTTCCATCCAGATCCTCATCTCTTGAAATAGAAGTTGAAGCATCAATCAATCCAAGCATAGGCAATCAGAGGCTAGAATCCACGACATGAAGTTGCAAACGCGCACCAGACTTACTCTTCTCCTACTCACGCTGGTGCTCGGCATCGCCGCCTGTGCCCCGACGCTCGAAACCGAAACCGAAACTGAAATCGAAACTGCTACCGAAGCCAGCGATGAACAGATTAGAATCCAGGTAGAAGCCGTAATTGCCCGCGCCGCTGACCTGCCACAGCAGATCGCCGTCGAAGTGCGTGAGGGGATTGTGTTTATTTCCGGGTCTCTGGATTGTGAGGGCTGTGGCGGCTTGCGCACCCCCGGCAATGTTGGCACCGTGCAACAGAGTCTGGGCGCGATGGTTCGTGCCGTTACCGGTGTGAATGCGGTAGTTTTTGATCTGAATCCTGAAAGTTAGTCGCCCTGGCATGATCCAATCACTATGATTTGTCGAGCAATTCGACAAAGATTCTATGAAAAAATTCTCTGAAATAAGAAGGCGCGCTGAAAAGCGCAAAGGTGGCGCGTCCGGCTTGAAGAAGCTGCTACCGAAAGTTGCCAGCAGCCGACAACTAGCGAAGCTAACAGATGATCGTTATCTGTCGATGATGACAAAGTGCATTAATCAGGCCGGTTTCAGTTGGAAAGTAATCGAGAACAAATGGCCACAATTCGAAGAAGCCTTCTTTGGTTTCGATTTGAATAAATTGGGTTTGCTGTCACCCGAGCAGTGGGAAGCCTACGCCAGTGATCGCCGTGTAGTACGCAATTGGCAGAAAATCAAGGCGCTACAGGAGAACGTATTTTTTGTCCGGGAGGAATCGAGCCTGCATGGTGGTTTTGGAAAGTTTATTGGCGAGTGGCCTCAGTCCGATCAAATTGGTTTGATGGCGCATTTGAAGAAACATGGCTCGAGACTCGGTGGTCACAGTGCGCTGTGGTTTCTACGGCGGGTCGGTAAGGATTGTTTTACTCTGAGCCGAGATGTGGTGGTGACGCTTCGCGCCACCGGCCTGGATATCGCGGAGAATCCGACCAGTTTAAGAGATCTGAAGAAGGTGCAGGATCAGTTTAATTTGTGGCACGGGGAAACAGGTCTGGCGTATAGCCATCTCAGCAGAATTGCAGCTTGTTCGGTGGGGGAGAATTATTTGTGATTGGTGGTGGAGTTCTGCGCGGTTAATTCGGCGATTGGTGTTTTGGGATGCCGATCGGCCTTGGCAATCGATGGGTATAGCAGCTGACCCTCAATGAATTTATATTGCGCTCAATCAATGCCACTCACTTTTCCCTCTATGATAGAGAGCCGCCTATAGCCCGTGCTGACACTCAATGAAGAGACGGCGGCGGATTTCAGATTTGCCGCCCCGGCAGGCACTGCGAGTCGATGAACGCTTATCTCAGCTTCAGGCCCAGGCATCCAACGCCAGCGAGCATATCATCAGCCTGATCGCTATCTTTGTCCTGCAGACGATCATTCTGCCCCTGTTGTTTCTCTGGTTGTTTGGAAAATTTCTGAAGGCGCTGGTTTTCAGGTCCAGGTATTTTAAGGAATAAGAAATCACGATGTCTCAATCTCGCACACTGGACCTGGAATTTGTCCGTCAACAGTTTCCGCCCAATCATTGGCAGTGGGCATATTTTGAGAATGCCGGTGGCGCCTTCGTGCCTTATACAGTAATAAAACGCATGTCCTCTTACATGACCGAGACCCAGGTTCAACCGGGATATCCCTTTCCCGAATCCATCGATGCCGCCGAACGCGTGAATTCAGGCCAGCGACTCATGGCTGAATTTATCGGTGCAGAAACCGATGAAGTCACTATTACCGCCTCTACCTCGATTAATGTTTACGTGCTGGCGCAGGCGCTAAGGCATCTGTGGCAACCAGGCGACGAGATCATCGTGAGCACGCTCAATCATGAAGCGAATTCTGGCCCTTGGCGCCGTCTCGCCGAATTCGGCATAAAACTGGTGGAATGGCCGGTTAGTCCCGAGTCGGTCGCGTTGGATGTGAATGCGTTAGATCAGTTGCTTGGCGACAAAACACGGCTGGTTGCCTTTCCCCATGTCTCTAATATCACCGGCGAAATCAACGATGTGAAAAGCATTACGGAGAAGGTGCATGCTGCCGGCGCCATGGTTTGTGTCGACGGTGTTGCCTATGCGCCCCATCGCACTGTAGATGTAAAAGACTGGGACGTGGATTTCTATCTGTTCAGTTTTTATAAGGTCTTCGGCCCTCACCTTGGCTGTCTGTACGGCAAACGGCAGTGCTTGTTAGAAGCCAGGGCACAAGGTCACTACTTTTTTGGCGAAGACGACCTCAGCCACAAGTTCAACCCGGCAGGCCCCAATCATGAGTCTATTGCGGCTCTAGTGGGTATCGCCGACTATTTTGATACACTTTACAGCCACCACTTCGACAGTAACGCAGAATCGTTTTTTCGGCGCACACGGAAGCTGTATGAACTCTTCGCCGCCCATGAAGAATCCCTGGCAATGCAGATGCTGGACTTTATCGATTCGAAGAAGGCCATTCGGCTTATTGGCAGCTCCGCTGGCGATAAAGATTCGAGAGTACCTACGTTTTCTTTCCAGGTAGCATCGATGAAGTCTGCTGAAATTCCGCTACTTCTTGCCAGGGACAAGGTAGCCATTGGTGCAGGGGATTTTTATGCCAAGCGTCTGTTGGATAGTTTGCCGCTTTCAGAAAGTGAGGTGGTGCGCTGTTCCATGGCGCACTACAACACCCCTGCCGAGGTGGACTCGTTGATTCAGAGCTTGGATAAATACATCTGAAGAGCAGGAAAACCAGGGACGCCTGCAACATAGCAACTTAGGGAACCCGAGGGGCAGCTGTAACTTACAATCGATGCGCTAGTTTCCGGCTTTGAAGACGAGGAGATTGGGGCCGCCGTGGATACTTTCGCAGCTGCTTCGGGGGAAGCTAATGCCGGGAGTTTGAAGTGTTTGCCTATGCTTTTTAGGCTAGAAAAGCTGGGTGAGTAAAACTGGGCAGGGGTCGGAGAATACTGCTGATTTTTTACTCTTACCCCGGCGATCCGATCCCAATTAAATTTTTATCACCCCAACACTTCCCTGGATATCTATCGTTGTCCCAAACTCGCGTGATAGCCGTTGCATCCGTTCGAGAATCCGTTGCGCGATGTCGGGCGGTGCCAGGCGAGGAATACCAAGCCTGGAGTCCGGTCCATCTGCTCCCAACTCGGTGGGGTATAAGCGCACCTCGGTCAGCTCGCCATCGCGGTAGTGGCTGATTGCTACCAGGCTCTCAAGCGATTGCGTTGAGCCACCGAAATTTCTCGCGAAATTCTCGCGCGCCCCGTGCTGGTTTGCGTCAGTCTGTCCCAGCTGCTCGGGGAGCGTCCACAGTGCCTCGCGGAAGAACTCACCGAGGCCGTAGAAGATCGGTTTGCCTCGGTAAATTTCGATACCGCGCAGCAGCTGCACACCGTGACCGACGAAGATATCGGCGCCGACGTCGATGGCCTGGTGGGCCAGGTCAATATAGAACTGGGGTGGTTTAGTGCTGAGATGCATCTGCTCCAGAATCGACTGGCCCTGGTGGATATGCGCAGTCGCGATCACGAAATCGGCGTAGCGTTTGGCGTTGCGAATGCTTCTCAAAGTTCGAGTAAGGTCATTCGGTCTGATGGTGTAGTCAATCGTACCGGGTGTCTCGCCAGGTCGGGCAACACGGTAAGTTGGATCTTCCCTGCCGGAGCTGGATGCAGGCAACCGCACTCTGTCTGACGGCTCGTTGTCAGGCAAGGGTCGTGGATTGTCATAGTTTGAACTGAATTCCAGAAACTGGTCACGCACCTGTTTCAGTGCCGCCAGTTGTTCTTCGGAGACGACGATGGTCTCGGAATAGTGGAGCATATTCAGCCCGGGACGCCCGCCCAGGTTGCCTACCTGGGGGGTCGCTGCCAGGCGCCGTAACTCCTGCCACAGCGGTGCATGCATACCCACCATGGCTACCCGGCCCTGGGGTATTTCCAGGTATACCGGCGCCGCCGCTGCGTCCAGGTTCTTGCCGCTTCCGGCATGGACGATGCCAGCTTCGTCCAGCAGCGCATTGGTGGAAAACATCCCTTCCGCCTCGGCATCAAACAGGTGGTTCTGGGCACGATTGAGCATGTCGAAACCAATCTTTTTCAAATCGGCGGCAACTTCATGGGAGCCGACAAAACCATTCAGCGGGCCTTCGAAATCCCGCAGATTGGCGAGTTCCCCTTCCATATTACCCACGGCGAGGTCAGCATCGCGAATCAGTCGCAGTGCAGCCTGCACATCGGCGTCCGCTAACTGAGAAGCCGGACGTCGCATCATCAGGTCGCCGACACTGGCGATCGTAAAATCCCCCGTAAGTGTCATTGCCATGTCCCGCGAATTGAGCGGTGGCACCGGCGTTTGGGCAAGCACAGATAGAGAACACATTGTAAGTCCTGCTAACAGGAACAGCCTGGGTACCGTCGGCCGCAGAGATCGAGTAGGGGAAACTATCAGCATGATTTTTCCTGTTGTTTGAATTCACCTTGGGCAGTATGTAGTTTGTATGCGGACATCGCAATCGATGGCCGGCCGGGTAAGGGCATTACTCAGCCACAAGCTGAGAAAAGTTCGGTTCGAACCTCCACACCTTTGGCCGCTAAAAGTGCCTGGTCGGCGCAGGTCACGCTAGTGAACCGGAGCTCGACGATGTCTCCCGCTCCGATGCCGCTATTGTCGAGTAGGGGCTGGATGTTGCTGAGGTCGGGGTTATATCGAAGGTCGAGTCGCGTCAGGTTGGTAAGCCCACTCAGGGCGCTGAGATCGGTGATCGAGTTGCCGGTGAGTTCGAGGTTCTGCAGGGTCGTGAGCCCCCGCAGTGGACTGAGGTCGGTGAACAGGTTGCCGGCGAGCCGCAGTTCTCTCAGGCTGGTGAGTCCACTGAGCGGACTCAAGTCGCTGACCTCCTGGGTGTGGACGTTGAGGTCAACCAGCTTCGTCAGCCCTGCCAGCGGGCCGATGTCGGTGATCGCGTTGCTAAAGAGCAGCCCTCGCGCTCCCAGATAATCTCTTGGCACTTGACCACCGATGAAATCTCCATGTCTGTGGAGGCGGAGGACGGTCAGTTCTGTGAGCCCCTGCAACGGGCCAATGTCACCGAGCGGATTTTCGCTGAGGAACAGGCTTGTCAGCTTCGTCATCCCACTCAAGGCGGAGAGGTCGCTGATCCAGTTCGTGTGGAGGTTGAGGACCGTGAGCTCTGTGAGCCCCTTCAGGGCGCTGATATCGGTGATGCCTCTGTTGTTGAGAGTGAGGCGTGTCAGGCCCGTGAGGTTCTGCATGCCGGCGAGGTTATGGAACACATGATCAGGGTCTGGCCAACTCGGCGATCCAGACACGGAACGCATAGGGGCAGGTCCGGAGGCGGCCAACGTAGTTAACCCGGTGACCAGGCTACAAGTCAGCGCTTCCTGCGCGCCGATTGCTAGCGCCTTACGAACTGCCTCCTCCAGGACGGTATCTGCAAATGACGCCATGGCTTGCGGATTATTGCTGCAGAGTTCACTGGGCTGGAGTTTCTGCTGCGCCTGTACTTCTGTAGTTGTCAGGCTGATGAAAGCGACAAGAAAGAAGAGTGTAGGGAAGAGGATCGGAGTGACGATGGGCTTCATCTTTTTATTGCTCCTGGCATTCTGTAGTTATGAAGGATTTAAAACTGACTGCGTATGCTGTGCCAAATTCCATCCAGTATACGCAAAGATTCGGCTTTAGTGTGAGGCTCGGGAACCAGGCTGTCCCTATTATCCCTTTTCGGCGCTGCTTGGATCGATACTACGCTGTGCTAGTATTGCTGGCCTCCCAGCACATCACGGAGTACAGCGATGCGACGATCTATTTCTTCGAAAATTCTAGCGACATTACTATTATTACCAAGCGGCTTGATATTCGCACAGGCAGACGATTTTACGTTCTACTCGGAACTGGCCCAGGAGTGGTACCAGGGCGGGGAGTATTTCGAATGGACATCCACAACCGTCAACAATAACAACGCCAAGGTAAATGTGTTCTATCAAACTTTCGGCGACAGCAGCAATCCACAATTACTGATAATCCACGGCTTCCCCAATTCCAGCTTCGATTTTCGCAGGTTGATTCCGTTGCTGGAAGATGACTATTACATCGCAGCGCTGGATTTTCCTGGCTCAGGATTTTCTGACAAACCACTCGATGGCTTTAACTATATGCTTGAAGACAATGCCAGGCTGGTAGATTATTTCGTAACAGAAATAGTCGAGTTTGACGATTTCGCCATGTTTACCCATGATCGAGGTGTCAGCATCGGACTGGCGTTTCTCGGACATTACCTCGATGAGCCAAATCCCCCTTACACCATCAATTACCATTTCTTATCCAACAGCGGCATGTTGCTGCCACTGGCGAACCTGGTGCCTTTTCAATTTATCCTGCTAGATGCGCAGCGAGGCCCGGAGATGATCGCCGCCCGTAAGGCAGCACCACGGCGCACCGAAGGTGACCCGGAGGCCGTGGCCTACGCAGACATCTTTAAATTTAACGACGGTGACAGCGCCCTGCTGCATGTTGGCAAATACTTGCTGGAGCGCGCCGAGAACGAATTCCGCTGGCTGGACAATCTTCCCCGTAGCCCGGTGCCAGTTGCCTATCTGTGGGGATTACTGGATGACATCAATCCAATCCGAATTCCCAATTATGTCTGGCTGACTTACCTCAACGAGCGAGAAGTGGAAAGTTCGTTTTGGATTTTACCTACGGCCGGCCACTACCCGCAGCGGGAAAAGCCCGAACAAGTTGCAAAAATTGTGCGCCTGGTGTTAACCGGCGGGGTACCGGACCGGGAAGCAGAAAACGATTTTATGCGCTCTTACGGACCCAGCAGGGAAGCGGACGATGCAGTCTTCGTCGGCCATTCCGTAGTGAGGAAAATGGAATTCCCGGGGACGGTTCGGTATACACCTGAAGGCTATCAATAAAGGGAATAGATATCTCAGGGTCATTTAATCGATCAGAGCTGCCCTAATTTCTAATGGCGATACCCCCGCGAACTGTCGGATTCAGCACGCCGTTATCGAGTACAAGCCCACCATTAACGAGCACATACACGATACCGACGGATGCTCGAGTGGGTTCCACGTAGGTTGCCTGGTCCAGAATTGTATCTGGATCGAACACCGTGATGTCTGCATCGGCACCCACTCGAATGCGTCCCTTGTTCGCCATCGCTGGAACGAATGCCTGAAGCCGCTTTGCGGGTTCGATGGTCATGCGCCGAAGCGCGTCCATTAGACCGATAACCTGCTGCTCTCGTACGTATCTGCCCAGTACCTTGCTAAAACTTCCAGCGCTTCGTGGATGGCCTTTGCCATCAAGAATCCGTCCATCACTGGCAATCATCGTTAGCGGATGTCGCAGCGCAGTGCGTGTCATCTCTTCGGTGCGACTGAAACTGATCAGGCGTCCACCAATCTCTCTGTATCTGGCAAAACTTTCGCGGCTTAGGCGTTCCCCGGTTTCAACCCACATTTGCCGACCAAAACGATCTTCTTCCCAGGTTTCCCAGTTATCGAATAGTGCAGAAGCGATGTCGGAAGCGCTCGCCTCATATGGGTACATCTCCGTCGTCACATCTTGGCCGCTGTCCCTGGCCGCTTGAATAATGGCAAGGAATTCACCGATTGAAGATCCGCCACTGGAGTTGGCGTGGACAATATGTAGGGGCGTGCCGATATTATTGGCACTGGTGATGACTTGCCGTAGCCCTTCTAAACCCCCACGTGTGTGAATATGGACACTGGCCCGAGTTTCGGCAGCTATGGCAAGCATCGCTTCAAATTCAGTCTGGGTTGCCGCGGGCGTGTAGGCGAGCCCAAAGCCCATCGCGACAGCGCCTTCCGCCAATCCCTGCCGCATCATCTGTTCCATGCGATCCATAATACCCGGTCCAGCAATCCCACTGCCGCCAGGACCGGTCGGTAAGAATAGACCTTCATCTCCAAACAGTGCCATACGCACAGGGATATGACCGATGCTGATTCCGTAATTCAACACCTGACCACCGGCCCTTTCGCTGTACCAATCTGCCACGGCAGCGGTGCCAACTTCAAGCTCAAATCCTGAAGTCACCCCATCCTGAACCATTAAGCGATAAGCTTCTTCAGTCTGGCCATGTTCATGTAGATCTACGAATCCAGGCGCGACCACCAGTCCAGCCGCATTAATTGTCCGTCTTCCTGCGAGCACTTGCTCCGAAATCGAAACGATACGACCTGCAAGAATTCCTATATGCCGTACCGCATCCAGTCCTGATTCCGGGTCCATCACACGGCCATTGTTGATAACCAGGTCGAATTCTTCAGATGCGGCCATGCTGAAAAAAGGGATCAAGGCAATTGTGAATACACCCAATACGGAATAAGAATACTTAAGCACGGCTAATCTCTCCCAAGGAAATCTGAATGCTCGTTTTACCGGACATACCAGCCCTTGTCTATCTGCGTGGCCGAATTCCAAATAAAGTAAGAATGATATCGGGGTCAGATCTTGCGACTTGGCAGGCCTCGGTTTTTGCAGGTAATTGACGCAACATTCAAGATTTGACCCTCTTTTGTGGCCTCGTCTCTCCAGAAAGCTGGCCACTGCCCTGCGGCAGCATTGAGTTGTTCTACCGTGGGTGCTAGTCTGCTTTTTATATCGAATTGAGAAGCCAGTGAGGGACCCAAGGTGCTGCCACGCGTAACCCTGTCAGGCGTGTTGATCGGGCTTGCCACAAGCCTGTCGCTGCAGGCTGTCGCCGCTCCGGCGTCGGTGGAATGGCAGCGCGCCCTCCTCGATCAGTACTGCATCGCCTGTCACAATGATCGGGCCCCCATGGCGAATCTCACGCTGCAGACCGTAGCGCTGGATCAGGTAGGCCAGCGCGCCGACGAGGTCGGCGTCTGGGAGCGCGTGGTGCTGAAGTTGCGGGCGAGAGAAATGCCCCCGGTGGGACTCCCTCGTCCACAGCCAACCGCCTACGACCAGCTGGCGTCTTGGCTCGAAGCGTCCCTGGACGACGCTGCGGCGTCGGCGCCCAATCCCGGTCGGCCGGTCATCCACCGGCTGAACCGCGCCGAATACACCAACGCCATCCGCGACTTGCTGGCGCTGGAGATCGATGGACGCGAGCACCTGCCAGCCGACGATTCCGGCTACGGCTTCGACAACATTGGCGACGTGTTGTCCCTCTCACCGAGCCTGCTTCAGCGCTACATGATCGCGGCGGCGAAGATCAGTCAGCTCGCCGTCGGCGACCCGGGCATTCGGCCAACACTCCAGACCTATAGCATGCGTCCCACGCTGATCCAGCACGGCCGCATGAGCGAGGACCAGCCGTTTGGGACCCGGGGTGGCCTGTCGGTACGTCACTACTTTCCGCTGGACGGCGAGTACCGGGTGAAGATTCGGCTACAACGGACTCACGCCAATCAGATCCGAGGACTGGCGCAGCCACAGGACATCGAGCTGCGGTTCGACCGGTCACTCATTGCCAAGTACACCGTTGGCGGCGACGGCATCATCAACCCATGGGCGGCGGTCATGTACGCCTCGGTCTATGAACAGACGGCGGATGATGGCCTGGAGCTGACACTTGAAGTGACGGCTGGTACCCACGCCATCGCGGTCGCCTTTCCGGAGAAGCGCGGCTTGCCCGAGGGGCTGCTCGAGCCGAGTCTGTCGTCGGCATCCTATGAATTTGCTGGAGACCGCGACGCACCGATGGCACTGGGGAGCATCGAGATCAGCGGGCCGTTTAACGCCACCAGGCCAGCCCACACGCCGAGCCGGACCAGGCTGTTTAGCTGCGAGCCGGTGGGCACCATAGCGGGTGACCAGGCCTGCGCCACCGAGATACTGTTGTCGCTGGCACGACGCGCGTTTCGCCGGCCGGTGACCGACGACGACCTCGCCTCCTTGCTGGGGTTCTACGCCAGCGGTCGAGCCGATGGAGGCTTCGACCGCGGTATCCAGCGCGCGCTGCGCGCCATCCTGGTGGACCCGGAATTTCTCTTTAGGATCGAGTCACAGCCCACTGGTGTCACCCCGGCAACGGCTTATCGGGTGACCGATGTGGAGTTGGCGTCGCGACTGTCTTTCTTCCTGTGGAGCAGTATTCCGGACGACGAATTGCTGGCACTGGCCGAGGGGGGAACGCTGAGTGAACCGGATGTGCTGCGTCGCCCGGTGCGGCG
>JADFIJ010000065.1 GCA_022566775.1 Pseudomonadota bacterium | reverse complement strand
ACTCAACCGGTACAGCGAACTGAATCTGACACCACAGCTCTCTGCAAGAGACTTAGGCTTGATGAATGCTGAAGGCACTAAACGGGATCGGGTGGAATCTCTTCGTCTGCTGGGGGAGGCGCTTCTTCCACAGCGACCTCGACGTCCTCGCTGCCAACTTCGGTAACCGCTTCAACTTCCTCGCTGACCGCCTCGGCAACAGTTTCAACTTCTTCGCTAACCGCTTCGGCAACATTTTCAACTTCTTCGCTGACCACTTCGGCAACAGTTTCAACTTCTTCGCTGACCGCTTCGGCAGCAGTTTCAACTTCCGCGCCTTCCGCTTCGGCAGCAACTTCGTCTTCGCCGCCAGCAGCTACAGCTGGGACTTCAACTCCTGCGCTGTCCGCCTCATCCACGGCCTGACTCTGCGCTTCCGCCTGGGCAGGTGCTGCAGAGGGTGCCGAGAGCGGTTGTATGTTTGCCGCGTGCAGCCCTTTAGGCCCTTCAACAGTCTCAAAAGAGACCATCTGACCAGCCTTGAGGGTTTTGTAACCTTCCATGCCTATCGCAGAATAGTGAGCGAATAGATCGTCGCCACCCTCGTCGGGTAAAATAAAACCAAATCCCTTTGCGTTATTGAACCACTTAACTTGTCCGGTACTCATGAGGACACTCCACAGCTTCAACTTTTTTGTTATATTTTATGCAAGACCTCAGCAACTAGCATTGCTATACACCATCGATATGGCAATGTCAAAGCCTTAGCTAGACCTCCAGGCACGGTTCGACTGACGCTACGGGGCTTATACACCTTGAAATCTAGTGAATGGTGCCCATTTATAAAACTGTGCAATGATTGGTGTGGGCATCATCCAGCGCATAAAAGCCTTTTCATGGGCCTGGTTCTGACGCAAAATAATCACCATTATGTGGCTTTAAATGAAAACTTCGAGGCTTTTACCAGATTGGCAATATCATGAAAAAATTCAGTCAGTATCAAACCCCGGCGAAGTTGGCCCAACCGCCATCGGAACCGGATGATCCGGGCGCTGAGGAGGAGGCAGCTCATGGTACCGGCACCGCCACCGCCACCACAACCACAAAGCCAAAACTGGAAAAGCCGCCCCTGTACAAAGTAATTTTAATTAATGACGACTACACCCCAATGGACTTCGTCGTCGATGTGTTACGCTCGTTTTTCCATATGAATGTTGAAAAGGCTACGCAGATTATGCTGAAAGTCCACACCGAGGGAAAAGGTGTGTGTGGTGTTTTCAGTAAGGATCTTGCCGAGACCAAGGCGGCGCAGGTAAATGGCTATTCACGGGAATGCGAGCAACCGCTGCTCTGCTCCATCGAAGTCGACCGATAAACTCATTCACCTCAGAGAGACTGATTAGTTCTATGTTAAGCAAGGACCTGGATACAACCCTGATTCAAGCGTTCAAAGGCGCCAAGATTAAGCGCCATGAATTCATGACGGTGGAACATCTTTTGCTCGCGCTACTCGACAATGAAATCGCCTCCAGCGTGTTACTCGCATGTGACTGTGATCTGGACAGACTGCGCACCGACCTGGCGGAATTTGTTGACGCGACGACACCTCTGATTCCGGAGGCGGAAGCAACTCGTGAAACTCAGCCAACCCTGGGATTCCAACGGGTCTTGCAACGCGCGGTATTTCATGTCCAGTCTTCAGGCAAACGGGAAGTCACCGGCGCTAACGTGCTGGTGGCAATCTTCAGCGAGCAGGAAAGCCAGGCTGTGTATTTTCTGAAACAGGAAGACGTGGCCCGAATCGACGTAGTCAATTTTATCACTCACGGCATCTCCAAGATTCCGGGGCCGGCCGAGGGCGATGAATCGTCTCGGGAGCAGGCCGAAGAAGAGCGTGCACCCGACGCCGGGTCGAGTGCTCTCGACAGCTTCACGACCAACCTCAACCTGGAGGCGGAACAGGGACGTATCGACCCGCTTATCGGGCGCGAGAAGGAAGTGACTCGGGTGGTGCAGGTGTTGTCGCGCCGCCGCAAGAACAATCCTCTGTTGGTGGGGGAATCCGGTGTCGGTAAAACCGCTGTCGCCGAAGGACTTGCCAGGCTAATCGTTGAAAACAAGGTGCCGGAGGTACTCGCTGGCAGCGTGATATATGCACTCGATCTTGGCGCCTTGCTCGCCGGCACCAAGTACCGGGGAGATTTCGAAAAACGCTTTAAGGCACTGCTGGCTGAGCTCAAGAAAAACCAACAAGCGATTCTGTTTATCGATGAAATTCATACCATTATTGGCGCCGGGGCGGCCTCTGGCGGGGTCATGGATGCGTCAAATTTACTCAAGCCGGTGCTTACCTCCGGCCACCTGCGTTGTATTGGTTCTACCACCTATCAGGAATATCGTGGAATTTTTGACAAGGACCGGGCGCTTTCTCGGCGCTTCCAGAAAATCGATGTCGATGAGCCGGATGTTGATACCACCTACAAAATCCTCAAGGGCTTGAAATCACGCTTCGAAGATCATCACAACTTGCGTTACAGCGACAAGTCGTTAAGAGCCGCGTCGGAACTCGCCGGTCGTTATATAAACGATCGCTACATGCCCGACAAGGCAATCGACGTGATCGATGAGGCGGGGGCCTACCAGCGGCTGCAACCGGCAAGCAAGCGCAAGAAGTTGCTCCAGGTCGCCGACATGGAAAGAGTAGTCGCCACCATCGCCCGCATTCCCCCGAAACATGTGTCCAGTTCTGATCTCGATGCCTTGAAGAACCTGGATTCGAATCTGAAAATGGTGGTATTCGGACAGAACCGCGCCATCGACTCGCTAGCCACGGCGATCAAATTGTCACGAGCAGGTCTGAACGACGCCGAGAAACCGATCGCATCATTCCTGTTCTCGGGACCGACCGGTGTCGGTAAGACTGAGGTCAGCCGGCAGCTCGCTAAAATTATGGGCATAGAACTGATTCGTTTTGACATGTCCGAGTACATGGAAAGTCATACGGTTTCCAGACTGATCGGCGCACCCCCGGGTTATGTCGGTTTCGATCAGGGCGGGTTAATGACCGAGGCCATCACTAAAAACCCTCACTGTGTCTTGCTGTTAGACGAGATAGAGAAAGCCCATCCTGATGTTTTTAATTTATTGTTGCAGGTGATGGACCATGGTTCCCTCACCGACAACAACGGCCGCAAGGCGGATTTTCGTAACGTGATTCTTATCATGACTACGAACGCCGGCGCCCGTGAAATGGAGCGCTCCTCGATTGGTTTTACGGAGCAAGATAACTCCACCGATGGCCTGGAAATTATCAAGAAAATCTTCACTCCCGAGTTTCGTAACAGGCTAGATGCCATCATTCAATTTGACATCCTGCGGCCAGAAATCATTCGTACCGTGATCGACAAATTCCTGGTCGAGCTGCAGGTGCAACTGGACGACAAGAAAGTACTGCTACACATGGATGAGTCAGCCGTCGACTGGTTTTTAGAACATGGCTATAGTGAAACCATGGGCGCCCGCCCCATGGCGAGGTTGATTCAGGAGAAACTCAAGAAAACCCTGGCCGAATACATCCTGTTTGGCGAACTCGCGGAGAACGGTGGCGATGTCACTATCTCAGCCAAAGACGACGACATTAAACTGGAAATAAAGGGCCGCAAGAAGCAGGAGAAGAAAGAGAAGAAAGAGAAGAAAGAGAAGAAAGAGAAGAAAGAGTTGGCGCCGGCCAAAAACTAACAGCGGGTGTGCCTCGCTATCGGTGCAGGCGGACTTATCTGGCGCGGTAAGTAATGCGACCCTTGGTCAAGTCGTAGGGCGTGAGTTCCACTCTGACCTGATCCCCGGTCAAAATTCGAATGTAGTTCTTGCGCATCTTCCCTGAGATGTGGGCAGTGACGATGTGCCCGTTTTCGAGTTTAACTCTGAACATGGTATTGGGAAGCGTATCAACCACTTCACCTTCCATTTCAATTTGATCTTCTTTCGCCATCTAAGGCTCCCTAAATTTTAGGAGTGTTTACAGCGGGCGCATTGTGCCGGATTTTCGTTAGATAAGCAAAGCAGTCACCGCAAATCCCAGGCTAGTTCAACAATATCCAATTACCATCTATCAACATTTCTATGGGCCGGAATGAGCTTTTGTATTGCATCTTCGCGCAACCCTTGATCCAGTAGCCCAAAAACAAATAAGCCAACTCCATTTCTTTTGCCTTGCGTATCTGCCACAGAATCACAAAATTACCCAGCGAACGCTTTGGGTAATCGGGATCGAAGAAGGTATAGACTGCAGACAGACCCTGCTGCAGTACGTCCATGACACTCACTGCCAGCAATTTATCGCCGTGGTAAAACTTGTAGAACAAGGTGTCGTCGGTGCCAGTTTTGATAAACGCTTCAAACTGTTCCGGGGTGGCAGGATACATGTCCCCGTCCCGATGGCGAGTATTGATGTAACGTTTATACAGCGCGTAAGAATCGGAGTCATCGAGCGCGTTGCTGTACTCGACATTCAGATCCTGATTCGATTTCCAGATTTTGCGTTGTCGGCGGCTCCAGTTGAAGCCTGCAACCGGAACCCGACAGGAAATGCAGGCGGCACAAGAATCGCAGTCGGGTCGGTACAGATGGGCACCGCTGCGACGAAAGCCAAGCTCGCTCAGTTTACTATTGAGAGACTGGTCGATGACAAGCTCCGGGTCTACGAACACCGTGGCCGCGTCCTCGCCGTCCTTGTAACTGCAGCTATGCACCGAAGTTCGAAACAGGCGTACAGAGCTAATGATTTTTGATTTGGAATTCATCGTTCCCCGCCGCCGTAATCTGATTGTTATCCCAGACCCCGGCACTGACTGCACCCGGTATTAACTGCGCCAACTGACGGACAAATTCCGCCCGGCTGATTTCCTCGGCGCCGAGTTTTTTCAGGTGATCGCTGCTGACCTGGCAGTCGATCAGTTGATAATCCCAAAGCTGGAGCTGTTTGACCAGAAACACCAGCGCCAATTTAGAGGCATTGTCCTGCAAACTAAACATGGACTCACCGAAGAAGACCTGCCCCAGGGCGATGCCATACAAACCACCAACCAACTTGGCCTGGGACCAGACTTCGACCGAGTGGGCGAAACCGCGCCGATACATTTCAGTATAGGCTGCTTCCATCTCATCTGTAATCCAGGTACCGGTAGAGTTTGTTCGATGTTCCGCGCAATGCCTGATCACGGCGGGGAAGTTCTGATCGAAGGAGAATTGGAAGTTGCCACGCCGAATCAGCTTGGCGAGGCTGCGGGACACTTTTAACTGTGACGGACGCAGCACCAGTCTCGGATCTGGCGACCACCAGAGTATGGGTTGGCCCTGTTCGTACCAGGGAAATATGCCGTGTCGGTAGGCGTCGAGCAAGCGACTGGTGTTGAGATCGCCCCCCGCCACCAGCAAGCCGTCTGGCTCTGTAAGCGCTTGCTCAACCGGGGGAAATCCAGCTTGGTCTGATTCTATCCAGGGTATGGGCATAGGCATAGGCAGATGGCAGCGGGTCCCTCGCTATGAATCCAGAAACTTCTCGGCATCCAGCGCCGCCATGCAACCAAAACCGGCGCTGGTGACCGCCTGTCGATAGACCTGATCGGCGATATCACCGGCTGCGAACACGCCGGCGACACTGGTTTCCGTGGCATTGCCGGTGAGTCCGGTATTGACGACAACATAGCCGTTCTTCATTTCCAGCTGATCTTTGAAGATTTCTGAATTCGGTATGTGGCCGATGGCGATAAATACACCGTCAACTTCCAGGCTCGACTTCTCGCCGCTGCGGGCATGTTTCAGACTGACGCCGGTGACACCCATGTCATCACCCAGGACTTCATCGAGGACGTGGTCCCACTGGATTGTGACCTTGCCTTCTGCAACCCGTTCGAAGAGTTTTTTCTGCAGGATTTTTTCCGCCCGCAGGGCGTCGCGCCGGTGCACCAGGGTGACGTGGGAGCATATATTTGACAGGTACAGGGCTTCTTCCACCGCCGTGTTGCCGCCGCCAATCACAGCCACCGGCTTGTTACGATAGAAAAAACCATCACAGGTTGCGCAGGCACTCACGCCCCTACCCATATAAGCCTGTTCCGAATCCAGCCCCAGATACTGGGCGGACGCGCCGGTGGCGATAATCAATGCGTCACAGCTATAGACATTTCTGTCACCCTCAAGATGGAACGGCTTCTGGCTCAGGTCTACACTATTGATATTGTCAAAAATTACTTTGGTATCAAATCGCTCTGCATGGTTTTTCATTCTTTCCATGAGCTCTGGACCTTGCAGACCCTCGATATCACCGGGCCAGTTGTCCACATCCGTGGTGGTGGTTAATTGCCCGCCCTGGACTATTCCCGTGATCACAACAGGATCGAGATTAGCCCTCGCGGCGTAGACGGCGGCGGTATAGCCGGCAGGGCCAGATCCTAAAATGACTAATTGGTGGTGCTGTACGTCGGTCATAAACTTCATCCTGAGCGGGTTTCGGTGGTGCTGCTTATATGCTGCCTCATGCATAGTATTTAAAGGCTGTGGCGCCATATTCTATTCAATTTTATAGTAAAAGAACCGTTAAACTGACTAGGAGTTTCAGACTTTGCGGTGTTTTGTTGTCCAGGGAAATCCCGCAACCCTAGCCAGGTGTTGGATTGGGTAGTATTGGCTTCGTCGTCGCCGCCTTAAATTGCATCTAACACTTCTCGAAACGTTCCTATAAACTAAGTGCAGGTATCTGAATAAATTGAAAAATATTGCGATGAGTAAAGCACCACAGGAATCGGAAGTCGGCACCGTCGTGCAACGTCTGCTGCGTGAGGGAACCTTGATCGTGTATTCCCTGCTGGCCCTGTTCCTGTTGATCGCCTTGATAAGTTATTCCCCGGCCGATCCCGGCTTCACCACGACCGGCGACGGCGATGAGATCGCGAACGCAGTGGGCGTGTACGGGGCCTGGCTGGCGGATATTCTCCTGCATCTGCTGGGCTACCTGGCCTATGCCTTGCCAACGCTCTTGATTTTCAAGGTCTACACTTCATTCAGGGAATCGGAACTTAACGCGGAGTTTTCCTGGCCATTGTTTGCCTTGAAAACCGCCGGTTTTATACTGCTGGTAATTGCCGCCAGTGGCCTGGCAACGCTTCATTTCGAGATCGATGCCACCACCTCCTACATGGCCGGCGGGGTCCTCGGGGCCCTGGTCGTGGATTTGAGTGTCCCGCTGCTGGCCATGGTCGGCAGCACCTTGTTATTGCTGGCGCTGTTCCTGTTTGGACTGACCATCACCGTCGCGATTTCCTGGTTGCGGCTTGTGGACAAAATAGGGGAGCTAGCCCTGGGCCTCAGTTCCCTGGCAGTGCTGAAAGTAAGCAAGTGGGTAGAAACCCGGAAACAGGACATGATTACCCAGCAGCGTCTTGAGCAACGCAAGCGGGTGCTGGATATTCACCTGGAAAAACAACGACAACGCGTGCCTCCCACCATCAAGGCGCCAGCATCTAAGCGAAACAGGAACAGCCCCAGGGTTGAGAAAGAGCGCCAGGGAACCTTGTTTGCAGCCTCTTCGGTAAAGCAGTTACCAGCAATTGGCTTGCTGGATCCATGGCATGAAAACAGTGACGCGGGTTATTCCAAACAATCACTGGAAGCCATGTCGAAACTGCTGGAGTTGAAGCTGGCCGATTTTGGTATCGAGATCGAAGTCACCGCCGTCAACCCGGGCCCGGTAATTACGCGCTTCGAAGTACAGCCCGCACCTGGCATCAAGGTCAGTCGGATTAGCAACCTGGCCAAGGACCTGGCCAGATCGCTGGCCATCGTCTCGGTGCGCATAGTAGAAGTCATACCCGGCAAGACCGTGATTGGCATAGAAATACCCAATGAGAAACGGGAAATCATTCAGCTGAGTCAAGTGCTGTCGTCGCCGGAATTCGACGGCGCCACCTCGCCGCTGAGTATGGCCCTGGGACACGACATCGTCGGCAAACCGGTGATCGTGGATTTGGCAAAAATGCCCCATTTACTGGTGGCGGGAACCACCGGTTCCGGTAAGTCTGTTGGCATCAATGCCATGATTCTGAGCCTGCTGTTCAAATCCACTCCAGAGCAAGTGCGATTGATTATGATCGACCCGAAGATGCTCGAGCTTTCCGTGTATGACGGCATACCTCACCTGCTGACCCCGGTTATCACCGACATGAAAGACGCCGCCAATGGCTTGCGCTGGTGCGTCGGTGAGATGGAACGTCGCTACAAGCTGATGTCTGGCCTGGGGGTGAGAAACCTGGCCGGCTTCAATAAGAAAGTGACCGATGCCAAGAAGGTAGGCAGACCCATCCTCGATCCAAGCTGGAAGTCGGACCCGATGCTGTTGGAGGAAGAACAATCCGCACCGGAATTGGTGCCACTGCCGCGCATCGTCGTCCTCGTCGATGAACTGGCGGATATGATGATGGTAGTGGGCAAGAAGGTTGAGGAATTGATCGCCCGTATTGCCCAGAAAGCCAGGGCTGCCGGCATCCACCTGGTGCTGGCAACACAGAGGCCATCGGTGGATGTCCTCACCGGCCTGATCAAGGCCAACATCCCGACTCGTCTGTCCTTTATGGTGCAATCCAAGGTCGATTCGAGAACCATTCTCGGTGAGGGTGGCGCCGAACAGCTACTGGGCCACGGCGACATGCTGTTTCTGCCACCGGGCGGGGGCGTTCCCACGCGGGTACACGGTGCCTTCGTCAGCGACGAAGAGGTCCATCGTGTGGTCGCAGACTGGAAACGAAGAGGGTCGCCAGTCTATATCGAATCGATTACCCAGGCTGGGGACGAGCAGGGCGGTTCAGGCCGGCCCGGTGAAGCCGAAGCAGATGAAGACGATGCGCTGTATGATGAAGCCATCCGTTTCGTGACCGAATCCCGCCGGGCGTCTATCTCGGCGGTGCAGCGAAAATTGCGTATTGGCTACAACCGGGCGGCGCGGATGATTGAATCTATGGAGGCCGCTGGGGTAGTATCGGCAATGGGCAGCAACGGTTCCCGGGAAGTAATCGCACCGCCACCGCCCCGTGACTAAGTCCTCTGTGTGTTGATGAATATGCCCGATAAAACAACCGTACTCGCTGGCTTGTGCTTCGCTGTTTGCTCTAGTGGCATTAGCAGCGCCCTAGCCCAGGCCAGCGACCTGCAGCGGCTCGATACCCTGTTACAGGGAATTGAAACCCTGGCAGCAGACGTGGTTCAACTCATCGTCGAGTCGGACGGTGGCGTGCTGGAAGAAAGCGAAATCCGGATGTATCTGAAGAAGCCCGATGGTTTCTACTGGGAGACCCTGACGCCCTTTCCCGAACTCATCGTCACTAACGGCAGTGTGCTGTGGAACTACCAACCCGATCTGGAACAGGTGGTGATCGAAAGCTGGGACAGCAGCCGTTCGGAACTCGCGGCACAGCTGCTCAGTGGCCGCACCGACAATCTCGCCGCCGAATATTTCATCGAAACGGTGTCGAGCGCTGCCGACGAACACCAGGAATTCATATTGACCCCAATGGCAGCGGACAGTATCTACGACAAGATATCCATCAACTTCCTGTTGTCGGAACTGGATATGATTTATCTCGATCACAGGAATGGACAACAGACGGTTTGGCGCTTTCAGAATGTCATCCGCAACCAAGATCTGGATGATGCGCTGTTCGAGTTTCAGCCGCCTGCGGGTATCGAAGTCATCGAAAATACCTATTCTCGATAACCACCGTCCCACATAATTTCACTGGATCTCCACGCAGCCATGGTTACATATATCGCAGTCGCAATCGGGGGTGCCGTCGGCGCCATGGGCAGATACTGGCTCAGCACCTTGATCGAGACCTACAACAGCAGTCACTTCCCCTATGGCACCTTCCTGGTTAACGTCATCGGATCGTTTTTGATAGGCGTGTGTTTTATCTTCTTTGCCGAGAAACTGCATCTAGTTGAGCCGTGGCGGCCACTGATCGTGATCGGCTTTCTCGGCGCCTTGACCACATTTTCAACATATTCACTAGACGCGCTTCTGTTATTTCAGCAAGGCCACTACAATACCGCACTTCTTTATGTACTGAGCAGCGTGCTGGTCTGTTTATTCGCAGCATTTTGCGGCATGCAGCTAAGCCGCGTCATGTTTTAGGGAGCCAGGATACCCACCATGCTAGACCCGAAATGGATTCGTTCAGATGCCGATGAATTGGCCAGCAAGCTATTAAAGAAAAAGTTCACGCTGGATACGGCCTGGATTGCCGAACTGGACAGCCAGAGAAAAGCCCTGCAACTTGCGACCGAGGCGCTGCAGAACGAAAGAAACTCCCGCTCGAAAATGATCGGCAAAGCCAAGGCCGCAGGGGAAGACATCACTAAAATTCTGAGCTCCATGGAAAATATGAAGGCTGAGTTGGAACAGAAGAAGGAACAGCTGGCAAGTTTGCAATCGAAGCTCCACGAATACCTGGCAGGCGTTCCCAATATTCCCGATGATTCCGTGCCCGAGGGCGACGATGAATCGGCAAATCAACTGGTCTCCACCTGGGGCGAACCGAAGACCTACGATTTTGAGATCAAAGACCATGCTGCACTGGGCGAGGCGCTGCAGCAGGGGCTGGACTTCGCCGCCGCCACTAAGATAACCGGCTCACGCTTCGTGATCATGCAAGGCCGTATGGCGCAGTTGCATCGCGGCTTGATTCAATTGATGCTGGATATCCACACGCGCGAGCATGGATACAGGGAGGTAAATGTTCCCTACATCGTCAATGCGCAGTCTTTGTTTGGCACCGGTCAACTACCGAAGTTTGAAGACGATCTGTTCAAGTTGCGCGGAGATCATGAGTACTATCTTATCCCCACGGCGGAAGTCCCTGTCACCAACCTTATCCGGGATGAAATTCTGGACCCGGAAAACCTGCCCTTGAAATTCGTCTGCCATACTCCCTGTTTCAGATCTGAAGCGGGCAGTTACGGCAAGGACACCCGGGGCATGATTCGCCAGCACCAGTTTGAGAAGGTGGAGCTGGTTCAGATCGTCGCCAGGGAAGCCTCTGCATCCGCACTGGAAGAATTGACGGGGCACGCCGAAAAGATCTTGCAGCTATTGGAGCTTCCTTACCGCAAGGTAATTCTGTGTGGTGGGGATCTGGGTTTCGCGGCGGCCAAGACCTATGACCTGGAAGTCTGGCTGCCTTCGCAAAATTGCTATCGCGAAATCTCCTCCTGTAGCGGGTTCACAGATTTTCAGGCGCGACGAATGCAGGCCAGGACTCGCGATGCCGCGGGTAAGCCGCAGTTAGTACATACCGTAAACGGCTCGGGTCTGGCGATTGGTCGCACCCTGGTGGCGATCCTGGAAAACTACCAGGACGCCCAGGGCAGAGTAAAAATCCCCAATGCCCTGGTATCCTATATGCAGGGAATCGAGTATCTCGAATAATGGACTTACTGCCCATTTTCTTGAATATCAGGGACAGGAAGTGCGTCATAGTCGGG
This sequence comes from Pseudomonadota bacterium, assembly GCA_022566775.1. Lineage (GTDB taxonomy): Bacteria > Pseudomonadota > Gammaproteobacteria > Pseudomonadales > Pseudohongiellaceae > UBA9145. Next base: position 4,395 of record JADFIJ010000065.1, on the reverse strand, counting down.
GGAGGGTCGGTGGCCTTACGCAAGGCGAATTTGTTAAGCCGTGCCCAGGCCAGGCTGTATGTTGTCGCCACGTCCATCTGTGAAGAGCTTGAAGCGCTGTGCCGAGCCTGTAATGGCACTGTGGTACACGAGACATTCACTCCCGGCCATCTCGAAGACGCCGCCCTGGTCATAGCCGCCACCGACGATCGAGCCACCAATCTCGCCGTAAGCGCCGCTGCAAAGTCACTGAATATTCCTGTCAATGTGGTGGACGAAGCCGAACTTTGCTCTTTCATGATGCCGTCGATAGTCGATAAGGCACCGGTGCTGGTGGCGATCTCCAGCTCCGGCACCGCGCCTGTTCTCACCAGCAAGTTAAAAGAAATGATCGAAATCGTAATACCCGGCCGCATCGACGCTCTGGCAAACTTAATGGGATCTTATCGGGGGCGGGTTAAAGACAAGCTCGCAGACCCGGATCAACGCCTGCAGTTTTGGCAAGACTTGCTGGAGAGCGAGGTTCCAGAGATGGTCTACACCGGCAACGAAGACGCCGCCATCGAGGTGATCGAACAACGGCTTCTGGACCGATTGCAAGCAGCCAAAACCGGCACAAAGATGGGTGAGGTATATCTGGTTGGCGCCGGTCCCGGCGATCCCGATCTGCTCACGCTGAGGGCGCTACGATTGATGTATAAGGCTGACGTGGTGTTGTATGACCACCTGGTATCCGATGAGATCATGCAGAAGCTACGGCCGGATGCAGACAAAATCTACATGGGTAAGGAACGGGCCAAGCCCAGCGTCGAGCAGGAAACCATCAACGAGATGCTAGTCAAGCTGGCGCAAGAGGGCAAGCGGGTCTTGCGCTTAAAGGGGGGTGATCCTTTTATCTTCGGACGGGGTGGGGAGGAACTTGAGACCCTGGCGCAAGCGGGTGTGCCGTTCCAGGTGGTGCCCGGCATCACCGCCGCGAATGGTTGTGCCGCCTATGCGGGTATTCCCTTAACCCACCGTGACCATGCCCAATCGGTCAGGTTCCTGACCGGCCATCTGCGGGAGGGCACACTGAATCTGGAGTGGGAACACCTGGTCCAGGAAAAACAAACCCTGGTTTTCTACATGGGGCTCTTGGGCCTGCAGACTATCTGCGAACAACTGATAGCCCACGGCATGGCCGCCGATACGCCCATTGCTGTGATTCAGCAGGGCACGACCAGGCGGCAGAGAGTCATTACCGACCAGCTTCGCAGCATGCCGGCATTGGCGAAAAAAACCGGGATCGAGGCACCCACCATCATTATTATCGGTACTGTGGTCAACGCGCGGGAGAAACTATCCTGGTTCGGTCCTTGATGCCCGCGCGACTGGCAGCAATCTGACTCGTTTTCACAGGCAGTTATCAGGTTTCGGCAGGCCCGCGATCTTGTTGGCCATCTTGGCGGGACTGCCCTGAAATAACTTCATCAAATGGATACTGGTGCCCTTGTCGGCACCCAGTTCCCGCCGCACCAGACTCACCAGAGCCCTGCTCGCGAGGGACATTTGGTGTCGTTGATAGAATACCCGCAGCAGATTGAGTATTTCCCAGTGTGAGGGGCCGAGGCTGATGCTTTCTTGCTGCGCTAATGCGACCGCCACCTCTGCGTTCCAGTCACTCAAATCTTTAAGAAAACCCTCCCGGTCTATGGCCACCTCACCATTATCGAACTGCAGGTACTTGCCTGTGCTACCCATGCCTAAAACCAACTCACGATCTTCTCATATTCGCAACATAGTCCCACGAACCCCGCGTAATCTACGAGTTCCACATCGGCAGCGCTTGGTACCGACAAGCCCCTGGCTGCAACATCTTCTTGCAGGGCAAACAGCCTGATATCAGCGCCTGGGTGGCGGCCTGATTCTGCCGGCGAGCAGTAGTAGACGCCATCCTCAATGAATAAAATACCATCGCCCGGTTTCAAGACGCTGACGCAGCTCGACAATAATTTGCTGGTAGGGCTTTTGCTGATGGTGTGCAGACAAGTCATAGATTGAATACCGTGTCGGCTTGATCGATGAGTTCGGCGATATGGGTTCGACTGACAGGCTCGACCTCGAGTACCAGGTCGCCGCCTCGGATACCACGTTCGGACAGAGAATCTGCATCCACACAAACATTCTCGATCCCGTACAGATCCAGCGTCTCCAGGGCTTTCCCAAGGGTCTTGCTGTCGATGCCCCTGGCATCCTGATGCTTCAACAACTGATAGACGCCATCATCCAGAAATACATAGCTCACGGTCTGTCCGAACACGGCACAGGCCAGCGCCATCTCCAGGCACAGCTGTGCATTACTGTCTCCATAGGGAGCCCGGCGGCTGATGAAGGTAATGGCCTTGTTGGTGTTTTTGCTCGCCATATCACTAGCCGAAGTTAATCACCCGATCCGAATGCATGGTGGCATCGATAAGCTGTCCCAGCCCAGCTAGTTCCGAACTGGCGTAGGCACTGACCGCGCCGAGTTCATGACGGCTTGCTTCCTGCGCGTCGACGATGCCCCGGTTCACCGCCGAGGAGACACAGATCACCGAATCCAGTCCGTGGTCTCTGATCAGCTGATCCCATTGCTGCTGAAGATTATTCTCATCCTGGGCTACCACCGATAAACGACTGGCGTTATGCACGCCGTCACCGAAAAAAAATAGCCGGTAGATGTCATGTCCCTGTTCGAGCACGCTGCGGGTAAAGTTGAAGGCGGTGGCGGCAGCCTCGGCAGAGTGGGGCGCGGCGTACACCACGATGGAAAATTTCATAGGGTTTTATGCAGCCTGGCTAACGAAAAAGCCCCGAATAAACGGGGCTCCATTCATTAACGTTTGCTGTGATTTCAATAATTAATTTCTGCCGGTGAGGGCGCCGAGTATTCTCAACAGGTGAATGAAAATATTAAATATACTCAAGTACAGAGAAACCGTCGCCATGATGTAGTTGCGTTCACCGCCATTCATGATGCGGCTGGTATCGAAGAGAATGAAGCCAGACATGATGAGAATGACCGCCGATGAAATCGCCAGGCTCAACGCAGGGATCTGCAAGAAAATATTGGCGATCATAGCCACTATCGCAACCATCATTCCGGTGAAGATAAAGCCGCCGAGGAAATTAAAATCCTTACCCGATGTCAGCGCATAGCCGGACAGGGACAGGAAGATTATCGCGGTGCCACCCAGTGCCTGGGCAACAATCGCAGAGCCGTTGACGTAGGCCTGCATGTAGATGGAAATCATCGGGCCCAATGCTGCGCCCATCAGGGCAGCAAATATAAAAACTGCGATCAGGCCCCTGGAAGAATTGGCGTTTTTTCTGACCACGAAAGTCATGATAAAGCCACCAATAAACAGCATAAACCCGGTGCCCTGGCCCACTTGCATAACCATAGTCGCGACCGCGCACAATGCACTGACGAATAATGTCATCGATAGCAACGTGTAGGTGTTGCGGATAACTTTATTTACCGCCAGTGCCGAGCTTTGACTCCGGCTTATGTTTAACTCAACTTCGTTCATCGTTTAACTCCAAAACAATAGATTTACTTTTATAACGACCAAAAACTGTCTCGCTTGATTCCCTTACCCCATTACCATATGGGGCTCATACGAGCGAATTCAACGCCTTTTCAGGGTCGGGTCGCGACCTACTATGGGAAATATGATACCTGTAACCGTCGCAAAATCAACGGTTTTCGGTCTATTTGGGGCCTATAGGGGAGCGAGGCGGAACCCACAAATATTGTGATGACGCAGTTCAGTACTTGGTCATTCACCCTGTAAACTCGCGTCGCTCCTGGACACCGTGTAAACCACGACTGGTAATGGTCATAATCGCCCTAAGGCGATTCTGGTCAATCTCTCCTCCGGCCAGCTTCTACAATTCCGATTTCAGGTTCCACTAATAAGAGACTCAAACTCATTAGTTGAGTGGGGCAGGGAGTATAGTAAGATTCCGCCCCTATCGCGGAGGGGTGGCAGAGCGGTTGAATGCACTGGTCTTGAAAACCAGCGAGGGTGAAAGTCCTCCGAGAGTTCGACCAGCGCGTCAGCGCGCAGGACAGCGGCACGCTGCCATCACAGCCAGATAAATCACCAGCCAATTCGTAAACCTCATACCCAACCACGACTCGTAATGGTCATAATCGCCCCAAGGCGATTATGACCAATCTCTCCCCCAGCGGTTTCCTCGATTTCAATTTCAGACCCCACTGAAGAGGGAGTCAATTTCATCAGTTGACTGGGACAGGGAGTATAGTAAGATTCCGCCCCTATCGCGGAGGGGTGGCAGAGCGGTTGAATGCACTGGTCTTGAAAACCAGCGAGGGTGAAAGTCCTCCGAGAGTTCGAATCTCTCCTCCTCCGCCATATTCGAACTCTACAC
>JADFIJ010000064.1 GCA_022566775.1 Pseudomonadota bacterium | reverse complement strand
TATTCGAATGCATTACCTTGTCGAAGGCTGCATCCGAAATATACTGGGAGGGGCCAAAATAGGGGTTGATTGCCGCGTTGCAAACCAGGATATCCACCCTTCCCAGCTGCTCCTCGGTTTTCGACACCAGTTCCTGTAGTTGTTCCTTGTAATTAATATTGCAGGCAATCGCGATCGCCGTGCCCCCCTGTGCATTTATACCAGCAGCCACCTGATCACAGTCCTCCTGACTCCGACTGGAGATAACAACGCTTGCCCCCTGTTCTACCATGCGAGTTGCAATCGCCTGTCCAATCCCCTTGCTCGAGCCCGTAATCAGGGCAACTTTAGACTTAAGATTAAATAAACTCATATCCACTCCATTCAATTGCTTGCGGGACTATCGACACCCTAATTTACCGGCCTCGCAGATCCGGCCATAAAACTGCCGGCAGTTAAATTACACCAGCAACGAGAGTATTAGCTACAGGATTTCTGCTGTGGGCAAATCAAATATACATTGAGTACTAAGGCTATTCTGTCCATGGCCGTCGTCCTTTCGAGATGCTGGTACCACCATCGACTGGAATTACGGTGCCATTGGTGTAGGCACCAGCTCTCGAGGCCAGGTAGGTGATAATACCCACCATTTCCTCTGGCCGACCCACCCGGTGCAGAGGGCAGTCGTCTTCGATGTCCGCCTTGAAGTGTTCAAATACATAGTCGGTCATTCTGGATTCGAAAAAGCCAGGGGCCACCGCATTGACGGTGATATTCTTCGGCGCCAGATCCACCGCCAGGGTGCGTGTGAGGTGGTGCAATGCAGCCTTGCTGGCGGAATAGGCAAACGTAGGCACACGCTGCACGATAGGCACGTGGATGCCGTCCATCGATCCAATATTAATAACCCGTGCCGGATCCTCTGCGCTGGCGGCCTTCTCCAATAAGGGCAGGAAATCCCGAGTCATGGAAAACACGGCATTCAGGTTGGTATTCATGACCTTGGCAAAACCGGTGTCCGGGTAGTCTTCAATTTCTGCCCCCCAGTTGGCACCGGCGTTATTGATAAGAATACAGAGGCTGCCAAAGGTTGACTCTACTGCGGAAACCAGTGCTGCCCTGTCCCCGGCATCGGTTACATCGGCTGCCATCGCGCTGCAGTCTCCGTATTGCTGCAATTTTTCAAGCGCCAGGTCGCATTTTTCTTTCTTCCTGGATGCGATCATTACCCGCGCGCCATTTAGCAACAAGCCCTTGGCCATGATCAGCCCAAGCCCGCTGGAACCGCCTGTTACCAGTGCGGTCTTGCCTTCAAGAGAAAATAGATTCGATATCTTGAAGTCGTCGGTGGCAGCGTCTGTCATTAATCTTCATCCGCCACTTTGACTAATTGCTTGCCAAAATTTCTACCCTTGAGCACGTCTCGAAGATAGCCCGGTGCGTTTTCCAGGCCCTCGCCAATGCTCTCCTTGTACTTCAAGCTGCCATCGGCGACCCAGCCTGCCAATAGGCGGGTGGCTTCGAGCCAGCGTTCGCGCCACTCTGTGACGACGAAGAATCGGTGCTCGGGAACATCTTGTAATTGCTTTAGAATGTGAAATGGCGTCTCAGCCTGGGTAATATCTTCATCGTTATAGTTCGAAATATAACCACAGATCGGTACCCTGGCCCCAGCATTTAGCAAGGGTGCCACGGCTTTGGTCACGTCCCCTCCCACATTCTCGAAATATATATCGATGCCATCGGGACAGGCTGCGGCAAGCTCCTCGGCCAGCTTACCCGCCTTGTAATCGATACAGGCATCAAAATTTAATTCCTCTTTCACGTAGCGGCACTTCTCCGGGCCGCCGGCGATACCGATCGCGCGCAAGCCTCTAATTTTGGCTATTTGCCCCACGGCGGAGCCGACGGCGCCCGATGCGGCGGCTACCACCAGGGTTTCGCCGGCTTGTGGCTTGCCAACTTCGGTTAATCCAAAGAAGGCCGTGCGCCCAGGCATGCCCACGACACCTAGATGCGCAGCCAGGCTGCCGTTACTCAAATCCACTTTCATCAGCCGGGCATCATCGGCATCGGCAACAATGTAAGACTGCCAACCCATGTGTGCGGCGACACGATCGCCCACGGCAAAGGCGTCTGAGCTGGTCTTAATCACTATTCCGGTCGACTCCCCAGACATGATATCGCCTATCTCCAGCGGGGCGACATAGGATTTATTGTCGTTCATGCGCCCACGCATATAGGGGTCGATAGAGAGCCAGCACACCTTTATCAGTATCTGGTCGGATTCCAACTCCGGAATTTCTACTTCTTCTATTCGAAAACATTCATCACCCGGTTCCCCCAGGGGGCGCTTGGCGAATATCACCTGCTTGTTCTTGGTCATTTACGGTTCCTGCTGACGAGATCTGTCTGTGAATTGGCTTAAGCGCTGCAGTTTACATTAACTCACCGAACCGGAACAACCGCAGCCAGGGCTACATCCATCGACGGCCTGCCCATTCTCTGTACTCGCCAGTGGTTGCAATTCTCCTGATGCGTGCACGCAGTGCCGGTTTTGGACGCGATACCAGTAACTGTAAAATTCTTCAAAGCCCAGTTTTTCGTATAGTCGCAGCGCAGCGAAGTTGACCGACTCCACGTGCAAATAGGCGTACCTGGCCCTATTAGAGAATCCCCAGCACATTAGCTGTTGCAGCAACTTCGTTCCATACCCCAGATCTCGATACGCTTCACGGGTTGCGATGCCATAAATCCCCAGAACATCATCACTGATTACGCCCATGCCACAACTCACTGTGATCCCCAGCTTATCCTTGAGAGTTAGAAAGCAGTGGTTTGCAGCAATCCTGCTCAGAGTTATTCGATGGACGCCGATTTGCGTATCACTGTGGCTCCCGAATGTTTGCCAGACGCGCAACCAGTCATTTAATTCGAGCGATACAGACACATGGGCAACCGTGGATTGCCGTATTGGCAAATCACAGAGTAGTACCCGTGTGGACGCCTCGAGACCGTATCCCTTGCCGGCGAGATAGCTGTCAAGGAGTTGAGAGTCCAGGTTTCTGTTTTCGCGACTATCCAAAATTCTGACGATGGCGGGCAAACTCCTCTGCCCGAAGAAAGACTCGGTAGAGCGCAGCAAATCGCCGTGCTCATATTCAGCACGAGGGTAGACATTCAGAGAGTTTGATCGACGATTCACGCCACGGGCATATCTCAATACTCCGAAGGGTAGTTCTTTTTCTTCCAGCGCTGGCCAGGCCAACCTGGCGGCGTCCTCGATTTTCGACATCTTCATCTTCAGGCTCTCTTCAATTATTCACAGGCGAAAAAAAACCTCTAAGGTCGGAGACACATAGAGGTTTTTTGAATCTTTGTTACTAACTATCTAAAACCACAGTCTCCAATTTGAGTAAACGCCGCGCGCAAGGCACGGCGGGCCCCCGCGTTTACCACTGCCGCCTGATTCAAGATTGTATTAAAGACTGTGTTATTCATTGCTGCTCGTTTGCATTCCCGCTGTTTTATCCCTGCTCGATTTGACCTGTGTAATCAAGGCCTGGCATCTAAATTTTATGCTTGTATGCCTTAGCGCACGAGACTCTATGGGAATCTGTAATTACTGTCAACGTTTTTGTGTTGATCTTTAGGCGGCACCTGATTAGGTATTCATTGTCTCTGCGCGGAATATCCGGGCTAGGCTCGTCGCTCTCGGAGTCCGTCTAGATCTTTGATATTCAGATCGAAGAACGGATTCTCGAAGTTCAGAACCTGGGCCTGTCTTCCAGTGATAGACCCCTCAATCACAAGCACGACGATATACACTGTTAACACAGTTACTAACAAAGTATATCGATTTTTCAATATGATATTTTTCATACGCAATTCCTATAAACAGGCCCGTCGCTACTGAGCATTCAGGCCTGCCCTCAATCAATAAACCGTCGCATGTAAACGGCACCGGCAAGCAAGATAGATCCCACCAGTATCCCAAACAGCATGTCGTAGTTAATTAGTCTTTCAACTACATCCTGAAAATCCAATATCAGGTATTGCGTTGGAGTGGACCTGCTCTCGACAAAATTTCCTAAAAATTGTGTGCCGAAAATGAACTCTTCCAAAAACCCTACCAGGATGAATACTCCGATTGCCCACATAATAGGTGTGCGCTTCGCGAATGCCGAAAACAGTATTACCCAGCCAATTGTAGGCAGCAACCACAGGGTCGTTGTGATAATTGACAGGTATACAAATATCAGACTCGCCACCGCTGCCAGAAACATATAGCCGAGTCCGGCTACTTCGATGTCGTAACTCCACCCAAGGATAGTGAGCCAGAGCATGGCAATGACATATAGCACAAACATCGTGGCTATGTAGAAAAGAGGCGCCACAATCCCGATCGTTACCAATTTCGACAGCACGGTATTTAAGTTGGAGACGGGCATCGATTGCCAGAACAATATGCTGAGTTCCTGACGATCCTGATACAAGGAGTTCATCAAGTAGATGATTGCGCATAAATAAAATACGCCGATGAACGGGATCGCGAGAAACATAAATATTGGTGCCATTTCCAGCGGTGACAAACCATTAAACAACAGCGCCATGTATTCGATACCTACCGATATCAAATCTTGCCCCATCCGCGTCATCGCCCAAACACTGAAAAGCAGGACTAGCCCGGCGAGAATTACCGGCGCCACGATAAACAGATTGCGATGTTCTAACATTTCCCGCTTTAACAGGGCCCGGAACTGTAGAAGATGGAATTTATTCATGTCTGCTGTCCTTCATCTTGGCGACAAACAAATCGGCAACGCTAGGTGTGTACATCTCCCCCAGGGGCTGTAGCTGAGCCCTGGGCACCGATTCGAATGTATAGGATTTTTTACCCAGAAGTTCGCGAATATGAATGGGGTTGAGTGCATCAGCTTGCGCGATCTGTTCCGGATCCACTACGACTTCGGTATAGATATCTGCAAGCTCCGTCATCATGGCACTGAGTGCTATTTTTCCCTTATTGATGAAGATCAGATGGGTTAGCAGCGCCTCAACCTCCTCCACCTGATGGGTGCTGATGACGATAGTGCGATCTCCATCGTAATAGTCATTGAGCAAGCGATCATAAAATTCTTTTCGGTAAATGATGTCCAGGCCGAGGGTTGGCTCATCCAATATCAGCAACTTCACATCGATCGCCATCACCACGGCCAGGTGCAATTGAGTCACCATGCCTTTCGACAATTCCTTTATCCGTTTATTGGCAGGAATATCCGTAGTACTCAAAAATTTCTCGGTTTTAATCCGATCAAACTTTGGATGCACACCTGCCACATAGTCGATCAGTTGGGAAACCTTGAACCATTTGGGCAAGATGCCCACATCTGCGATGAAGCACACGTCCTCCATCAATTTATGCCGCGCCGTGCGAGGGTCCATACCGGCGACGTTGAGTTCGCCTTCGACATCGCACAATCCAATCAATGCCTTCAGTGCGGTGGTCTTGCCCGCACCGTTGGGTCCAATCAAGCCGCTGATAGCGCCGGTGGGAATAGTAAGATCAACCCCATCCAGCGCCTTGAGACTGCCGTAGGTTTTTGTCAGCGCCCTGGCTTCAACGATATTACTCATTGCTCGTCCTTATTGCCTTGGCTCTATCGAGCCTTATGGCTGCCAATGAGTTCGTGGATCTCCAGACCCAATCTCTCAATTCGCTCGATAATTTGCGGCCATTCCTGTTCGAGAAACTTGACCCGTTCCTGCTTCGACAATTTTTCCTTCGCTCCAGTAACAACATACATTCCTAGCCCCCGTTTTTTTTCCACCAGACCATCATCAACCAGAATTTGAATCGCTTTAGATACCGTAATGGGATTAATACGCTGTTCACTGGAAATATGCCGCACCGAGGGCAGCGCATCGCCCTCACTCAGCAAGCCATCCATGATCAGCTCGACCAAACGGTCTCTTAGCTGCAGGTAGATCGGCTCTTTGTTATTCCAGTTAATTTCCACTCAGACCACTCGCTGTGTTTTATCCAGCCACCCATATAGTGTTATACATAACTATAACACCATATCAGTGGATAGCAAGCGATTTAATCAGCAGTTTAAGTGATTGTTTTAACTATGTTTTTATATTTCTGACGCCAGAACCGGCGTCAGAGAGCCACGGCCGACGGGTATCCAGGACGGTGAAACCGTCAATCAATCCCGTAATTACATCTTCAGGAAAGCCGTTTTCACTCAGAATCTCAGGTTTGTGCTCACTAAATCTGGGTTAAGTGTCGAGCCAAGGCTGGGACTGACTCTGAGAGATTCCCAAGAAATATTCTGTTAATTCAGAAAGCTAAGCTAAAATAAAATGCATGATGCGACATTTTAGTTGAGTGGTGTATACGTGTTGGACGCAAGCTCGAAGCAGGGGGGTTATTTCGCCGTTCCAATGGGCCATCCCTGGCCCGTCCCGCGCTCCATCCCTGGGCGCTAGTCACGGCAAAATAACCCCCCTGCTCCGAACTCGCTTGTGTTCTTATCTATATCTGAGGCACGACCGAGAGACGAGCAACTGCCCAGGAGCTTTATGTTTTTCCATCAATAGTTATAGAGACAATGACCTTTTACTTCTGCAATTTTCTTACAAGAGCAACTAGGCCTGCCGTTTGTAAAGAACACTGAATTCGATAGGGGATTGGCAAGGGGTGCTGTTTTGTAGTGACTAGCGCCAGGGATGGACGCGGGACCGGGCCAGGGATGGCCCACCGGAACGGAAAAACAGTACCCCTTGCTAAGCCCCGTTACACGTATCAACCACCTACAATTTTATCCATAAATTCGTGAGGATATTTCAGGGGCTAACTCAATTGAATTCGGCAAAGATATCCCGTGCGACACCATCCCGGCTAATGATAGATTTAAGCTTCTTCAGCGCCTCAATCTGTATTTGACGGACTCGTTCCCGGGTTAAACCGATGGCGCTGCCGACGTTTTCCAGGGTATCGCTGTCATAGCCGTTGAGTCCGAATCGCCGCGACAGTATCTCCCTGTGCCTTTCCGGGAGTTGATGCAGCCAGTTGCCCAGGCGCTGACTCAGTTCCGCAATTTGCAGGAGATTATCTGGCCCCTGTCCGTTGTCGGCGGCAAAGGTATCTTGCAGAGTAATTTCCCCTTCCGCCAGAATCGGCGCATCCGCAGAAGTCACTTTTTCGCTTAGACGTAGCAGTCGTTCAATTTCCGGCACGGTTTTGCCGACTTCGGCTGCAATCTCTTCCGCGCTTGGATCCCGTGCTTTCCTGGTGGCTAGTTGCTGTGCCTTCCGCAGCACCGAGTTCAACTCTTTAGTTACGTGCACGGGTAAGCGAATGGTTCGAGCCTGGTTCATCAGACCCCGTTCGATACCCTGGCGTATCCACCAGGTGGCATAGGTTGAAAATCGGAAGCCCCGTTCCGGATCAAACTTTCCCACGGCGTGTATCAAGCCGAGATTACCCTCCTCAATCAGATCCAGCAGAGCCATGCCGCGATGGATATAACGGCGGGCAATTTTCACAACCAACCTGAGATTGCTCTCGATCATTCGCCGCTTACTGCGTGCATCCCCCTGCAGGGCGCACCTCGCGTAATAAACTTCTTCCGTGGCCGTGAGCAGAGGTGTATAGCCAATCTCCCTCAGATAAATCTGGGTGACGTCAAACGCCTGCCCAGACTTTTCAGAAGTGGCCTGATTGCGATCGCCGGATTCTTGGAAGTTTGCCAGGGAGCATGACGGCGCCCGGGATGGCGGACGTTTTGGCTGCGGCGGGTAGGAGCGGCAGGAAGATGCGCTGGTCAGACTCGGTAATTCATCCTGAGATTCTAATTTGAATTCCGAACTTTGGCTCTCGCTACCTTGCGCACTGCCGTCAAACATCGCGTTCACTCCTCCCTGGATTATCGCCCCCAACTATCTCGCATTGCTTGGGGAAATATACTGCGACATGGCGTCCATGCCATTCGGCGATACAAACCATATCAGCCAAGTTCAGTATAGATCTTTGCTTGAATATTGCGAGTTTCTTTGCATCGGCCAGGGCCGAATTCAGGCCTCACACGGGGGTCAAGGAAATCCGGAAAAACACCTTGCCAGGGACAGCTCCACGGTAATTAACCTGTTATTTATCAATACGTTGAATGCTATTTCGAATCGTACTACCTCGCCACTCCCAATCCCTGCCGGCGCCGGGCCGGTAGCATCGCCAGCAAGCGACGTATGAAGAAGGAACAGAAAATGCTAACATTTTCGATTCAACTGGCGTCACTAAGCACTAACTGTCACCACGGTATGGCCAGTTCCCGTTGATGAATCAGGATCTTGAAACCATGGCGAAGCGGTCCGGAAACTCTATTCTGGAAGTGGTCACGAATGACAGCTCGGATAATTTCAAACTCCGCAATGCCCCCGTGCCAGACGCAAATGCCGGCGGCAAAATCGACCTGAGCGATAGCGCATATTTTGAAAATCGGGAACTGAGCTATCTGGAATTTAATTTACGGGTCTTGAGTCAGGCAAAAAACCCCAAGCATCCTCTGCTCGAGCGCCTCAACTTTTTATCGATTTTTAGCTCCAATCTGGATGAGTATTTTGAAATTCGTGTCTCCGGCCTGAAGAAGCAATTGAATTTTGGCCGCCAGCGTCCCGGCGCTGACGGCAACTATCCCGAACAAATTCTGAAAATAATCCACGAACGGGTACGTGAGTCACTCGACGAACAGTATCGAATCCTGAACCAAGATCTACTGCCGGCGTTGGCGAAGGAGAATATTCATTTCCTGCAACGCCAAGCCTGGAATAATGATCTGGTGCGGTGGAGTCAAACCTATTTCCACGAAGAAGTATTACCCATCATCAGCCCGCTGGGTTTGGACCCGGCGCACCCTTTTCCCCGTCTGGTTAACAAGAGCCTGAATTTTATTTTGTCCCTCGAAGGTAAAGACGCCTTCGGTCGTGACAGCGGACTGGCCATAGTTCCTGCGCCACGATCATTGCCACGTCTTATAAAAGTGCCGAAAGATATCATGCCCAGTGGCGATAATTTCATCTTCCTGTCTTCGATTATCCATGCCCATGTAGACGAATTTTTCCCTGGCATGAAAGTCAAGGAGTGCCATCAGTTCCGGGTTACCAGAAATGCCGACCTGGAAATGTCGAATGTCGAAGTGGAAGACGTTGCTATTGCACTGCGGGGAGAATTGCACAGCCGTCGATTCGGTGCCGCCAGCAAACTTGAGGTAGGCAAGGCATGCCCGCCGGAACTTTCGGACTTTCTGCTGGCTCGCTTCAATTTAAATAATGAAGAATTGTTTACTCTCGACGGTCCGGTTAATCTGCAACGACTGATCTCGGCAACCGCAATGGTGGATCGGCCGGATCTGCGATTTCCAAAATTCTCACCGGGCACACCCAAGGGTCTCGAAGAGGGCAGCGACATCTTCTCGGTTGTTGATAAGGAGGATCAATTACTCCTGCACCCGTTCCAGTCCTTCATGCCTATCATCGACTGGGTAAGACAGGCATCCAAGGACCCGACTGTTCTATCGATCAAGCAGACCCTGTATCGAACCAACGAATCTTCGGAATTGGTCGACGCCTTAGCGGAGGCGGCGAGAAGTGGCAAGGAAGTCACCGTGGTAATCGAGTTGCGGGCGCGCTTCGATGAAGAAGAGAATATTAAATTCGCGAGTATATTGCAGGAAGCCGGCGCTGTAGTCGTCTATGGCGTACTGGGCTACAAGACCCATGCCAAGATGCTGTTGTTTGTGCGACGTATGCCCAATGGGCTGAAGCGCTACGCTCACCTTGGAACCGGCAATTATCACCTTAAGAATTCGCTGCTCTACACCGACTATAGCCTGCTTACTGCGGACGATACGCTCTGCGCCGATGTGCACAAGGTATTTCAGCAAATTACCGGGATGGGGAAAAAAATTCATCCAAAATTAATCATCCACGCCCCTTTTTACCTGCGCAAGAACCTGTTGAAAATGATCGAAGTAGAACGGAAAATGGCGCGCAACGGGGATCCCGCACGCATCCTCGCAAAACTCAATGCCCTCACCGACCCCGCCATCATCAAAGCCTTGTATGCAGCCTCTCAGGCGGGCGTGAAGATTGATTTGATTGTGCGCGGTATCTGCTGTCTTAAACCGGGTATCGCCGGCGTCAGCGAGAACATTCGTGTGGTTTCCATCGTCGGGCGCTTTCTGGAACATTCCCGGGTCTACTACTTTCTCAATAACCCAAACCAGATTTACTGTTCCAGCGCGGACTGGATGGAGCGAAATTTCTCCAACCGCATCGAAGTTTGCTTCCCGATTCTGAGGAAAAAGCTGGCCAACAGAATCCTGGCAGAAATGGAAATCTACCTGAATGACAGCAGCCAGAGCTGGGAACTACAGCCTGATGGTAACTACAAGGCTCTGGATTCCAGCGAAAACGATGTCCAGGGCTTGCTATTAAAGAAACTGGGAAGCGTCTAAGCGAATCCATCGCATCCGCGGGCTGTGCCCGGGCGTGCTATCTGCCGGCTTGGCTGATCTCCGGTAAATCACTCTGCGCCATCGCCCCCAGGGTTTTCTCATTCTTCACCATGAAATCCAGCATGCCTTCACGCAAGGCAGTGGCGCTAAAATTAATCATCTCAATGTCGTAACTTTGCATAAGACCGACCAACACACTCCAGCCCGACAATAGCAAATCACGGCGGCGCTCATTTATTGCAGGTAAATCAGTTCCCCTGGCTATGCAGGTCGCGAGTCTGGTTTTAAGCCCCCGCAGCACCTGCAGACGAACCTGACCGCCGGCAGACTCACAGATTGCGGCAAGCATCTTCATGGTCCCGGAAGATGCGTAAGCTTCGGACCAGCCGAGCTTATTGATCGCTGGAGAAAATCCATCGAAGACTCGTTGCGCTGCGGTCACCGCCGCTTCCATCTGCTGCTCGAGTTCAGGCACAGAAGCAGGATCGTTATTGAAAAATCGATCGCGCCAGGCGACGCTGCCTATGGCCAGACTTTCTGTCAACAGGCGCGCATGTTTCTTGCCGACTATGACTTCGGTACTGCCGCCGCCGATGTCTATCACCAATCGATGTGTGTCCGACAGCGGCAGGGCGGTAATCACGCCGGCATAGATCAACACGGCTTCCTGCACGCCGCTGATGATAGAAATATTCAGACCAATTTTGCTGGCGCACTCAAGAAATTCTTGGGCGTTCCCAGTGACGCGGAAGGTATTGGTACCGAGGGCCCAGTATTGCTGCAGGGGGTATTGATCCATCAGGGTTCTGAAGTGTTGCAGACAGAGCAGGCCGCGCTCAAAAGCCGGGGCGGAAATAACACCGGCAACCCCCACCCCCTCACCGAGTTGAACTTTCTCACTACAGCGCTCGATAATCCGGATGCGACCCGCCTCCCATTCACCCACGAGTAAATGGAAGCTATTGGATCCCAGGTCGATACATGCATACATAAAGCGCTACCGAAGCGACACGGCAAATCCTTAACCGGCTGTAGATGATCGACAACTCTAAGGAATGTCTATTTATTTATCGACAAGCGCGCTTTGATGATGAATTCGAAGAGCGCAACTCAGGCGGATGAAATCATCGATTGCTGGTAATTCTCCAGTCCCACTTTAGCAATCAGCGAGAGCTGCGTTTCCAACCAGTCGATATGATCCTCTTCGCTGTCGAGTATGGCACTCAACAGATCGCGGCTGACGAAATCGCTAACCGACTCACAGGCAGCAATCCCCGCTTTCAGATCCGGGCAGGCCATCATTTCCAGTTTAAGATCGCACTCCAGCATTTCCTGGGTGTTTTCGCCGATGAGTAGATTGCCCAATTTCTGCAGATTGGGCAGCCCCTCCAGGAACAGGATCCTCTCAATCAGGCGGTCGGCATGCTTCATCTCATCGATGGATTCCTCGTGTTCCTTGGCGGCCAGGCGATCGAGCCCCCAATCCTTGTACATACGGGAATGGAGAAAATACTGATTAATTGCGATTAATTCGTTGGCCAGGGCCTGATTCAGGTGCTTTAGTATGCCGGCGTCTGATTTCATGGGTTGTCTCGCTTATTCTCAAGTTTGGGATAAAGGGCAGGTCTGCTAATCAGGCCTAAGCATCGACTGCGGAGGCCAATTTGTCAAGTTTAAGCGCTGTAAGTTATTGATATTAATGGAAATACGGAATGATAAGCAATCCCATTTCCATTTACGCAGCCACGCGATACCAGGCCCGGTTATGGCCCCGAACAGTTTACTTTGATGGGATTTGAAGAAACTAGGCGGCGTTTTCGAAGGCCGCAGACTTGTTGCACTCGTTAACGATGGTCTGGGCCAGCTTGCCGCACTTGCCACATTCACTGGCGACGCCCAGTTTGGCACGCAGGTCAGTCAAATTGCTGGCACCACCACGGCACAGATCGCGGATCTGATGATCGGTAATTTGCCTGCAAATGCATACGTACATGGGGACTCCTCGGCCACTGTGTTAATATAAATGCAAATGAGAATGATTGTCAACAAGATTTAGATCTGCTACTTTAATACCCTATGAATTACCCCTTGGAACAGCGGATGTCATTGATTTTTTGGCAATTCTTCGACCTATGACACAGACAGCTCTGTCCAACGCCAAGCGTGGCGATAGTTGTGTGGTTCTCGAAATCGCCCCGCAGCCTGCGGAACTCAGAAGCCGACTCTACTCTCTCGGCATCGTTCCCGGTTGCGCCCTGCAGATTCTTCACTTTGCACCACTGGGGGACCCCATGCAGGTAAAGGTGGGGGGCAGTTTTATCAGCATCCGCAGGTCAGAAGCAGATGCCATCACAGTGGAGTTACAGTAGTGCCATGAAGTCGGCAGCCCCCATTAAAAAAATTGCCCTGATCGGCAATCCCAACTGTGGCAAGACCACACTTTTCAATATCTTAACCGGCGCGCGCCAGAAAGTGGGTAACTGGCCGGGGGTTACCGTGGAAAAGAAGTTCGGCTATTTCGACCTGGAACCCAACAGCGTCGAGTTAGTTGATCTACCGGGAATTTATTCTTTAGAACAGGATTTTCAGGGCATCGACGAAAAGATCGCCCAGGATTACATCGATCACAGCGAAGCAGATCTCCTCATTAACCTGCTAGATGCCAGCAATCTCGAACGCAGCCTGGTCCTCACCCAGCAATTGCTGGAGAAACATATTCCCGTCGTAATTGTAATCAACATGCTCGACGTGGCGCAGCAGCAAGGCATTACCATAACCCCCCACGCCCTTGCCGATCAATTGCATGTCCCCGTCGTCGCCATCGTCGCCTCCCGTAACCAAGGCATAGAAACGTTATTAGACGAACTGCGGGCCGGCCTTGCCGATCCTGTTATGCCGAGCGTCACCGAGGCGCCGACAACTCCGGTCGCCGTCGATGAGAAGCTACTGCAACGCTACTATCGTTCTGGACAATTGATAAACGGTGTCGTGGAGGTATCCCCCACCCACCACAGCCTTTCCGAGCGCATAGATTCGGTGCTCTTGAATCGTTGGCTGGGTATTCCGGCCTTCCTCTTCATGATTTACATGATGTTCACGATTGCCATAAATCTCGGCGCCGTTTTTATAGATTTCTTCGACATCTTGTTTACCGCGGTCCTGGTGGACGGTACCACCTGGCTGCTGCAACAGCTCTCCATGCCGGATCTCATCATCACGCTATTGGCAAAGGGAGTCGGTGGCGGCATCACCCTGGTGGCGACATTTATCCCGGTGATAGGGTTTCTGTATCTGTGCCTGTCGGCGCTGGAAGATTCCGGATATATGTCCCGTGCGGCCTTCGTCGTCGATCGAGTGATGAGCGGTATCGGCTTGCCCGGCAATGCTTTCGTGCCATTGATCGTCGGCTTCGGCTGCAATGTGCCAGCGGTGATGGCGGCGCGCAGCCTGCGGCGAGATAGTGATCGGCTGATGACAATTGCCATGGCACCATTTATGAGCTGTGGTGCGCGCCTGACGGTGTATGCCCTGTTTGCCGCTGCGTTTTTTCAGGAAAACGGCCAAAATATTGTCTTTGCCCTGTATCTTTTGGGCATAGGCCTGGCCATATTTACCGGCTGGATCTTCCGTAAACAACTCTTCACCGACGAGATCACGCCGTCATTCCAGGAAATGCCGGCGTACCATGTACCCATCGTCCGGAATATATTACTGACGACCTGGTTTCGTCTGCGGGGATTCATACTGCGCGCCGGCAAGACCATCGTCGCCGTCGTCATCGTCCTTAGCCTGCTTAATTCGATCGGCACCGATTTCTCATTTAATAATGAAGATTCGGAAGAGTCGGTGCTGAGCGTGATTGGTAAAGCCATCACGCCTGCTTTTAAGCCGCTTGGTATCGAAGCAGACAACTGGCCGGCTACCGTGGGTTTGTTTACCGGCATGTTTGCGAAGGAAGCCATTGTGGGAACTCTCGACGCCCTATATAGCAAACCGAAGACCGACAATGGTGGCGGCCCACCAGATCTCGTGGCCGCTGTCAGAGCGGCATTTGCCTCGGTCGGCAGCGAGCTGAGTGCGCTGAGTGGGGCCCTGACCGATCCTCTGGGAATTTCGATTGGTGACGTCAGTGATATAAAAGCAGTGGCCGAGGATCAAGACGTAGAGACCAGCACGTTAACGAATATGGCTTCTCTGTTTTCTGGTCCCTTCGCCGCCTTCTGTTATCTGGTGTTTATTTTACTCTATGCGCCCTGCGTTGCCGTGCTCGGCGCCGTTAATAAGGAGGCCGGATGGCGTTGGACCCTGCTGGTATTTGGCTGGTGCACCGGGCTCGCCTATATTACTGCGACGGTGATCTATCAGATTGGCACTTTCTCCGTGAACCCCCTATTCTCTTCCCTCTGGATTGTGGCCATGTTATCCATACTGCTTGGTTTTATTCTGAATCTGAAGAAACTATCCGGCAAGATGGTGCCGAAAAACCTGATTCCCGCAATTCAACTCTAACGACATGCTAAATTAGCTCGGAATTCACTCGGGGATAAGAGCGGGAACAAACCCTTGCAGCAGATAAATCCGCAGGCTGACAATTCCGCTGTTATCAAGCTGTTTGCGATGGGTTTTTGCATCGTACTCCTGATCAAAGTTTTCCTCGCGCTGGTGCTGGATCTATACAGCGACGAGGTCTTCTACTGGCAAGCTTCTGCTCGACCTGCCCTGGCTTACAGCGACCTCCCCTTCATGACGGCATTGCTGATCGGGATCGGCTCATCTCTGAATCCAGGCAGTGCCATCGCCGCGCGCCTGGTATTTATCCTGCTCGGTGCCTGCTTGCCATTGCTGATGTATTGGATAGCGAGACCACTTACCAACCAGCGCCAGGCGCTAGAAACCGCCGCACTGACTCTCTGTCTACCTCTGGGTGGTTTTCTTGGACTGCTGGCAGTGCCAGACGTCCCTTTATTATTTTTTGGCTTGTTATCCATCGGCTGTTTCGAGCGAGCCCTGCGGACTGAGCGCTTAAAATACTGGGTGGCCACGGGCATTTTCGTTGCCTGTGGCCTCAGCACCCACTATCGATTTTTCCTCTATCCTGCCGCGGTCATTGTGTTCCTGATCTGGTTTGCTCCACAGCGACGGCAATGGCGAAATCCTGGGCTGTGGCTGGCCATGGCTATCGCCAGCATCGGCTTGCTGCCTATTATCTGGTTTAACCTCGGCAACCAGCTAAGCAGTGCCAGTTTCTATTTCATCGACCGCCATCCCTGGGAATTTCAGGCCAGTGGCCTGTTGCATCTATTTAAACAGGCGGCTCTGGTAACGCCCCCGCTGTATGCCGCCATGGTCATTACCCTTTGGCAGTTACATCTGCGAGCCAGAAACGGCGATGCCAGCGCAGCGTTATTCATGACTCTGGCTCTGATGAACATTCTCGTCTA
>JADFIJ010000063.1 GCA_022566775.1 Pseudomonadota bacterium | reverse complement strand
ACCAGCATGTTCACCGTGATATTCGCCACCGGCCGGGTTCCGGGCTGGATTGCCCATTGGAACGAGATGCTGAGCCACCCCTACCGTATTGGCCGCCCCCGACAGTTATACAAGGGCCACACGCAACGCGATTACCCGGCCTAGCCCAACCCTCAGAATCTGGCTTATCGGCAACGGCAATCTAGTCTGAACCGAACCAAGCCGGCGACACCGAACCAGCGCCAGTAACTCTGCCAAATAGAAATTGTTGGTGGAGCCTAACGGGATCGAACCGTTGACCTCAACGCTGCCAGCGTTGCGCTCTCCCAGCTGAGCTAAGGCCCCATATTAGATGACGCGGGACAATGCCTTCGCAGGTGGTGCCCCCTTGAAAAGAAGGCGCATTCTAAGCACAGCCGCGGAAACTGTCAATCTCCGGTGTTGCAACTAGGGCAGCTCTGAATAATACAGTGATGCTCTAGTCCAGCTCCCTGTATTTCCGTTCCAGTGACTTCGCCTGTTTTTTGGAGATGCCTCCCAGTACGGCGATAGCATGTCGAATCCGGGCGCGACAGATATCCAGCTCGAGGATAGCCATGGAATCGAAGACCGAGGTTGAGACTGCCGCACCACTGATCGCCACAAATAAAGGGAACAGCAACTCTCTGATTTTTAGTTGCAGATCAGCCGCCAGGGTCTGAAGTCCAAGTTCTATGTTATCCCGGTTCCACGGGCTAATTTGTTCCAGGCGCCAAAGCGAAAACTGTAGTATTTTAAGCAAGGTTTCTGTGGCCAGTTGCTGGTGCTGAAAACTGTCCGCGTCGAGCTTCGGTAGGTCAGAGATAAAGAAACCACCCAGCCCCACCACATCGCTAAATCGCTCCACCCGTTGTTTGATCAGGGGTATGATGCGCTTTACCTTCTCGGCATCGAATGCCCACTGCGCAAATTTTTGTGCAAACTCATGGTCGCTGAGGTCTTCACGAATATACCTGCCATTGAGCCAGTCGAGTTTTTCGGTATCAAAAACCGGTCCACCCAGTGAAACCCGTTCCAGGTCGAAGTTGTCTGTCATCTCCTGCAGGGAAAACTTCTCTTCTCCGGACGGCAGACTCCAACCCATCAGGCCCAGATAGTTGAGAAGCGCTTCCGGCAAGTACCCCATGGCTCGATAATAACCGATGCTGGTTGGATTCTTGCGCTTGCTGAGCTTGCTCTTGTCCGGGTTTCTCAATAGTGGCATATGGCAAAAAATCGGCGCTTGCCAGCCAAAGTATTGATACAGGAGCAGGTGCTTCGGCATCGAATTGATCCACTCTTCTCCCCTGATGACATGGGTAATTTGCATCAGGTGGTCATCGACCACGTTCGCGAAATGATAGGTTGGCAAGCCATCGGATTTCATCAACACCTGCATATCGACCTGGGACCAGTCTATGGAAATATGACCTCTCAACAAGTCATCAAATTCACAGGCTCCGTCTTCCGGGATTTTCATGCGGATGACATGATCCATTCCCTGTTCCAATCGGCTCGAAACTTCTTCCTCCGACAGCTGCAGACAACGACCATCGTAGCCGATAGCCTGCTTGTCCTGCATCTGTTGGTGTCTTAATTCAGTCAGCCGCTGCGCGCTACAGAAGCATGGAAATGCGAAGCCACCCAGCAGCAGTTTCTCGATATGAGCCGAGTAAATTTCAGATCTTTCACTCTGCCGATACGGTCCGAACTCGCCTTCGCAGCCTGGACCCTCATCCCAGGACAGACCCAGCCACTGTAATGCTGCCAGGATATCGGCTTCAGATTTCGCGCTGCTGCGTTGGCGGTCGGTGTCTTCAATTCGCAGAATAAATTTGCCCCCGTTTTTATGGGCGAAGCAGCGATTAAACAGGGCAATATAGGCCGTCCCTACGTGGGGGTCGCCGGTGGGGGAAGGTGCAATTCTGGTACGAATCTGGGTCATTGATTAGGGCAGTGAACGGACTATGATTGCGAGGACAAGCGGGAGATTATACCCGATTCGTATTCAAATCCTATTGGGGATGACGATCGTCGGGGTATCCTGAGCCTTGACTTGTGCGCGCGCATTGGGGAACCTCTGATTAAGTATTCAAACTCTCTGGTCTTCAGAGGTTCCTTAGATAAAACTGCTCCCCCATAGTGATTCTCCGACTTCCATGCCCGATCATAAATTTTGTGTTGCCCCGATGATGGACTGGACCGATAGACATGATCGGGTATTTCTGCGTCAATTTTCGGATCGCGCCTTGCTGTACACGGAAATGGTGACCAGCGCTGCCTTGAAACATGGCGATGCCAGTTACTTACTGCAGCACCATGCGATAGAGCACCCCATCGCACTCCAACTCGGCGGTAGTGATCCGGAAGAATTGGCAGAGGCGGCAACACTGGGGGAAGATGCCGGCTTCGACGAGATCAATCTGAATGTGGGCTGTCCCAGCAATCGTGTGCAGTCTGGCGCCTTTGGCGCTTGCCTGATGGGCGATCCACCCCTGGTGGCGAGATGCATCGCAAATATGCGCGAGGCGGTATCGGTGCCGGTCACAGTCAAGTGTCGAATCGGGATTGATGACCGCGACAGCGAGGATGAACTGATTGATTTTGTCCAGATCGTTGCCGAGGCCGGCTGTGAGATTTTCATTATCCACGCCAGAAAAGCGATTCTTTCCGGTCTTAGCCCCAAGGAAAACCGGCAGCTGCCACCCCTGAACTATGAACGGGTATATGCGATCAAGGCGCGATTCCCTGAACTCGACATCATCCTCAACGGCGGCGTAAGTACTCTCGATACCGTAGAGGAGCTGCTGCAAAAAGTAGATGGCGTGATGTTAGGGCGGGAAGCCTATCAAAATCCGTATCTGTTGCGCGACGTCGATAGCCGCCTGTTCGGAGAGATCGCGGCAGATAAAAACCGCCTGCAGTACATCCATGAATACCTTCCCTACATCGAACAACAGCTTGCCCAGGGCACCCCATTGCAACACATGACCAGACACTTGTTAGGGCTGTTTCGGGGACAGAAAGGCGGCAAGCAATATCGGCGCCACCTGAGCGAGAACAGCCACAGGAAGGATGCCGGCATCGAGGTATTACTTGATGCCATTACTCACGTAAACTGCTAGGTTTCACCCCCAGCACCGAGAATTTCTGGTACCCACTATGCTTAAAGCCATCAAGGTTTTTTTTGAATCCAAACTCGTACAAGCCACCGCAGAGGAGCCGGAATCCGATATCTTGAAAACCGATCTCGCCAGCGCCTGTCTGCTTATCGAAATAATGAAATCGGATCACGAACTGGACGACAGGGAGGCCGCCGAATTCATTGAGGTATTGTCGAAGCAGCTCGATATCAGCGACGAGGACCTGGCCGATTTAGTTACCCTGGCCGAAACCGAAGCCAAGCAGGCAACTTCGCTGTACGAATTCACCAGTCTGATTAACGGTGGCTACGACTATGCCCACAAGCTTGCGCTGATCGAAAATATGTGGCGAATTGCCTACTCGGATGCCAAGCTCGATAAGTACGAAGAGCACTTGATCCGCAGGATTGCGGATCTCATTTATGTATCACACAAGGACTTCATGAGAACCAAACACAGTGCGCGAAGCGGTGCGCCGAACTAGAATTCCAAGAATGATCGCGTCAGGAAAGCAGTTTTTCAAATTGCGCATCGATCCTTTCCGCAGAGACGGGCACCGGCGTTCCCAACCCTTGCGCGAACAGCGACACTCTAAATTCTTCCAGCATCCAACGCAGCAGATTCAAGCCTGAATGCTTATTTTCAAGCCGGCGCCGCCGCAGGGTTTCATATTTTTCCCAGTACTGTGCCAGCTGCGCCGTGTGCGCCCGATCCTTCTCACCCATATGCGGCATTTTTTCGAGTCGTGAGCTGACAGCCCGAAAATACCTGGGATACTCTTGCAAGCGCTCGAGGCCGCTTGCAGATAAAAAACCCTCGAATACCAGATTCTGTAATTGGCGCTCGATGTCATCTGTGAGATATCTCAGTTCTGCATTGGTGATTTTTCGCAAGCGTCGTGACAGACTGAAATGCGCTGCCACGATCGAAGCCAATAGCTGTTCGATCTGGTCCGCAACACGCAATATTCTGGGCTTGCCCTGTTCGAGTAATGCTTCGAATTCAGATTTACTTCGGGGCAGCGCCTGATTCAGATCGAAGGCTGCGATATAGCTCTCCACTACGGCTGCCTGTGCCAGCCCCGTCAACTGGCTTGACCACATCAGGGCATTGGCCTTGACAAATCTTGTGAATTTTTTCTGTATGCTGTTTTTTTGTTGCACGCTTCTAAACATGCACAGTCTCACCACCCCTTTTATGGTCGCCGCCTGCGCCTCAGATCGATCTGCCAGGAGCACCAGGTCAACCCCATCGATCTTATCGACCAGTGCCGGATATCGTAGCAACACCAGGGTGTCGCCGGTTTCAATGCTCAGGGGCAACTCGTCGAAACTCCAGTCGGTCAAACCCTGGAGTTCCAGTTCGTGTCGATCGCTCGCTTCCTGATTTGATGGCGCCCTCTTGTCGGGGCTTAGCTTTAGCTTCTGCTTTATCTGCGCCAGATCATCTCCAAACGCAAGTTCAGTGCCGGTCTCGTCGACTACCCTCACCTTCACCTTAAGATGGGCAGGCAAGACCACGGCGGCGAGCGCTTCCCGGTCGATCTTGAGTTTTTTGAGCCTGCGGATCTGGGCCAGCAATGAATCGATAAGCTCACCATCTGAGCTGTGCATCTGCCCCATGATTTCGGCCACGAAGCCACTGACGGGAATGAAATTCTTCCGCAGAGATTTTGGTAAGCCCTTGATCAAGGCGATACATTTCTGCCTGATAATCCCCGGTACCGACCAGTCCACCTCTGCCTGGGTGAGCTGATTCAGTAATGCCAGTGGCACTTCGATGGTGGCGCCATCTGCCAGGGCGCCAGGGTCAAACACATAGTCGAGTGCCAGCTGATTTTTCTGCACCGAAGCCTGGTCAGGATACTCGCTAAACTCGGACATTTCTGTCGCGGAGTCCATCAGGTTTTGCCGATTCATCTCGAGTGGCTTCGAGCCATCTTTCGATTCGGTCCTGAGCCAGCGTTCGAGATCCTGGGTTGAGCACACATCCGGGGGCAGGCGAGCGTCATAAAATCGGATAATCTCCCGCTCGCTGACGAAAAAATCTGGCCGCCTGATCTTCTCTTCCAGGCGCTTGAGCTCGGCCAGGAAATCCATATTGTGCTGGTAAAATGCCGCCGCGGTGAGCAGTTGACCGGCAGCGATACCGGCGCCGATAAATATTTCCCGTGCCGCCACCGGATCAATTTTTTTAAAGCGTATTAGCTCTCGCTCCAGCAGCACCAAGCCATAAAGATGCACCTTCTCATAGACCATCACCTGCTGACGCTTCTTACTCCAATGGGGTTCGAAGTAGCTGCGCTTAACCAGATGCAGGGCCATCTGTTCTACCCAATGTGGCTGAATTTTTGCCGCCAGGGTGGCAAAGGTCTGGGAGGTTTCTATCAGGGCCGAAGTCACGATCCACTTGCTCTGACTGCCACTGAGCACGGATGAAGAAAACAGGGAGAATTTCCGGTTTCGACTGCCAAGATACATCCTGCCCTCTGCCTTGCAGGCGATCTGATTCAGTGCCCCACCGATGATGCACTGATGGATTGACTGGTATTCGGCCCCGTCCTTGTTAATACGTAGTCCCAACTGTTTACTGCCAAGCAAAAGCTGTCGGTGCACCTCGCGCCATTCACGCATCCGCGTATAGGACAGATAATTGCTTTTGCAATATTTTTTCAGCTGCGCCTGGGTGAGTTCCTGGCGTTCCCGTTCGTATCGATCCCACAAGTTTACAAAGCCAAGAAAATCAGAATCGCTATGCTGAAAACGAGCGAGTTTTTGCGCCGCCTGCTGCCGATTCTCCGCCGATAATTCCCTCGGATCCTGGATACTCAAGGCACTGACAATGATGAGAATTTCACGTAGACAGCCCTGCTCATGGGCCAGCACAATCATGCGTGCATACCTGGGATCCACTGGCAGCCGGGCCATTTTCCTGCCGCAATCCGTGAGCTCCTGTTTCGGATTGAGCGCATTCAACTCGATCAGCAGCTTGAAACCTTCATTGATGGCTTGTTGCTGGGGCGGCTCGAGGAAGGGAAATAGTTCGACATCGCCGAGCCTGAGTTGCTTCATGCGTAAAATAACCGATGCCAGATTCGTGCGCTTGATTTCGGGATCGGTGAACTCGTCTCTGGAGTTAAAATCCTCCTCTGAGTACAGGCGGATGCAGATCCCATCAGCCAATCGACCACAGCGTCCCTGGCGCTGGTTCGCGCTGGCCTGGGATACCGGCTCGATCGGCAGGCGTTGCACCTTGCTCTGAAAGCTATAGCGACTGATGCGTGCGAAGCCGGTGTCGATTACATAATTGATCCCCGGCACCGTTATCGATGTTTCCGCGACATTGGTCGCCAGCACGATACGCCTGCCCTGGTGCGCCCTGAATACTCTTAACTGTTCCGAGTGCCGCAGGCGCGCGTACAGCGGCAGGATCTCGGTATCGGCAAATTTCTGCCGGCGTAATTTGTTGGCCGTGTCCCGAATTTCTCTCTCGCTGCTGAGAAACACCAGCACGTCCCCGCTAAATCGATTCTGTTGCCGGTCCGAAATAACGATGCCATGCAAGGCAGAAACTATGGCGTCAATTTGCAGATCCTCGTCTGCCATCTCCGTCTTGCTCACATTCAGTGGCCGATATTGGGTTTCTATGGGGTAGGTTCTCCCCGAGACAGAAACTATCGGGGCATCATTGAAGTGTGCCGCGAACTTTTCTACATCGATGGTGGCGGAGGTGATAATGAGTTTCAGATCTTTCCTGCGCGCGAGCAGTTGCTTCAGGAAACCGAGGAGGAAATCTATGTTTAAGGATCTCTCGTGCGCCTCATCGATGATGAGCACCTCATATTTATTCAGAAACCTGTCCTGCTGGATCTCCGCCAATAAGATGCCGTCGGTCATCAACTTCAGATAGGTGCCGCTCGAGAGGGTTTCATTGAAGCGCACTTGGTAACCCACTCCCCGCCCCAATTCGCAATGCAATTCTTCTGCGATTCTGTTGGCAACGGAGACAGCAGCCAGGCGCCGGGGCTGGGTATGGCCGATCAATCCAAGGCGCCCCAGACCCGCCGCCAGACACATTTTGGGGATTTGTGTGGTTTTCCCCGAACCGGTGTCACCGGCCACCACCACCACCTGATGATCCACGATGAGTCGGCTTATTTTCTCAGCCTCTGCCGTGATCGGCAGCTCGGCTGCATATTCGATTTGAGTGGGAATGGCAGCAATCCGTTGCTGCACGGCGTGTTGAGATTTACCGATAGCAGAGGACAGCGCATTCAGACTACGTCGGTAAGCATCTCCCCGGCCCGGATGTTCCTCAAGCTCTCTAATTTTTCGGCGCAGCCGATGCCTGTCAAGCAACTGACATGTATCCAGCGCATTCCGCATATTTTCAAGCAAGGGCACCTCGGATTAAGTATTCAACATCTCTCTTAATTCACGCCGAAGTATTTTACCAATGTTTGACTTCGGCAGGTCCGCGACAAAGATTATTTCCCTGGGAACTTTGTAGGCGGTTAACCCTTGCTTGCAGTGGGCGATCAATTCTTGTTCAGCGATATCGCGGCCCCTGGAGACCACGAACAGCTTGACAGACTCGCCGGTACGTTCGTTGGCAACGCCGATAGCGGCACACTCGAGCACATCCGGATGCCGGCTGACCCAGTCCTCGATTTCAGTGGGAAATACGTTGAAGCCGGAAACAAGAATCATGTCCTTCTTTCTATCTACGATAGACAGGTAATCGTCTGCATCGATTTGCACATAGTCACCGGTCTTGAGCCAACCATCCGCAGTGATTGTCTCCGCCGTCGCCTGCTGCTGTTGCCAGTACCCTAGCATGACTTGGGGACCCCGCACCCAGAGCTCCCCCTTTTCACCCCTGGGCACATCCAGGCCCTCGTCGTCGACAATCCTGATTTCGGTCTCAGGAACCAGCGGCCCGACCGTGCCCAGTCTAACTGCACCGGGAATGTTCACGGCGATCACTGGCGAGCTCTCAGTCAAGCCATATCCCTCAATGATCTCGCAAGCGGTGACTCTCTCCCACTCTTCGGCAACCGACGTGGTCATCGCCATACCACCGGCACCACTAAATTTTAATTTGCTGAAATCTACGGCCGCGATGTCTGGGTGCCGCAGCAAGGCCAGGTACAAGGTATTGATTGCCACGATTCCAGTAACCGCCGTTTTCTTTAACAGACCGACGAGGGAGTCCAGATCACGTGGATTAGTGATCAAAATATTATGGTTGCCCGCGTAAGGCATGACCAGGCAATGTAACAGAAACGCATAGCTGTGATACAGCGGCAACGGCGCCACGATATTCTCAATCCTGTCCTCAATCACCAACAGGCAGCGCGCCCGCAATTGCATCATATTCGCGATCAGATTATTATGGCTGAGCATCACCCCTTTGGCAGTGCCGGTGGTGCCACCGGTGTAGAGGATGAGCGCGACATCATCACCGGCACCGTGAGCTATATCTTTGTTATAACTATTCGGCGATTTTATTGCGATGTTAAAATCGACACTGGCGGGCAGGCTATAGGCGGGCACCATCTTCTTCAGGTATTTTGCGCCAAGATTCAGCAGCAGACGTTTGCCCGGTTTTTGTAAATCCCCCAATTGCGTCACGATGACGGTTTCAATATCGGTATCGACAATAATTTGTTCCAGCTTGGCACAAAAATTCGCCAGTATCACAATCGCCTTCACCCCGGAATCTTTAAACTGGTGCACCATTTCGGTGGCGGTATAAAGGGGGTTGGTATTGACGACGATCAGGCCCGCCTTTATTGCGCCATAGAAAACCACGGGAAACTGGAGAAGGTTTGGAAGCTGGATAGCAATCCTGTCACCCGGCACTAGCGCGGTTTGATTTTGCAGGTAATGGGCGAAGCGACTGCTCAATTCATCGACGTCTTGATAACGCAGGGTACGGCCAAAACAGCTGAATGCCGGCAATTGGGCATGTTCGGTGGTGATATATTCGATCACCTGTCCAAGGGATGAATATTTTTCAGGTCTGAGATCGTCTGGTAGTTTTTCAATCATGGACTACTTCGCCAGCAGGGCCATCGCCTCTTCGAGCCCTTTAACCGATAAGGGAAACATTCGATCCTTTGTCAGCTCCCTGACAATTTCGATGGAATAGCTGTGCTCCCAATAGTCCTTCGGCGTTGGATTAATCCACACCATGTGATCGTAGGCATCTGTAAGCCGCCTTAGCCAGGTTGCGCCGGCCTCCTCATTGTAGTGCTCGATACTGCCGCCGACGTGGGTAATCTCATAGGGGGCCATGGTGGCGTCACCGACGAAGATTATCTTGTAATCCTTCGTGTACTTGTTGATGAGATCGAATGTAGGCGTGGTTTCTGCGTGCCTGCGATGGCTTTTTGTCCACACGGATTCGTAGATAAAATTGTGAAAGTAATAGTACTTCAGATGCTTGAATTCGGAGCGTGCGGCGGAGAATAATTCTTCGCAGATTTTTACATGGGGGTCCATGGATCCACCCACATCGAAAAACAACAGGACCTTAACGGCATTGTGTCGCTCTGGCACCATCTTGATATCCAGTAGTCCTGCATTTCTTGCAGTTGAGGAGATGGTGTCGTCGATGTCCAATTCTTCTATGGCACCGGTGCGGGCAAATTTACGCAGGCGGCGCAAAGCCATCTTAATATTACGAGTTCCGATTTCTACCGAATCATCCAGGTCTCGATAATTACGTTTATCCCAGACCTTGACCGCCCGTTGATTGCGACCTTCTACCTGCCCGATGCGAATCCCTTCCGGGTTGTAACCATAGGCTCCGAAAGGAGACGTGCCACCGGTGCCTATCCATTTATTGCCGCCTTGGTGGCGTTTTTGCTGTTCTTCCATGCGCTTCCTGAATTCTTCCATCAGCTTATCCAGACCACCAAGCGCCTCGATCCTTGCCTTCTCCTCATCGGAGAGCATGGACTCCATCTGCTTGCGCAGCCAGTCGTCAGGAATTTCATAGTGGGAGAGGTCGTCAAGGATATCGATGTTTTCAAAATACTTAGCGAATGCGATATCAAATTTATCGAAGTTCTTCTCATCCTTTACCAGGCATAGCCGGGACAAATAATAGAAATCATCAACTTTGCCGAATACGACATTTTGTTTGAGACATTCCAACAGCGCAAACAACTCGGTGAATGAAACCGGCAACCGCTCTTGTTTCAGCGCCATGAAAAAGTTTACCAGCATCAGCGATTGGCTCTGTGCATGAAAGCCAGTTTCTCGAGCAGGTGCACATCTTGTTCATTCTTCAACAGGGCACCATACAGGGGCGGAATCGCATTCCGTGCATCGTGATTCTTCAGAACATCTGCAGGAATATCGTCAGCCATTAATAACTTCAACCAATCGATCAGCTCTGAAGTCGAGGGCTTCTTCTTCAGGCCTGGTATTTTCCTCAGGTCGAAGAATACATCCATGGCCTGGCTCAGCAACTGCTTCTTGATATTTGGGTAATGTACGGCGACGATCTTCTCCATCGTCAGGGTGTCGGGAAATTCGATGTAGTGAAAGAAACAGCGGCGCAGGAACGCATCCGGAAGCTCCTTCTCATTGTTGCTGGTTATCAGGATAATGGGCCTGGTTTGGGCCTTGATTAATTCCTTGGTCTCGTAAACATAAAATTCCATCTTGTCCAGCTCCAGCAACAAATCGTTGGGGAACTCGATGTCGGCTTTGTCAATCTCATCGATCAGCAATACACACTTCTGTTCTGAGCTAAATGCCTCCCATATTTTCCCTGGAATAATGTAGTTCGAGATATCATGAACTTTCTCTTCACCTAATTGGGAATCTCTCAGCCGGGATACGGCGTCATACTCATACAAGCCTTGTTGGGCTTTGGTAGTGGATTTTATATGCCATTGGATCAGGGGCAGGTCGAGAGACTGGGCGATCTGTTCTGCTAGCGTGGTTTTACCGGTGCCAGGTTCACCCTTGATCAGTAGTGGTCTTTCCAGCCGTATCGCCGCGTTAACTGCCATTTGTAGCTCGTCGGTGGCGACATAATCTGGGGTGCCAGTAAATTTCATGAACAGACTTCCGGTGCTGGTTTAAAGTGCGCGTATTGTAAACAGCACACTGTCATTAATACAGGAAAACCAAGGCAGCGGCGGCGCCGTAGAGGCGTTTTGAAGTGGCGCTGGACTATCCCCCCGGCAAAACCGCACAGCGGCGGTTCGGATATCTCAGTCGCGTTTGATATTAAAGATTAAAAACCCATCATAACTTATTGTTTTTAAACTTCTTATTCTCTCTTCTCGTATTAATGAACAGGGCGGAAAACGCTAACAGCAGAGAGATAATGATGGCCAGACTTAATGGCACCAACGCCCGCACCGCCTCGGAGCCGTCCAGGGTTATGGCGTCCATGAGGACCACCATCAGCGCCGGCGCCAGCACCGCTTCCTGGGGATTGGCGTACCATGGCGTGAGTATTATTGCCGCCAGTAAGCCGCGCATGACGTAAGCAGCCCAGCGCGCTGTCTTGAAGCGGGTGAGCTGCCAGAAAATTCCGTAAAATATCGCAGCGGCTAGCAGATAGACAGACCAAATCAGCCAGTAATTAGGCACGGACTCCATCAGCACTCTACCCAGCGAATGATGTGTTCCTGGTAACCGTCTCGGTGGACAAATTCTTCAGAGAGTGTTCTGCCCACTATGGGTATTTCTGCACGTTCCATGGCTTGCCTGGACCCCGCAATCAATGGATGCCAACTGTATAAGGGCTTGTCTTCGAACCGAAGCCGGTAAGCGCAGGTGGCTGGCATCCAGGCGAAGGCACTGGCGTCGACTTGTTTGACATTCACACAATCGGGCACCAGTGCCGTCCTCTGGTCATAGCAACTACAGCGACTGGTTTCAGATTCGAAGTATCGACATACCACCCGGGTATAATGGGTTTCACCACTGTCATCGTCCTGCAATTTTTTCAGGCAACAACGACCACAGCCATCACAGAGCCGTTCCCATTCAGAGTCATTTAACTCCGAAAGAGGTTTCTCCCAAAATCGATCGACTGCTTCTCCCTCTCCCAAACTATGAGCCATTGCCATTATCCTGGTTCTCGTCCATCAGGACTCGCGTGAAATCGGCTTCTAATACCTGTCGGCGCCAGCCAGACAGTTCCCCTTCCCAGCGTAGCTGGCCGCTGTTTTCGAAACCCCGAATCAATCCCTGCAGCGTTTTTTTACGCCCCAACAGCTCTGGCGCAATATCCAATTCCGCCGCCTTGCGGCTTACCAAGACCTGGCAGGCTTTTAATTTTTTCCGCAGCGGCGCCGTCAGCGGTGTATTCAATAGCCCCCGGTCGATGCTGGCAAAATCGCTGCGGTTGGATTGCGCCAGCCGCAGCAGCTTATTCCCGTATCGATCGAGCAATCTCCTGTCGACCGACCCGGCCGCGAGCAAGCCAGACAGGGACCTATTCTCATCCTCGGCCAGGTGCATGGCAATACCTAATAAATCCTGATCCTTGGCAATCCAGGACCGGGGCTTGTTCCGACGTCGGGCCTCCTGCTCCCGCCAATAGCAGAGCGCCTGTAAAATTCCTAGGCCTTCATCACTCAGACGCCAGGCATTGCTGAAGCCGGCGTAAAGCGATTGCCAGTTCTTTTTTTCTTCGAATTCAGGGGCCATGCGTATCCGCTGCTCACATTCGTCGACAAACCATTCCAGAACGCCCTTGTCCTGAAGTTGTTGCTCTAACAAAGTCTGCAATTGCAGCAAGTAGTTAACGTCGGCGGCGGCATAGGAGATCTGGGTGTCCGTTAACGGCCGTCGCAACCAGTCGGAGCGCGTCTCATCTTTCACCACATCGATTCCCAACAGCTCGCTAACCAAGGACTGATAGCTCACGCTGTATCCCATGTTCAGAAACGCCGCCGCGAGTTGCGTGTCGAAGACCCTTGCCGGCAAAACCTTGAGGGCGGTAAACAGCAGGTTCAGATCTTCACTACAGGAATGGATGACAAAGCAACATCGAGCATCTCTTAACAGCAATGAAAACTCGGTCCAATCGCTTATGCGCAGCGGATCCACCAGGTAACAGGTATGGAGGTCAGCGATTTGCAGCAAGCCAATGTTCGAATAGAAGGTGCTGGTTCTAACGAACTCGGTGTCTAGCGCCAGGCTTTCCGCGCCTTGCCACTGCCGGCAGAGGGCGCTGAATTGGGCGCTATCATCGACAAATATACGAGGCAGTTCGACGTTGCCATTCATGACGATCAGGACTCGTCCATGGCCTTACGACCGGCAAAGGCATGGCTCAAGGTGCTGGCATCGACAAATTCGAGTTCGCCGCCAACCGGAACCCCATGGGCTATGCGCGACACCACGATATCGCAATGCTTGAGTTGTTCTGCCAGGTAATAGGCGGTGGCATCGCCTTCCACCGTGGGATTACAGGCAATGATTACTTCTTCGATCTCGCTGTCCTTGTGCTTTACCTTGTCCAGCAGTTGAGAGACACCCAATTGCTCCGGACCGATGCCATCAATCGGCGACAAGTGCCCCATCAAGACAAAATAGATGCCGCGGAAGGTGCCGGACTGCTCGACGGCGTAAATATCCACGGGGGATTCGACCACACAACAGATCTTGCGGTCCCTGGACGCGCTTGCACAGATTCTGCAAACCGCTTCTTCTGTCAGGGTTCGACACTGCACACAATTGCCCACGCGTTCGAGAGCAAGCGCCAAGGCCTCGCCAAGTTTCTTGCCTCCATCCCGGTTTCTTTGCAGCAGGTGCAGCGTCATCCGCTGAGCCGATTTGGGTCCCACACCCGGCAGGCAGCAAAAGGCTTCCATTAATTGATCTATTAGCGGACTCGAGTTCATCGGCTTCCCTAGCAGGTTGTTGTAAAGCTCTCAGTCGAGTGCAAGACAAGGCAAGATCTGGCGAAAAAGCGGAGTTTACACGATGTAAATGAGCATTTTGAGCCATATCTTAACGCAGTATTGTGCCGGCTGAGAGTTTTTCAACAGCCTGCTAAAACGGCAACTTAAATCCTTCCGGTAGCTTCATTCCATGGGCCAGTCCGCCGAGCGACTCCTTACTCTTCTCTTCGAGCTTGCGCACCGCATCATTAATGGCGGCGGCAATCAGGTCTTCTACAACTTCTTTTTCTTCTGCCATCAGGGCATCACTCAAGTTCACTTTGACCACGTCATGACGGCCATTCATGCTCACCCTCACCAGGCCCGCACCGGATTCACCTTCGATTACCAAATTTGCCAGATCCTGTTGCGCTTTCTGAAACTGCTCCTGCATCTGCTTCGCCTGTTTCATTATTTCATTTAGATCAGTCATGACTTTCCTCAATATTTAACCGGGCAATGCTGTCTCGCGCCAACGTGCCTGAGAAGTGCTTCAACAATTCCTGAACATTTGCATCCCGTTCAAATTCACTCACCATTTCGCTATGTCGCTCCTGCTTGAGTCGTTGCGCCAATTCCGCCGGCGTCTCTTTCTCGGTGGAGTCAACCTCGATATGCACAGCCAGTTCCCTACCAAAAAAATCGCTGAGGATCTGCTCAAGCTTTGGCAATATTTCATCGCCGTATACGGCGCTTTGACTCTGATCCAGCACGAAATACAGGGAGTCGTCGGTGGCCTTCTTCAATTCGGTGTTGGCCAGAACATTGGCAGCTATGCCATTGACGGTGATCGCGGGATAGCACCGCAGCCACTGTTCGTGATCGATGGGCAAGCTATTGCCGGCATCTGGGCCGCCACCATCAGGAACTAGCTTGCACTTTTTTTTTTCGCTTACCGGGGCCGCGCTTTCAGATTCGTGGCGGGCGGCTCGGTCTTCGGTATCTACAGGATTACTCTGAGAGACTGACGGCAGGGGTACATAGTCAGGCGAAAAAACCAGCATACGAATAATCAGCATTTCAAATGCCGCCCGCATTTCGGCAGCCATGCCGAGATCCTCCCGACCCTTGAGTCCAATCTGGTAATACAGCTGTATGTCTGCAGCCGTGAATCGGCTCGCCAGTTGCTGAATTTGCTGTCTATCCCCGAAACTGTTATCGATGGCCTCAGGCAGTACCTGCACCATCGCGATTCGATGCAATATCGACAACAAGCTGTCCAGAGTGTGATTGAAATCCGGCGTCTGCTCCGCCATCACCTGGACCAGGCTTATGGCCCGCCGAATGTCTCCACCAGCCATTGCGTCGAGCAATTCATAAACCTGCCGCTGTTCCGGCACGCCTAGCATCTCTATTACCCCGTCGTTGCTGATTTCCCCCTCGCAATAGGATATGGCCTGATCCACCAGGGTCAGCGCATCGCGCATGCTGCCGGCAGCGGCGGCGGCGATCTGCCACAGAGCGCCTTCATCATGTTTAATCTGTTCCTTCTCCAGCACCGTGCCCAGGTATTCGACGATGATTTGCGGGCTCAGGTTTTTAAGATTCAACTGCAGACACCTGGAAAGAATGGTGATCGGCAGTTTTTGCGGATCGGTGGTGGCAAATAGAAATTTAACGTGGGGAGGGGGTTCTTCCAGCGTCTTTAATAAGGCATTGAAGCTGTGATTGGAGAGCATGTGCACTTCGTCGATCAGGTAGATTTTGTAACGACCGCGAGTTGGGGTGTACTGAACATTGTCCAGCAACTCCCGCGTGTCCTCGACCTTGGTGCGGGAAGCCGCGTCGACTTCCAGCAAGTCGATAAATCTGCCCTCGTTGATCTCGATGCAGGCACCGCATTTATCGCAGGGAGCCGAGGTGATGCCAGTCTCGCAATTCAGGCACTTCGCCAATATGCGGGCCAGTGTAGTCTTGCCCA
>JADFIJ010000062.1 GCA_022566775.1 Pseudomonadota bacterium | reverse complement strand
CTACCAAAGCTAACGAAGATACCGAAGATACCGAAGCTACCTAAGATACCGAAGATACCGAAGATACCGAAGATACCGAAGATACCGAAGATACCGAAGATACCGAAGATTCTGAGGAATTACCCGGGGCCGATGATGCGGAAACACCAGAGTGTGGCTTTGGCGAGATGACATCGGATCAAGCCGTGGAGAAGCTGGAGCAATTCGAGCTCGCCACCGAAAACGCGAAAGATGATTTGCTGCGGGTGCAGGCGGAAATGCAGAACTTACGCCGTCGTACCCAGCAGGATGTGGAAAAAGCCCATAAGTACGGACAGGAAAAGTTTGCCATCGAACTGCTTGGGGTAGTGGATAACCTGGAAAGGGCACTGGCCGCCGACGGTGAAAATGACGAATCGGATGAGGGTGCAAGTGCTGTCAATGAAGGCGAAAAAATCAAGGCGATCTATGAGGGTGTGGAGCTGACGCTGAAAAGTTTCGCTGACTGCTTCAGTAAGTTCAGCATTGAGGTCGTTGAGCCCCATGGCGAGCCCTTCGATCCGGAATTGCACCAGGCGATGTCGATTCAGGAGAATGCCGAAGTGGAGCCGAACACGGTGATTGCGGTAATGCAGAAAGGCTACACCCTCCATGGTCGGGTTATCAGGCCGGCGATGGTGATCGTGGCGAAGGCGCCGGTAGAGAGTGCCGACGACGATTCCTAAGTAAGTCGTTGAATTTTATCACTAAGTTACAGACTCGCAGCGTGGTAATGGCCCCATAGTCGGGCCGCAACCGGACAGAAATGGCGTAAGCCATTATTTGCAGGATTTAGCGCCCTGATCCTTGAATTCAGCCGGATCGGGCCAATATTGGGAAGCAGAGCTAGAAAACAAAAGCAGTAAGATAATGATCAGATTCAGATCGGAGATTTAGAAAATGGGTAAGATAATTGGTATTGACCTGGGAACCACCAATTCATGTGTCGCGGTTATGGACGCCGGTGAGGCCAAGGTTATCGAAAATTCAGAAGGGGATCGCACTACCCCATCCATCGTTGCATACAGCAACGAGGGAGAAACCCTGGTAGGCCAGTCCGCCAAGCGTCAGGCGGTAACCAATCCAAGCAACACCCTGTTTGCCATCAAGCGCCTCATCGGTCGCAAATTCGACGATGATGAGGTGCAGAAGGACATCAAGATGGTGCCCTACAATATTGTCAAAGCCGACAATGGCGACGCCTGGGTAGAGGTCAATGGCGACAAGATGTCAGCTCCGCAGATATCCGCACAGATTTTAATGAAGATGAAGAAGACCGCGGAAGACTACCTCGGCGAGGCAGTCACGGAAGCGGTGGTGACGGTGCCGGCTTATTTTAACGATTCCCAACGCCAGGCTACCAAAGATGCGGGCAAGATTGCGGGGCTCGAAGTCAAGCGCATCATCAACGAACCGACCGCTGCAGCCCTTGCCTATGGTATGGACAGGAAGACCGGTGATACCACGATTGCAGTCTACGACCTCGGTGGTGGTACCTTCGATATCTCCATTATTGAGATTGCCGAAACCGATGGCGAACACACCTTCGAAGTACTCTCCACCAACGGCGATACCTTCCTCGGTGGCGAAGATTTCGACCTGCGCCTGATCGATTACCTGGCCGATGAATTCAAGAAAGAAACCGGCATGGACCTGCACAATGATCCGCTGGCGCTGCAGCGACTGAAAGAAGCCGCTGAGAAGGCCAAGATCGAATTGTCTTCCGCGCAGCAGACTGAAATCAACTTGCCTTATATTACCGCCGATGCCAGTGGGCCCAAGCACCTGGTGCAAAAGCTTACACGTGCCAAATTCGAATCATTGGTCGAAGAACTGGTTGAGAAAACGCTGGGGCCGGTGAAGATAGCGCTGGCCGATGCCGACCTCGATATCTCCGGCATCGATGATGTCATCCTGGTGGGTGGACAGACCCGTATGCCCCTGGTGCAGCAGAAAGTGGCTGACTTCTTCGGCAAGGAATCTCGTCGTGATGTTAATCCAGACGAAGCCGTTGCTGTAGGTGCGGCGATTCAGGCTGCCGTGCTTTCTGGTGAGGTCAACGATGTCTTATTGTTAGATGTGACCCCATTGTCTCTGGGTATTGAGACTCTGGGCGGAGTCGCCAGTACCCTGATCGAAAAGAACACGACAATCCCCACCAGGAAAACCCAGATTTTCTCAACCGCCGATGACAATCAGACCGCGGTTACCATTCATATTGTGCAAGGTGAACGCAAGCAGGCTGCACAGAACAAGTCGCTGGGCCGATTCGATCTGGCGAATATTCCGCCCTCGCCACGGGGACTGCCGCAGATTGAGGTGGCCTTCGATCTCGATGCCAATGGCATATTGAATGTGTCGGCGAAAGACAAGGCTACAGGAAAAGAACAGTCCATTATTATCAAGGCTTCCAGCGGATTGTCTGATGAAGAAATCGAGAAAATGATTAAGGATGCCGAAGCCAATGTGGCAGAGGACAAGAAGTTTGAGGCGCTCATCACGGCGCGTAACTCAGCCGATGCCTTGGTGCACGCTACCAAGAAGACCCTGGAAGAAGCCGGCGATAAAGTCACCGATGAGGAAAAGGATGCCATCAACACAGCAGTGACTGCCGTGGAAGACGCGATCAAGGGTGACGATCTGGCGGATATTGAAGCCAGAACCAAGACACTGAGCGAAGCATCTTCTGGCCTTGCGCAGAAAATCCAAGCCGAAGAACAGGCGCAGGCGGGTGCCGCCGGAGATGCGGCAGACGCAGGCGGTTCGGGTAACGATGACGCCGTGGATGCCGAGTTCGAAGAAGTCATAGAGGAAGCCGAGAAAGAAACTGAGGAAGAAGACAAGTAGGTGGGATGGCATGATCGGGACGAGTAAGTAGTTAAGAAGCCCTTCCCAAGCGATCGAACCGAGCGGCAAAAACTAGGTCATCTCCATGGCTTAGTTTTTTGCGTTTAAATACAGACTCAGTTGCGTGCACTGTGTGCGGACATCGGTTAAGTAGAAATAACAGTAGGGAAGAGAACTGGGTTCATGTCAAAGCGAGATTACTACGAAGTCCTGGGTGTTACCCGGGACACTCCGGGAGCCGATATTAAGAAGGCTTACCGACGTGTTGCCATGAAGCATCACCCGGATCGTAATCCAGACAACAAGGAATCTGAAGACAAGTTCAAGGAAGCCAATGAAGCCTTCGAGGTTTTGTCGGATGCCAAGAAACGAGCTCGCTACGATCAGTTCGGTCACGCCGGTGTGGAAGGGCAGACCAGTGCTGGCAGCGCCGACTTTGGCGACATGTTTGGCGATATCTTTGGCGATATCTTCGGCGGCGGCCGCGGCGGCGGTCGCAGCCATGTTCGACAGGGTGCAGACCTTCGTTACAACCTCGAGCTCAATCTGGAAGAGGCGGTGCAAGGCACCACGGTCAAGATCAGGATCCCAACCACGGTAAGCTGTGAACCCTGCGGGGGCAGCGGTGCGAAGAAAGGCACCGTACCAGTCGATTGCAGCACCTGTGGCGGTCATGGCCAGGTTCGCATGCAGCAGGGATTTTTCTCCATGCAGCAAACCTGCCCCCGTTGCCAGGGTACCGGCAAACAGATCAAGAGTCCCTGTAGTAGCTGTCACGGCCGCGGCGCGGTGGACGAGACCAAGACTCTATCGGTCAAGGTTCCAGCCGGGGTGGACAGTGGGGATCGAATCCGGCTGACCGGAGAGGGCCAGACCGGGGCTCATGGTGGCCCGCCGGGAGACCTCTATGTAGAGATCGGTGTGCGTCCCCACCATATTTTCCAGCGCGATGGGCGCAACCTGCACTGTGAGATTCCCATCAGTTTTGGTGACGCGGCGCTGGGCGGTGAACTGGAAGTGCCCACACTCAATGGTCGCGTTAAGTTGAAAATTCCCGCCGCGACACAATCGGGCAAGCTCTTCCGCTTGCGAAACAAGGGCGTTACGCCTATCCGGGGCGGCAGTGCCGGCGATCTCCTCTGCCGAGTCGTGGTGGAAACACCGATTCATCTCACCAGCCGTCAGCAAGAAATCCTGCAAGAATTTCAGCAAATTCAGGAGCAACAAGGCACCCGGCAATCCCCTCGAAAATCTTCCTGGTTTGATGGTGTGAAGAAATTTGTCGATGATTTGCGAGCGTAGCCGTAGCCAATAGACGCTGACTGATTAGCAATATCTGGCAATAACCCCTGCTTATTTTAGTATCTCATCAGCAATTTGCTGATGCAATGCGGCATCCAGTCTCGGTCCAAAATTTTCTACCACGGTGGCCGAACCCAGGCTTGCAAGCCTGCCAGCCGTTACGAAATCTTTGCCGCTGGTAATCCCGTAAAGAAATGCGCCGGCGAACATATCGCCGGCACCGTTGGTATCGACTGCATTGACCGTATGGGCTGCGATCGAAATGTAGTTGCTGCCATCGAATAAAAGTGCACCCTTGCTGCCCCGGGTGATGGCAAACTGCCTGGCCTTTGTTTTCATGATTTCACAGGCAGCTTCTATGTTCGCTGCACCACTCCATAGCAGTGCTTCGGTTTCGTTGCAGAATAATAGATCCACACCATCACCCAGCACATCGTTGATATCATCCCTAAAATACTCAAGCATGGATGGGTCAGAAAATGTCATCGCCGTCTTCACTTGGTTGGCTTCGGCAAATCGCTTGAGCTCGATGATCGCAGCTTTCGCACTGCGGGAAGTCACCAGGTAACCTTCCAGGTAGATGTACTTGGAGACTTTTGCGGCGGCGTAATTTAATTCTTCCGTCGATACGTTTTCCGACACCCCGAGATAGGTGTGCATGGTGCGCTCTGCATCCGGACTGATCATCACCAGGCATTGACCGGACATGCCATGCTCTCGCTGATTGTGGGTATTGGTCTGAATATTATAGTCGCCGAGTTGCTCGAGATAAAAATCACCGGTTTCGTCATTAGCCAGCTTGCAGGTGAAGTAAGCCCTACCACCGAACTGGCTCAATGCGTAGAGCGTGTTGGCGGCCGAGCCACCGCCAGCGCGTTTTCTCACCCCGTATTTGCTCTCCAGAATATGCAGCAGGTACTGTTGCTGCTCCACGGCAACAAGAGTCATTATCCCTTTTTCGATCTTGTGCTCTTCGAAAAAATTGTCGTCGACTTCGAATTCCTTGTCCACGAGTGCATTGCCAACACCGTATACATCATAAGTTGTCATCGTTATTTCCTGTCGCTCGTGGGCATTGGCCAGACTATGAGGCGATTTTATCGAATGCTTTTTCTGCCGCATCCAGTGTCAATTGAATTTCCCGATCGCCATGAGCGGCAGATATGAATCCCGCCTCATAGGCAGAAGGGGCCAGGTAGACCCCATTGTCTAACATGGTATGGAAGAAGGTCTGAAAGTGATCGAGGTTGCCGGCAATGACCTGGGAATACCGGGTAATACGTTCATCGGTATTGAAGAAACAACCAAACATGCCACCGACGCAGTTGCTGGTGAATGGCACCCCGGCGGCGGCCGCTCGCTCGCTCAAGCCACGCAACAGGGTCTGGGCCCTGGCTTCGAGCCTGCTGTAAAAGTCTGGCTCGCTGACAAGCTCGAGCATAGCCAGGCCGGCGGCGACAGCCAGGGGACTGCCCGAGAGCGTACCGGCCTGGTAGACGCCGCCGCTGGGTGCAATCAGTTCCATGATCTCCTGCCTGCCGCCGAAGGCACCCACGGGCAGGCCACCGCCGATGACTTTGCCCAGCGTGGTGAGATCCGGCGTCACCCCATAAAC
The DNA here is from genome assembly GCA_022566775.1 of Pseudomonadota bacterium. Taxonomy (GTDB): domain Bacteria; phylum Pseudomonadota; class Gammaproteobacteria; order Pseudomonadales; family Pseudohongiellaceae; genus UBA9145. Next base: position 10,363 of record JADFIJ010000062.1, on the reverse strand, counting down.
GGCCTGTGCGCCGCCCAGTGCCACGCGAAAGCCAGTCATGACTTCATCAAATATCAGCAGGCTACCGTGGCGAGAGCAGGACTCCCGCAGGGTTTCCAGGAAACCGGGTACCGGCGGCACGCAGTTCATGTTGCCGGCCACGGGCTCGACGATCACACAGGCGATTTCATCGCCCCGGGCATGGAAAAATTGATTTACCGCGTCAATATCATTGAACGGCAGTACATGGGTAAGTTCGGTGTAAGCGCTGGGCACACCGAGGGAGTCTGGTGTTCCCAGGGTCAGGGCGCCGGAACCGGCTTTCACTAACAGGCCATCGACATGGCCGTGATAACAGCCTTCAAATTTAAGGATCTGATCACGGCGAGTGTAGCCTCGAGCCAGGCGAATCGCGCTCATGGTGGCCTCGGTGCCCGAAGTGACGAGACGGACACGTTCCACTGACGGTAGCAACTGACAGATTTTTTCAGCGAGTCGTACTTCCGCCTCGGTCGATGCGCCATAGGCGATACCCCGCTCTAACTGAGCGGTGAGGGCTTGAATAACGCTCGGGTGACGATGGCCCAATATCAATGGGCCCCATGCGCCGACGTAGTCGACATAGCGATTGTCATCGACATCGATCAGATAGGCACCCTCGCCAGCCTTGAAGAACAGGGGATTGCCGCCCACCCCCTTGAAGGCTCTGACCGGCGAATTGACTCCGCCGGGAATGAATTGCAGCGCCTGTTGATACAGCTTGCTGGAGTTTTCGTTGCTCATTATTCAGAAGTGCCCTTGCTATCCTTTCCTTTGACTTTTTTCAAACCAGGTTTTTATCGCTGCACTGATTGCTGATCCTGACCAGGGCTTCGGTTCTCTGCCTTACTTGTTCGTTATCACCGAAGATGGCGTCTATCACCGCCAGCATGTCGGCGCCGGCTGCCAGAACGTCGGCGCCATTTTCCGCATTGATGCCCCCAATAGCAACTATGGGAATAGAAACAGCGGCTTTCGCCTGGCCGAGAATTTCAAGTTGTGCCGGGGGCGCCTCCGGTTTTGTCGCCGAGTCGAAGAAACGGCCGAAGGCGACATAATCGGCGCCTGCCGATTGCGCTTGCACTGCGCTGTCTATGGAAGAGTGACAAGTGGCTCCAATTATCGCCGTCGGCCCCAGTCGCGTGCGCGCAACTTCGAGTGCTGTATCGTGCTGGCCTAAATGGACACCATCGGCATCTGCCGCCAGGCAAAGGTCAACATCATCGTTGATGATCAAGGGAACATGATGGGCCTTGCACAGGTGGAGTAGTTCAATCACCGCCTTTAGCCTGCTTTCTCTGGTGCCGGACTTGCTGCGAAACTGTAACAAGGAGATGCCGGCGCCGAGCGCAGCTGCAACCGCTTCGAGCCGGGCGTGCGCGGGCAAGAGAATATCATCGGTGATCGCATAAATGCCTGACAGTTGCATAGAGCCTAGAGTATTTGCTTGTTCCAAAAACTGCGGTTGGGCATGTGTTGACCGAAGCCCATGCGCGTGCCATGGCTTAATGCTTCCCAGGTGAAGCGCTGGGCCTGTTGGATGGCATCGTGCAAAGTCAATTTGTGGGCGAGATATCCTGCGATGGCGGCGGCGAGTGTACAGCCGGAACCATGGTAATTGTTTTCCAGACGTGGCCAGTTAAACAGAGTAATACTCTGATGTGGAGCATATAGTTTGTTGACTACACCAGGGGTCTGCGCATGCGTGCCGGTGAGGAGGATGTGTTGACATCCCGTATCCAGAATTTCATTAGCGCAGGCATCAGGCGTGTCAGCCGTTGGCGCCAGCTGGGTGAGTTCGTCGGTATTCGGCGTCAACACCGTAGTGAGAGGAATCAGCAAGCTGCGCATTGCCTCGATGATTTCATCGCCGCCGAATTCATAGCCGCCACCGGCAGAGATGATTGGATCGAGTACCACCGGTATGTGGGCGTAGTCCTGCAACAGCGTGTGCAGTACTTCGATGCTCTCCACACTAGCTAACAAACCAATCTTGAAATATTGCACCGGCAAGTCTTCCAGCACCGCCCGCGCCTGCTGTACCAGCAACGATGGCTCGGTCGCCTTCACGGCGATTACGTTTTGGGTATTTTGAGCCGTAAGCGCAGTTATCACCGGCGCACAATGGCAACCGATACTGAACAGGGTTTCGATATCTGCCTGTATGCCGGCGCCGCCGGTCGGGTCCAGTCCCGAGAAACACAGTACGGTGGGTTTGTTTTCACTCATGTTGAAGCTGTCTTGTCGATTTAACAGTGGCGGCTGCAGTCAATTACAGGGTTGGTTTGACGACGATAAGAATCACAATTCCGGCTAACAAAAACACGGGCATTTCATTAAAGAATCGAAAAAAGATGTGGCTACGAATATTTCTATTTTCCCGCAGTGCCTTCATGAATCGCCAGCAACCCCAGTGATAGGCCACCAGCAGCCCTACCAGGACCAACTTCACCTGCATCCACCACCAGGCCATAAAGTAACTGGCATTATCGTACAGCAGCCAACTGCCGAGCAGGACTGCCACAATGGCGGAAGGCGTGGTAATCGCCCAGAATAGCTTGCGTTCCATGATGATGAAACGATCCTTGCTAAGCTGATCCTCGCTCATGGCATGATAGACAAAAAGTCGCGGTAGATAGAACAGACCACTAAACCAGGTCACCACCGTGATAATATGAAATGCCTTAATCCAGAGCATACAACTCTCCCGTTTTGCCCCCATTCCTGCTCCAGGGCAGGCATAGCAAAAGCTATCACAGCTACTGCGCCAAGTCTTGATGAATGCCTACACTGGCCCTGGAGTACCGATCTCAGGCATTATTCAGAGATGCCCAAGGTTTATTGCAATCCTGGTGTCTGCGTGTAAGATACTCCGTCCGGCCTCGATGCAACGGTCTGGACCTGAATTACTCTACTGTCTATAGCTCTGATTTTCTCAAGTCACCTGAAAAACTTCGAATTCAAGGAGTCACGCTTTGATCAAAGTAGGAATCGTTGGTGCTACGGGCTACACGGGAGTTGAACTCCTGCGATTGCTGGCGCCGCGTCAGGACGTAGAGATTGCCGTGGTCACTTCGCGAGCGTTGTGTGGCACCGCCGTCAGCAAGCGTTTCCCTAACTTGCGGGGTCATATTGATCTGGATTTCGTGGCACCGGACGCCGAGGCTGTCGGCGCCTGTGATGTGGTGTTTTTTGCCACACCTCATGCCGTGGCGATGGATTCTGTGGCCGCCTTGATCGAGGCTGGGGTCCGGGTCATAGATCTTTCCGCCGATTTTCGTATCCAGGACGTCGGGCTCTGGGAGCGATGGTATAACACCACCCACAGCTGTCCCGATCTGATCGCCACTGCCGTGTATGGTCTACCCGAAGTTAACCGGGAACAGATCCAGAGCGCGCAGCTTATCGCCGTTCCCGGTTGTTATCCTACCGCTATCCAGCTTGGTTTCCTGCCGCTGTTGCAACAACAATTAGTAGATTGTGGTCGCTTAATCGCAGATGCGAAATCCGGAGTCAGCGGTGCCGGCCGCAAGGCGGTAGAGGACTATTTGTTGTGCGAGGCCGCAGAATCTATCCGGGCTTACGCAATGTCTGGTCACCGCCATCATCCTGAAATCACACAGGGCTTGGGTCAATACGCCGAGACCGCAGTCGGGCTCACCTTCGTCCCGCATTTAACGCCGATGATCAGGGGAATTCTGGCGACGCTCTATGCACCTGTCAAAACCGGTACCGACGTCAGCATCGAACAGCTGCAATCAATTTTTGAAGACAGGTATGAGGGTGAGCCCTTCGTTGAGGTGTTGCCCCAGGGTGAACTTCCGGCGACGCGCGACGTCAAAGCTTCGAACAACTGTAAAATTTCGGTAAACTACTTCCCAGATACAGATACCATCGTAGTGCTTGCTGCGATAGACAATCTGGTAAAGGGCGCTTCCGGGCAGGCCATACAAAACATGAATATCATGTTTCAGCTGGAAGAAACTGCGGGTCTTGAAGCGATCGCGCTGCTGCCCTAGTCGATAAAGGGCCAGGAGTAGTCATGATTGGCCGAGCCGGCCATAGCCCTGCCAGAGCGAGTGAGATTGAGGCTCCCAGATGCCAAATGTAGTTAAAGGCAGCAAACAGGAACAGATGGTGGTAGTGCCTTACCGCCCACGTCGGCGCGCGCTGCTGTTTGTCGTGCTGGTTGCCGTGGTCGCCGGCAGTGTGGTGAGCGGATTCCTCTACGGTTATTATCAAAGCCTGAGCGCCCAGGGCGCGGTTCAGGATGAAAGGGACAAGCTGAAGACTGAAGTCTCTGCGCTACGCAGTCAGAATTCCGATCTGAGTCGACAGGTTGCGATACTGGACCGAAGCAGTGTGATGGATCAGCAGGCGACGGCAGAGGTTCAGGCCACGATTCGAAACTTGAGAGAACAGCTCGCCCAACTACAGCAGGACGTTGTCTTCTACCGGCAGGTGGTCTCGAATGCAACGGCAGACACGGGTTTGATTGTGGGACAGATGGAAATTTACGGCACATCAAATCCGGATCGATTTCGCTACAAGCTGGTGATGCGGCAACAGGATGCAGATGGAGATTCGTATCTAAGGGGCCATGTCAATGTCAACCTCGTCGGTCGGCTAGGCGATGAGCAGGTGATATTTGCGCTGCGTGATATCTCGGATGAACAGGACCAATTGGACATTCGATTAAGGTTCAAATATTTTCAGAATATAGAGGGTGAGCTGGCACTTCCAGCGGGCTTCGAGCCTGAAAGAATTCAGATTGCCGCCGTCGCCACCGAGCCGGTAGAAAAAAGCATAGATCAATATTTTAGTTGGGTGGTAATGGGAGCCTCTGACTAAGTATTCAATGTCTCTGCGTGTCCTCTGCAGGCCAGAGGCATTGAATACTTAGTCAGAGGCTCCCCAAGGAGATTAGGACCATGTTTAATAAATCAGCTGACAATACAAGACACGTAAATGGCCCGGCTCATACACTGGTATCGAGGTCTACTGAAATAGTTGGTGACATTCATTTTAGTGGTGAGCTAATTATCGAAGGCAAGGTGAAGGGAAATATCTATGCCGAAGATGATTCCGAGGCGCTGATTCGGGTGACGGAAAATGGCTCGGTTGAAGGCGAGATTTGTGTGCCCTCGGCAATAGTGAATGGCCTGGTGCAGGGCGATGTTCGGGCCGCCATACACATTGAATTGGCGGCCAAGGCGGTGGTGGTCGGCAATGTCTATTACAATTTGATCGAGATGGTTATGGGATCGGAGGTGAATGGCAATCTCATGCATATCGGCGCGAATCAATCCCGGCCCAATCGCCTGATCGCCAACCACAAAAAGCTGCCCTTCGATAGCAAGTCCTTGCAGAAGTGAGCAATAGTTGACTAAATCACTAGGTTATTGCGATAATTAGCGCTCGTGGCTAGCCTGACTCATAGTCTCTTGCCCGTTATCATCGCTTAAAAAGCATTTTTTCAGTTCTAATTGGTAATTCAATGTCCGTTGTCCAGTCCCAAGATCCCATCATTATGTCCTTTACCGACAATGCCGCGGCCAAGGTGCATAGCCTTATTACCGAAGAAGGTAATGAACAGCTGAAACTTCGGGTTTTCGTAACCGGTGGCGGTTGTTCCGGATTCCAATATGGTTTCTCATTCGATGAAGAGACTGCTGAGGACGATACGGTCATCGAAAACAAGGGTGCGAGCCTGTTGGTAGATTCCTTGAGTTTCCAGTATTTGCTGGGCGCAAAAATCGACTATGTTGAAGGCCTGGAAGGGTCCCGATTCGTTGTCGATAATCCCATGGCCACCACTACCTGCGGCTGTGGTTCTTCTTTTTCTATTTAGATTGTTAGTAGATCACTCTTCATATTCGGGTCAGAGATCAGGCCTGGTAAATACCACCTAAGATGATCGGCTCGGTGGCGCCGGTAAATGCCCCGGTCTCGATACGTCGAGCTGCCAGTGTCTGTTTCGCCATCCAGGCGAAGGCGATGGCTTCGACCCAGTCAGGATCCAGGCCAGCGGCAGCGGTGGTGGCGACTTCAGCATCTGGCAAAGCTATTTGCAGTGCCGTCATCAAGCTCGTGTTGTGGGCACCACCACCACAGATGTAGACCTGATCTGGCTCTATGTGTTTTCTGATTTCTGCGGCGATTGTTGCCACGGTGAATTTCACCAGGCTTGCTTGCACGTCAGCGGCGGCCACGTCGTGCTGACATTGTTGCAGTTTGCTTTCCAGCCAGTGACCGTTGAATAGCTCTCGACCGGTACTCTTGGGGGGAGGCAACGACAAATACTCCTCATCCAGTAGCAGAGAAAGTAACGCCCCATCCGTTTTCCCACTTCGAGCCCAGTCGCCATTGTTATCGAAGTTCTTGTCCAGGTTTTTGCCGATCCAGTAGTCCATTAATACATTACCGGGGCCCGTATCGAAGGCCAAGCTTTTGCCACTTTTATTCAGCACTGTGATATTTGCTATACCGCCGATATTCACCACCACGCGATCTTCGCTGGCGGATCCAAAATAGTTTCTATGCAGCATGGACGCCAGCGGGGCGCCTTGTCCGCCGGCAGCCATATCGCGCCGACGAAAATCGGCGACAGTAGTGATGCCGGTGCGCTGGGTGATGACATTGGGGTCTGCCAGTTGCAGGGTAAAGGGAAACTCTCCCATGGGCTGATGCCAGACGGTCTGACCGTGACTGCCAATGGCCTTCACCAACCCAGCATCGACGCCAGCTTTTTTTAGTAATGCTTCGACACCCGCCGCAAAAAACCGGCCCAGTTCAATGTCGACCTCGCCATACAGGCGCAAGTCTATGTCGGTGCCCGCACACATCGCCAACGTTCGCTGGCGTAAGGCGGTACTGCTTGGGCTGAAATGGGAAGCCAGTAGAGAAGGTTGATTGTCACTAAATTGAACCAGGGCACAATCGACACCGTCGAGACTGGTGCCGGATATCAGCCCAATATAAAGATCGGAATCAATCATCAGAGTGGATTCAATCAGCGCTGGGCTGATTTAATGTAAGCAGTCGTGCATCATTCAGCTCATCGAAGTGCTGCAGAAGAGCTGCGGTCTGACTTCGAAATCGATCCATCTCGGTGGCATCGATGGATACGGCTTTGGGTAGTTTATCCAGAATTGTACGCGGATTTTGATGGACGCCATTCATCAGGAATTCGTAGTGAAGGTGCGGGCCCGTCGCCCCGCCGGTGGACCCTACGTAGCCGACGATGTCCCCTTGTCTGACCCGGTCTCCACGTCTGGCGCCTCTATTATATTTTGACAGATGGGCATACTTGGTTTCGAAGCCGCCCGCATGCCGGACCACGACAAGATTGCCGAAAGAACCATTGCGCGCTGCCCAGGTCACCGTGCCATCACTGGTGGCCCGCACCGGGGTACCCCTGGGCGCCGCATAGTCGGTGCCCTTGTGAGCACGAATGGTGTTGAGGATAGGATGGCGGCGGCGGGGATTGAAATTGGAGCTGATTCTGAATACATCCAGCGGGCTGCGCAAAAAGGCTTTGCGCATGCTTTCACCATCGGGGTTGAAATAGCCTGACTCGCCGGCTTCGTCTATGTAGCGAACCGCGGTGTATTGCTTACCCTGGTTGATATATTGAGTGGCGAGAATTTCACCGTTAGCGATGAATTCGCCATCGAGATATTTTTCCTCGTAAAGGATACTGAACTTGTCGCCGAGTCTTGGGTCGAGTATGAAATCGATTACACCACCGAAGATGTTTGCCATCTCCATAATCGTGATCGCCGGAATCCGCTCCCGTTGACCCGCCATAAACAGGCTGTCGGTAATGGTGCCGACTTTGAACGCCGGTTCGATAAGCGCCTGTTTCTGTATCGATTCAACATCGTAGCGCCCCTGATTCAGTGTAAACAGATAGCCTTCCAGCGGTGATTTCAAGACTCGAAGTTGTTCCAGCTCGCCTGGATCCGCAATCATGAAATCAAGTTGATAACCAGGATACAATCGATTCAGAACCTCGGCCTCATCGCTGCTATTGAGAACCCGGAAGAGGTCCTGGTCAGATAGCCCCACTTTAATGAATATAGCGGACAGGTTGTCACCGCTCTGCACCTCGATATTCTGCCACCTTGCGATGTCGACCTTGGCCGGCTCAGGGGTGGAGCCGGGTTCGCTTGCTACGTCGTAGGCAGCGAGCAGCTCATCTGGGGAGCTAGCGCCATCCTCGGCCGCCAAATCTGTCGTGCTAAGGGCAGCGGTGACGGGGATTTGAATCCGATCGGGGGTGCTGGAGGCCTCATCTTTATTGGGTAAGGCAAGCAGGCCAATGATCAATATGCCCAAAATACCGGCCATATACAGGTGGTTTCGTGGGTAGTACCTTGCCACAAAGCGTTTAGCGTGTTCAGTTATGTCAGTAAAGATCGACAACATCCGTACCTATAGCGCCCGAAAGCGCGAGATTATAACAACAAGCAAGGCAAATCCCAGGCGTTTTTGCCCAGTTTGCCCCACGCACGCCAGTTCTGGTGTAGAATCGGCGCGGTTAAAAAAGGGGGGACAGACCACGTTTTTCGATGGTTGGTCTTGTTAACATCGCTTAACGGGAAGAAAAACGTGGTCTGTCCCCCTTTTCTGCTTTTTTTGTGCCGCTCCCTCTGCTGGGTCGGCAAAAACCACATTTTTCTTAGTTTGGTGCCAGGAATAAGGTTGCAATATGCCAGCTGTAGTTAAGGCTAAAATAGCCACAGACATTATCGGCGACTTACAGGAGCGCGAGCTAATCTCTCAGTTAGCCGGCGGTGATGAGCTCAGATCACACCTCGCCGAGGGTAGCAGAACCCTTTACTGCGGCTTCGACCCGACGGCCGAGAGCCTGCATATAGGTAATATGGTGCCGCTGCTGGCTCTGAAACGCTTCCAGAAGGCCGGACACAGGCCTATCGCACTGATTGGCGGTGCCACCGGTATGATCGGTGACCCAAGCTTCAAGGACTCAGAGAGGCAGCTGAACCCGGCTGATGTGGTCACCGAGTGGGCCGAGCGTCTTAAACCCCAGTTGAGCCAATTCCTCGATTTTGACCGGGGCGATAATGCGGCGTTATTGGTCAACAATCTCGACTGGACCAAAGATTACGATGTCCTCAGCTTCCTGCGCGATGTTGGCAAGCACTTCTCTGTTAACGCCATGATCCAGAAAGAATCGGTCAAGCAGCGGTTGGAGCGCGAAGGTGAAGGCATTTCCTTCACCGAATTCAGCTACATGATCCTGCAATCCTATGACTTTGCCGAGCTCAACAAGCGCTATGGCTGCACCTTGCAGATCGGTGGTAACGACCAGTGGGGCAACATCACCGGCGGCATAGACCTGACGCGGCGCATGCATCAGCAGCAGGTTTATGGTGCTACGCTGCCGTTGATCACCAAGGCTGATGGCTCCAAGTTCGGCAAGAGTGAAGCTGGCACGGTGTGGATGGACGCCAACAAGACCTCACCCTATGCCTTCTACCAGTTCTGGCTGAATACGGCGGATGCCGATGTTTACCGTTTCCTCAAATTCTTCACTTTTTTGAGTATTGACGAGATTAACCAGATCGAGCAAAGCGATATCGCCTCGAACAGCAGGCCGGAGGCACAGGCGATACTGGCCAAAGACGTTACCGACCTGGTTCACGGCGTAGACGGTGTTAACGCAGCGACACGTATCAGTTTGGCGTTGTTTTCCGGTGACATAGGTGGTCTGAACGAGCAGGATTTACAGCAATTGGAGTTGGATGGGCTGCCCTGCACGGAAATTGCCGCTGACGAGCTCGATAATGCACCCTACGGCATTGTCGACGTATTGGTGCGAACTGGACTCGCTAAATCCAACAAGATGGCCCGGGAGTTCATAGCCAACAAGGCCGTTAGCGTGAATGGTCAGCCGACAGATTCGCCCGAATTTCAGCTATCGAGGGGAAATGCCCTGATTGGCAGGTATTTTGTCGTCAAAAGGGGTAAAAAACTCTTTCATCTGGTCAAATTAAGCTAGCTAAATCCGGCGCATTCCGGGTGGTTTTTCCACGCCCTATCCTGGCCCGGAATTATATTCAATTTTACCCCTTTAATTCCTTGCTAAACCGCATGTGGCGCGTATAATACGCCGGCTCTGTGTCTTCAGGCACGGGCCTGTTCTTTAAAAATATGGATCAAGTAATAGAGGTGGGTGCTTGCCGGGTTGGATGCTGTGAATCTTCATAGTAAACGATCGAAGGTAAGCAACTGCGTTAATTCAAAAATTAAGCGTGATCTTGAGGGTTTCTTTAATCGGGGACTCGGCAAGGTTACCAGTAGTTGTAAATCTTTGAGC